>NZ_CP023737.1:3899124-4203978 GCF_002752655.1 Methylosinus trichosporium OB3b | reverse complement strand
GTGCTGATCGAGGAGGCCGGCCTCGCCGACCGCGGCACTTTCGTCGTCGATCCGGACGGCAAGATCCAGATCGTCGAGATCAACGCCGGCGGCGTCGGCCGCAATGCGCTGGAGCTGCTGCGCAAGGTCAAGGCGGCGCAATATGTGGCGGCGCATCCGGGCGAGGTCTGCCCGGCCAAGTGGGAAGAGGGCCAGAAGACGCTTCAGCCCTCGCTCGACCTCGTCGGCAAGATCTGATCTTGCGAGACGCCTCCGGCCGGTCCGTCCGGCCGGAGGCTCCCGCGAACCGCAAACACACGAAAATTCAGTCCCTCACCCCGAGGAGCCCGCGCAGCGGGCGTCTCGAAGGGGTGGACCGCTTCGCGCGCTGGAGCATCCTTCGAGGCTTTTTGCGTTCCGCAAAAAGCGCCTCTGGATGAGGCCGCTGTTGGGAGCCGAGAAATGTTGGACGCCAATCTGAAAAGCCAGCTGCAGGGCCTCTTCGCGCGCATCGCCACGCCGATCACGCTCGCCGCCTCGCTCGACGACGGCGCGAAATCGGCCGAGCTCGCCGAGCTCTGCCAGGAGATCGCCTCCCTCTCCGACAAGATTTCCTATGTGCGCCGCGACGACGACGCCCGCCGCCCCTCTTTCGCGATCGAGCGCGACGGCGGCGGCGTCTCGCTGCGCTTCGCCGCCGTGCCCGGCGGCCATGAGTTCAACTCCTTCGTCCTCGCCCTGCTCCATGTCGGCGGCCATCCGCCCAAAGAGGCCGAGGAGACGTTGGAGCGCGTGAAGGCGCTCGACGGCGACTATCGCTTCGAGACCTATTTCTCGCTCACCTGCCAGAGCTGCCCCGAGGTGGTGCAGGCGCTCGATCTGATGGCCGCGCTCAATCCTCGCGTCAGCCATGTCGCCATCGACGGCGCGCTGTTCCCGCGCGAGGTCGAGGAGCGGCAGATCATGGCGGTGCCGAGCGTGTTCCTCAATGGCGAGCCGTTCCAGCACGGCCGCGCGACGCTGGAGCAGATCCTCGACAAGCTCGACGCCGGCGCCGGCGAGAAGCAGGCCGCGACCCTTTCGGCGAAGGCGCCCTATGACGTGCTGATCGTCGGCGGCGGTCCGGCGGGCGCGGCGGCGGCGGTCTATGCGGCGCGCAAGGGCGTGCGCACCGGCATTGTCGCGGAGCGTTTCGGCGGCCAGGTGCAGGACACGGCGGGGATCGAGAATTTCATTTCCGTCCCGCACACCGAAGGTCCCGAGATGGCGGCCGCGCTGCAGCGTCACGTCGCCGAATATGGGGTCGATGTGATGAACGGCCAGATCGCCGCGGCGCTGGTTCCGGCGTCCGAGCCCGGCGCCCTCGCCGAGCTGCGGCTCGTCAATGGCGCGGTGCTGCGATCGAAGACGATCGTGCTCGCGCCGGGCGCGCGCTGGCGGCGCATCAATGTGCCGGGCGAGACCGAATATATGACCAAGGGCGTCGCCTATTGCCCGCATTGCGACGGGCCGCTGTTCAAGGGCAAGCGCGTCGCGGTGATCGGCGGCGGCAATTCCGGCGTCGAGGCGGCGATCGACCTCGCCGGCCTCACCGCCCATGTGACGCTGATCGAATATGATTCGAAGCTGCGCGCCGACGGCATATTGCAGGACAAGCTGCGCTCGCTGCCCAATGTCGAGATCATCGTCTCGGCGCAGACGACCGAGATCCGTGGCGACGGCGCGAAAGTGACCGGGCTTTCCTATCGCGACCGCGAGAGCGGCGACACGCGCGACATCACGCTCGACGGCGTGTTCGTTCAGATCGGATTGCTGCCGAGCACGGAATGGCTGAAGGGCGCGGTGACGCTATCGCGCTTCGGCGAGATCGAGATCGACCGCCGCTGCGCGACCTCGGCGCCGGGCGTGTTCGCCGCGGGCGACGCGACGATCGTGCCCTATAAGCAGATCGTCATCGCCATGGGCGAAGGCGCGACCGCGGCGCTCTCCGCCTTCGATCATCTCGTGCGGATGTGAGAAGTCCGAGGCAGAATGTGAGCCAACGAAAGCTCGGGCCGTCATTGCGAGCGGAGCGAAGCAATCCAGAGCCGTGGGGCGACCCCTGGATTGCTTCGTCGCTTCGCTCCTCGCAATTGTGACGACGCCCCAATCCTTGCGGCTTCTCGTCACGCTTTAGAACGCTTGCCGACTCGCTATTCGCGTCCCACCGCCGAGCGGCGGGCGCCCGCGTCGCGCTCGCCGGTCTTCTCGCCGGGCTGCGCCTGCGCCGTCGTCGGACCGGCGTCGCGGCGCGCGGAGGCGAGCACGGCCTCGCGGAACGGGCCTTCAATCGAGACGACGAAATTATAATTGTTCTGCGAATAGGGTCCGACGCGCGCCGGATCGCTGCTGCGCCAGCCGACCAGAATAGCGCCGAGGCGCAGCCGCTGCTCGCCCGAGAGCACAGCGCCGCCCGAGGCGCCGTCGCCTGTGCCGCAGTCGAAGGCGAATTCGCGCGTGCCGCCCTTCACCTGATTGGTCTGGGCGCGCAGCCGGCACGCCTCGAAGGACATGGTCTCGGCGTCGCGCCAATCGGAATGGCCGCGCGAGACGAACTCCACCGGCTGATCGACCGCGACCTCCTCGGCGAGATCGTAAGGCGACACATCGTCGAGCGGCTGCGCCAGCCGCGCCACCGCCCAGTCATTGACCGCCTTGGCCGAATAAGGCTTGGCCGAGCCGGCGATGATCGTGCCCATGTCGATCGGCACGCGGCGCTTGCGGCCATCGATATCGGTGACGAAATAGCAGGCGCGCGAGCGATGCGCGCCGCGCTCGTCGAGGAACACGTGCGCCGCCGTGGTGATGACGTCGTTCGCCACCGTGAGCTGGCCCGCGCCATGCGCCCGGCCGCAGGTGACGAGGCCCGAAGCCGCATGCGCGCGCTTCAAGGTGGAGAGATCGAGCTTATTCTTCGCCGCATATTGCTCGGCGTTGGCGCGACGCTCGGCGCCGAGCACCAGCACCTTGGTCGGAGCCATCGCGCCGGCGCCGCCGGCATTGGCGTCGAGCGCCATTCCGGCCTGCGCCGAAGGGGTGGCCGCCGCTGCGCAAAGCGTTGCCGCAAAAAGACGAATTTCGACGTTCTTCATCGCGTCCTCATGTCTCGTTCAAGACATGCCTATTCGACAAGCCTCAGTCCACACAAGCTCGGCAGTAGCAAAAACGGAGACTTTGACGAAAAGACCCCGGAACCGCCACAGTATAGCCGCCGCTGCAGGACGAACGCCAAGAAATTGTCGCGGTTTCTGCGGCCATGCTCGAGGCGGTCGACGAGCCGAGAAGTGCAGCGACGAAGCGATCCCTGAGCCGGCCCACGGCTCCGGGTCGCTTCGCCACGCTCGCGATGACGGCGCATTCGACTCAGAATTTATAGATCACCGCCGCGCGCGTCTTCCCCGTGGTGGGCCGCGCGTCGATCGACGATCCGAGCACCCCCGCATATTTGTCGTAGAAGCTGTGCAGATATTCGAGGCGCGCGCCGAGATGCGTCGTCAGCATCGTCTCGACGCCGCCGCCGAGCTGCACGCCCGAGAAGAGATGCGAGGTCTCTATGCCGCCGAGCCCCGCCGTCGTGAGCCGGCCATAGGTCTGCGTCCACCCGACCGTGCCGAACAGCAGCGTGCTTCCGAACAGACGCCCGGCGCGAGCGCGAATGGAATAATCCCAATCATAGGCGATCTGCGCATTCGCCGAGAAGCGCCGGAGCGTCACGCTCGCCGTGGACCGCGCGCCGCCGCCGCTGCCGTCGATCTCGACGCCGAGCACCGACCGCCCCCATTGATAATCATAACCGAGCAGCGCCCCGCCGACGCCGCCGGCGCCGCCGACGCCGTCGCCTGTCCAGGAGCCGGAGGTGAGCTTCGTCGAGCCGAAGGCGTAGCCGCCATGCGCGCCGATATGAGCGCCCGTCCAGCTCTCGGGCTGCGTGGAGCTCGCTGCGGCGAGGCCGACCGGCAGCCCGCTCCAATCGCCCATCTCGAAAGGCTTGAGGATCAGCCCGACGCGGGCGACGCCGCTCTCGAGCCGCGCATTGTAGCGCCCGCCGTCGAAATTGCGCTGTCCGAACAGGCTCTGCAGATATTCGGCGCGGCCATAGAGTCCGGCGGCGAGGCGCGTCTCGACGCCGACGCCGAATATCGCGCCCGTGTAGCGCACGTCGTCGCTGTCGCCGGTCGGATAGGTGAGCTTGGTGATCGCCTGCGTGACGCCTGCCGTCGCATAGACCAGCGTGTCCTCGGAGGCGAGCCCGCCGAGCCGCCCGCGCAAGGCCCATGACGCCGCTTCCCGGAACGTCACATCGACGCCGGACAAATAGGCCGATGTACTCTTGAGATTGCCGTCTGCGGCAATGCCCGCGACGACGGAGCCGAATCGATAATCGAAGCCCGCCGTCACGCCGCCGGCGACGCCCGACATGCCGACGCCGCTGAATGTCGCCGCATTGGGAATGGCGAGCGGCGTGATCGCCCAGCCCGATCCGATCGTCGCGCCGACATGAAAGCCGGTCCATAACGGCGCCGACAAGGCGGCATGCGCCGCATCGACGCCGACGAGCGGCGCGCTCGCCGCCATCGGTATCGAGCCGGTCACATCCTCATTCGAGCGATAGCCCTTTCGCCCGCGCGAGGTCGACGGCTGACCGCCGCTGCGGCTCTCCAGAATCGGAGCTTTGGGCGGCTCGTTGTAGCGCGTGGGCGAGCCTGCTGACGCCGCGCCGGCGAACAGAAGACCGAGCGCGGTCGAAACCAATAATCTTCTTATCATAATCTTAATTCCCCCGAGCGGAGACGCCACTATTCAGGGGGCATGGTTAAGAGTTCGTAAGCCACCTCACGTAAGCGCCGGCCGCGGAGGACGAGCGAAGCCGTCTCGCCGATCGCCCCCGGGAGACGTAGCGGGCTTTTCCGCAAGGGCGCAGATGGCGTAAGAGGTCGTCGCTCAGCTTCCGTCGTTCCGATGAATTCATGGAGAAAGACATTGCGGCACAGCCCCCTCCTCGCTCCGATCATCGCTCTCGTGCTCTGGACCTTCGTCATGTGGGCGTGGCTCTATACGACGCGCATTCCCGCGCTGCGTAAAGCGCGCGCGAAGCTCGATCCGCAGCAGACCAAGGAGGAGTTCAACGCGCAAATTCCCGCGCCGACGCGCTGGAAGGCGGACAATTACAATCATCTCCACGAGCAGCCGACGTTGTTCTACGCCGTCGCTCTCACGCTCGCTATGCTCGGGGCCGACGGGTTGGTCGATATCGCGCTCGCCTGGAGCTATGTCGCGCTGCGCATCTCGCATAGCCTCGTGCAATCGACCACGAACATCATCATGCGCCGCTTCGTTCTGTTCGTCATGGCCTCGCTCGTCCTCTTCGCGCTGACCATCCGCGCGGCGCTGCTCGTGCTCTAGCGCTCATGGCGGAGACGAATCGCCTCTCGATCGTTCTGATCAACGGAAGCCTGCGCGCCAAATCGATCAATGGCGCGGTCGTCGCGACCGCTGCGGCGCTGGCGCCTCCCGGCGTGAACGCCCTCGTTTATCGCCGGCTCGGCGAGCTGCCGCATTTCAATCCCGACGACGACCGCGACCCGCTTCCCGAGACGGCGGCCGAGCTGCGCGCACTGCTTCGCGGCGCGAGCGCCGTCCTGCTCTCCACGCCGGAATATGCGGGCTCGCTGCCGGGAAGCTTCAAGAACCTGCTGGACTGGACCGTCGGCGGCGGCAGCCTCTATCGCCTGCCGGTCGCCTGGATCAATCCTGCGGCGCGGGGCCGCGCGCGCGACACTTATGCCGCGCTGCGCATCGTGCTCGACCGCGCCGGCGTCGACATCGTCGAATCCGCCTGCGCGGACATTCCCGTCTCGCAAGAATCCGTCGGCGACGATGGCCTCATCGCCGACGACGGCATTCGATCGGCGATCGCGGGAGCGATGCGCGCGCTCGCCGACGCGGCGCTCCGGCGTGAAAACGCCGCGCTCTAGAACCGACGCGGGACGCCGAAGCTGTCCGACATCTCGGCGCAGCCGGCGCCGTTTGGAACTTTCGTGGCGATCGAGAGTTGACCTTTGCGGGGAGCGAGAGGCGTCGAAACGAGTGCAAAAATGCCGTCGCAGCAATGGCGTGGCCCCATCGAGACAATTCCGTCGACATCTCTTCCGTTGAAGATCGCGCAGATCGCGCCGCTCATCGAGAGCGTGCCGCCTCGGCTCTATGGCGGCACCGAGCGCGTCGTCTCCTATCTCACCGAGGAGCTCGTCGCGCAGGGCCATGACGTGACCTTGTTCGCGAGCGGGCGCTCGATGACCTCGGCGAAGCTCATTCCCTGCTGCGATCTACCGCTGCGACAGAAGGGGGCGCCCGATCCTCTGCCGCATTATCTCGCCATGCTCGACAAAGCGCATGGCATGGCGGCGCAGTTCGACATTCTGCATTTTCATATCGATCAGCTGCAATTCCCTCTGTTCCGCGACCTCGCGTCGCGCACGCTCACCACTCTCCATGGACGCCAGGATCTTCCCGACCTCGAGGAATTCTACACGCGCTTTCCGCAAATGCCGCTCGTCTCCATCTCCGACGCGCAACGGCGGCCGGTTCCGCACGCCAATTTCATCGGCACCGTGCCGAATGGATTGCCGCTCGATCTGTTTGCGCCGACGCTCGACCCGCGCGGCGGCTATCTCGCCTTTCTCGGCCGCGTCTCGCCGGAGAAAGGCTTGGATCACGCCATCGCCATCGCCTCCGCCGTCGGCCTGCCGCTCAGAATCGCGGCGAAGATCGACCGTCCCGATGCAGAGTATTTTCATAACGTGATCGAGCCGCTGCTCGCTCCGCCGATGATCGACTATGTCGGCGAGATCGACGATCGGCAGAAGAGCCGCTTTCTCGGCGAGGCGCGCGCGCTGCTGTTTCCGATCGAATGGCCGGAGCCCTTCGGCGTCGTGATGATCGAGGCGATGGCCTGCGGAACGCCGGTGCTCGCCTTCCGTCGCGGCTCCGTTCCCGAGGTCGTCGACGAGGACGTCACCGGCTGCCTCGTCGACACGGTGAGCGAGGCGATCGCCGCGCTCGGCCGCGTGCTCGCGCTCGACCGCGCGCGCGTGCGCCGCCGCTTCGAGACGCGCTTCTCGGCCGCGCGCATGGCGAGGAATTATGTCGCGCTCTATCGACGCCTGCTCGGCGCGTCGGGGGCGCGGCCGCGGGCGGAGCAGCCGATCCTCCTCGCTTCCGATCGATTTCCCAATCGATTGGAGGACGGGCTCGAGCGGCGTCTCACGCATCCAGCGCGCCTATCGATGTGAGCCACTGAGGCGAGACCCCGAAACGTGACGAGGCCGCGCCCGTGACTTCCGGCAAAGAGCGAAGCTCCGAACACATCAGCGCCACGCCGGACGCCGACGGCGGCGGCGGCGATCCGCAGCCGCGCGAGCTGCAATTCTACATTCCCGCGACCGGGCCGCCGTCGCGCCCGCGCCGCACGCTGAAGCATGACGACACATTCGCCGTCTTCGACAGCCATGGCGACATAGGCGCGACCGCCGGCGGGCCGGACGGGCTCTTCGATCACGACACGCGCTATCTCTCGCATCTCGAGCTCTTGATCGACGGCGCCCAGCCTCTACTGCTCGATTCGGCGATCCGCGACGACAATCTGAGCTTTTATGTCGATCTCACCAATCCCGACATCTTCATCGACGGCAAGATCGCGCTGTTGAAAGATTCGGTCTATGTCTCGCGAACCATTTATCTGAAGGACGGCTCGCTGCGCGAGCGGCTCGAAGTGTCCAATCAGAGCGCCGAGGAGGTGCGGCTCAATCTCTCCATCGCTTTCGCCAATGATTTCGCCGACATCTTCGAAGTGCGCGGCGTGCGGCGCGCGCGGCGCGGCGCCGCCTGGGCGCAGACGCTCGCGGCGGGCGCCGTCGCGCTCTATTATCGCGGACTCGACGGCGTGCTGCGCGAGACCGCCCTCTCCTTCGAGCCGGACCCGTCGCTGCTCGTCGACAGCGTCGCCACCTATTCGCTGCAGCTCGCGCCGCGCCAGGCGCGCACCATCTTCCTCACCGCGGCGAGTCGCGGCCGCCTGCCGAAATCGACGCAATCCTTCTTCAACGGCCTCACCGGACTGCATCGCGAGCTCGCCGCCTCGACGCGCGATTGCGCGCATGTCGAGACCTCCGATCCGACGCTCAACGCCATTCTCTGGCGCTCGACCGCCGATGTGCGCATGCTGCTGACCAAGACGCCGGAAGGCCTCTACCCTTACGCCGGCATTCCCTGGTATTCGACCTCTTTCGGGCGCGACGGCGTCATCACCGCGCTGCAGATGCTGTGGTTCGATCCGTCGATCGCCATCGGCGTGCTGAAGCGCCTCGCCGCTCATCAGGGCCTCGGCTTCGACACGCGTTCCGACTGCGAGCCGGGCAAGATCTTGCACGAGATGCGCGGCGGCGAGATGGCCGCGCTCGGCGAGATTCCCTTCGGCCTCTATTACGGCTCGGTGGATTCCACTCCGCTCTTCGTCGTGCTCGCCGGCTATTATGCGCGCCGCACCGGCGATCTCGCGCTCATCGGCGAGCTATGGCCGGCGATCGAGCGGGCGCTCGCCTGGATTGCCGGTCCCGGCGATCCCGATGGCGACGGCTTCATCGAATATCAGCGCCACACCGAGAAGGGCCTCGTCAATCAGGGCTGGAAGGATTCGCATGATTCCGTGTTCCATGCCGACGGACGTCTCGCCGAAGGCCCGATCGCGCTGGTCGAGGCGCAGGCCTATGTCTACGCCGCGCGAAGACTCGCCGCCTCCCTCGCGCGCCGGCTCGGCATGGAGGCCCGCGCCGGAGAGCTCGCGCACGAGGCCGAAGTGTTGCGCGAGCGCTTCGAGGACGCTTTCTGGTGCGAGGAGATCGGCACCTACGCGCTCGCGCTCGACGGCGAGAAGAAGCAATGCAAGGTGCGCACGAGCAACGCCGGCCATGCGCTCTACGCCGGCATAGCGCGCGCCGACCGCGCCGAGCGCGTCGCCGCCGGCCTGCTCGACACCAGCTTCTTCTCCGGCTGGGGATTGCGCACGGTGGCGCGCGGCGAGAGCCGCTATAATCCGATGTCCTATCACAACGGCTCGATCTGGCCGCATGACAACGCCATCATCGCTCATGGCCTCGGCCGCTATGGCTTCAAGAAAGGCGTGGCGCTGGTGTTCGAATCGCTGGTGCGCGCGGCGAGCTATATGGAGGCGCGCCGCATACCGGAGCTCTATTGCGGCTTTCGTCGCCGGCGCGGGCGCGGACCGACGCTCTATCCTGCCGCCTGCTCGCCGCAGGCCTGGGCGGCGAGCGCGCCCTTTCTGCTGATCCAGACCATGCTCGGCCTCGAATTCGATCTCGAGGCGCGGCAGATCCGCTTCGTCAATCCGGATGTGCCGGGCTTCGCCGGCGAGATCGTGCTGCGCAATCTCTCGCTCGGCGACGCGCGCGTCGACATCGCTCTGCGCCAGGACGAACGCTCGGCGATCTCGCTGCATGTGCTGCGCACGGTCGGCGACGTGCAAGTGTCGCTGGTGTTCGACCCGGATGTGCGCGACCATCCGCTGACGGCGCGGGGGTGAAGCGCTCGGCGCAGCTGAAGCGCAACGCACTCAGAGTTGCTTGCAGCACCTGATCCACGGCCGCCGTCCCTTGACGCCGCTCTTCGCCCAGCCGATCTCGCCCGTGTCCACGACGCGCACGCGCCACCAGCCGTCGGCGCGCTCGGCGAGCACCTCGAGCAAGGTTCCGTTCGGCATTTTTCGCAGGCGCACGCCCTCGCCGCCGCTCGGCGCCGAGCGCAGAGCGAGCCAATCATCGGGCGGCATGACGTCGGCGACATAGTGATAGCGCGCAGCACCCGCGCCGAAATCCGGTTCGGCCGGGTGGCGCGGCTCGGCGGCGGCGCGCAGCCGATCGCGCTCACGCCGCGCCGTCTGCGTATAGGGGCCGCTCGGATATTTGGCGATGAAGGCGTCGAAGGCGGACAGATCGCCGCGCGCCGTCGCCGCGGCGAATTCGCTCTGCTCGGCGTCGATGACCGCGGCCGAGGAAACGGCGAGCGGCAAGGTGTCGCCGCCGAGCGATCCGCTGATGAACGGAATCTGGCGATTGCCGGTCGCGCGCAGCACCGCGTCGCGCGTCTTGCCGAGCGCGATGCGAATATCGAGCTGCGGCAGCATCAGATTATCGAGCAGCGCCGTCGTGAACGGACTATGCGCGCCGTCGCCGTCGGAGGCGGTCGCGCCCGGCGCCGTCGCGAAAGCGACCAGCGTATCGGAAATGTCGAGCTTCGGCGCGGCGAGGCCACGCCCGACGGCGCGCGCGCCGCCGGTGATGGAGCGCATACGCGCGGCGAACGGATTGTCGCGGCAGGCGTCGAGAATGACGAGCTTGAGGCGCTTGACCGGCTCCAGCAGCCGCAGGATGCGGTCGAGCTCGACCGCCTCGGCCTCGGCGTCCTCCGCATATTTCAGCTCGGCGTCGATCGGGACGAGGAAGTTGCGTCCGCCGATCTCGACGCCGTGCCCGGCGTAGAAGACGACGGCGACATCGGCGCCCGCGGCGCGCAGCGCGAAATCGCGGACGGCCTCGTTCATCTCGCGAAAGCCGACGTCGGTGCGGATCGTCACATCGTCGAACGCGCCGCGCAGCATGGCGGCCATGGCGGCCGCGTCGCTCGGCGGGTTGGCGAGGCCGGCGACGGTGCGATAGGCCCCATTGCCGATGACGAGCGCGACGCGGCGTTGCGCCAGAGCGGGGGTCGCAGCCGCGATGCAGAGGAAGAGGATTGCGAATAGACGCGGCGAGCGCATGACGACGATCCCCGAATGAACAGCGCGCGACCATAGCGCGTCGGCAGGCGCAGCTGAAGCCGTCACGGCGCCCCATGGAACCGGCGCGCCCGATCGGCGTTGTCTCGCGGAAGCGGCGCCGTTCCCGCAGCGTCGCGAAGTTGCGCGTGGAGGATCGTCATGGCGGCGCGTTCGCTCGTCAATTTTGTATTGGCCATCGTCATCGTCCTCGCGGTCGCGGGGCTCGGCGCAAACGCGCAGGCGCGACAGGCCAAGGCCGCGCACACCGTGCAGGGCTTTATCGGCGACATCGCCAAAGCGACCAAGAGAAACGCCGATTTCCGACACGTGCTCTACACCGGCAAGCATCTTCAACTCGTGCTGATGTCGCTCGATCCGGGCGAAGACATAGGCGAGGAGACGCATCGGGACGTCGATCAATTCTTCCGCATCGAGGAAGGACGCGGCGAGGTCGTGATCGAGGGCCGCAAGACCCGCGTCGAGGGCGACGACGCGATCCTCGTTCCCGCCGGCGCGAAGCACAATATCGTCAACACCGGCCGCGAGCCCTTGCGCTTCTATACGATCTACGGCCCACCTGAGCACGAGGACCGCACGGTCCATGTGACGAAGCGCGACGCGGCGAAAGCGAAAGAGCGCTTCGACGGCAAGACGACGGAGCCCGCGCGATAGAGCGCGTTCCGATCGAACGGAATCGTTCGATCGATCAGAATTCGCTCGAAAGAAAGAACTCTAGAGCGCTATCCGATCCAATTGGATCGGATAGCGCTCTAGCCGCTGCGGCCCCGGTCTCGCGCGCCCCTTGACAATAACGGATTTAATTCCTATTCTCTTCCCGCTTCCGCCGCATGGGGCGCCATCCGAAGGGTCGGGCGGCGTCGGCGGGGCGCGGTTCGCGGGGACGGGAGGCGACCCTCTCTCGATCTTCGCGACGCCACGTCGCCGGCGCTGGTCTTCCTTCGTGCGGAAGCCTTTGAAAAAAGGCGCGGACCAGGCCGAATATCCGAGGGTGGCGCGGGGATAGACTACCCGAAAGGGGAAAACAACCCTGGCCCCGGAGGCGGCGAACAGCAGAAAAGGCGACCGTGGTCCGGAACGCTCGAGGCTCCGACCAATCTTCCTCTTTTCGCGGCCCGCAGCGGCGCCGCGGCGTTCCGGACCTCCCATCCCCCGCGCCGGAGACGGCGGCGGGAGCGCCCGCGTGTCTTGACACCGCCCCTTCGCCCTGCGTTTCTCCCCGGCTAGAACCTCCCTCCTGTTCGAGACCAGACGCCCATGCATCGCTATCGTTCGCATAATTGTGGAGAGCTTCGCGAGGCCGACGCCGGCCAAAAGATCCGGCTCTCCGGCTGGTGCCACCGCATTCGTGACCATGGCGGCGTGCTGTTCGTCGATCTGCGCGACCATTACGGCCTCACCCAATGCGTCGTCGATCCCGACTCTCCCGCCTTCAAGGACGCCGAGAAGCTGCGCTCCGAATGGGTGGCGCGGCTCGACGGCGAGGTGCGCAAGCGCCCCGCCGGCACCGAAAATCCGGACATGCCGACCGGTCTCGTCGAGGTCTATGTGACCGAGATCGAGGTGCTCGGCCCGGCCGCCGAGCTGCCGCTGCCGGTGTTCGGCGACCTGCCCTATCCAGAGGAGACGCGGCTGCGCTACCGCTTCCTCGATCTGCGCCGCGAGAAGCTGCACGCCAATATCATGCTGCGCGGCGCCGTCATCGATTCGCTGCGCCGGCGCATGAAGGAGCGCGGCTTCTTCGAGTTCCAGACGCCGATTCTCACCGCCTCCTCGCCGGAGGGCGCACGCGACTTCCTCGTGCCCTCGCGCATGCATCCGGGCAAGTTCTATGCGCTGCCGCAGGCGCCGCAGCAGTTCAAGCAGCTGTTGATGGTGGCCGGCTTCGACCGCTATTTCCAGATCGCGCCGTGCTTTCGCGACGAGGACGCGCGCGCCGACCGCAGCCCCGGCGAGTTCTACCAGCTCGACGTCGAGATGAGCTTCGTCACGCAGGAGGACGTCTTCGCCGCGGTGGAGCCGGTGCTGCGCGGCGTGTTCGAAGAGTTCGGCGAGGGCAAGCCGGTGACGCAGGTCTTTCCGAAGATCGCCTTCCGCGACGCCATGCTCAAATATGGCTCGGACAAGCCGGACCTGCGCAATCCGCTGATCATCGCCGACGTGAGCGCGGAATTCGCGCGCGACGATGTGAGCTTCAAGGCGTTCAAGGGCAAGGTGGTGCGCGCCATTCCGGCGCCGGGCGCCGCCGCGCAGCCGCGCAGCTTCTTCGACAAGCTCAATGATTGGGCCCGCTCGGAAGGCGCGCCGGGCCTCGGCTATATCATCTTCGACGAGGAGAATGGCGCGCTCGTCGGCAAGGGGCCGATCGCCAAATTCATTCCGCCGGAGGCGCTGGCCGCGCTCGCCGCCAAGGGCGGCGTGAAGGCCGGGGACGCTCTGTTCTTCTCCGCCGGAGAGGAGCTGAAGGCGGCCAAGCTCGCCGGCGCCGCGCGTCTGCGCATCGGCTCGGAGCTCGGCCTCTGCAAGACCGATGTGTTCGAGTTCTGCTGGATCGTCGACTTCCCGATGTACGAGTGGAACGAGGACGACAAGAAGATCGACTTCTCGCACAATCCCTTCTCGATGCCGCAAGGCGGGCTCGAGGCGCTGGAGACGAGGAACTCGCTCGATCTTCTCGCTTTTCAATATGACATCGTCTGCAACGGCATCGAATTGTCGTCCGGCGCGATCCGCAACCATCGCCCCGACGTCATGAAGAAGGCCTTCGAGATCGCCGGCTATGGCGAGGAGGTGCTGCTCGAGAAATTCGGCGGCATGTATCGCGCCTTCCAATATGGCGCCCCGCCGCATGGCGGCATCGCGCCGGGCGTCGACCGCATCGTGATGCTGCTGGCCGGCGAGGAGAATTTGCGCGAGGTGGTGCTGTTCCCGATGAATCAGCGCGCCGAGGATCTGCTGATGGGGGCGCCCTCCGAGGCGACGCCGAAGCAGCTGCGCGAGCTGCACATCCGCCTGAACCTGCCGGAGAAGGGCTGAAGCCTTACACCCCACCCCTTCCGACGAAGGCCGCGGCGCCGGCCGCCCCCTCTCTCCGCACGCGGAGAGGTGGGGAGCCCGGCGGGCTGGCGAGACTGTGAAGCGCGCCGCGAGCTCTCCTGGCCCCTCACCTCACCTCTCCCCGCACGCGGGGAGAGGAGGCGGCCGGCGCCATTGGTCGCTTCCTAGGCGCGAGCGCGGCGCGAAAACTTATCCCCAGGCGCAGGATCGCAGTCATGATCCGCGCATGATCGTGAAGCGACAACGCCGCTCCGCCCTACTCCGCGCCGAGATGGGCGAAATCCTCCACCACGCGCTCATAGACCGCGCGCTTGAACGGCACGATCAGCTCCGGCAGGCGCGACGGCGCCTCCCAGCGCCAGGCGTCGAACTCCGGCTCATGCGCACCGCCGGCGGGTCGCTCGATGTCAATCTCCGACTCCTCGCCGAGAAAGCGCAGCGCGAACCATCTCTGCGTCTGCCCGCGATATTTGCCGGTCCAGCGCTTCATCGCCTCGGGCGGCAGATCATAGCTGTACCAGTCGCGCGCCTCGCCGAGCAGCGCGACGCTGGTCACATTGGTCTCCTCGTGCAATTCGCGCAGCGCCGCGGCGAAAGGCTCCTCGCCCTCGTCGATTCCGCCTTGCGGCATTTGCCATTCATGATCGATGGCGACGGGATCGGAGCGCTTGGCGCGCCGCCGCCCGACAAAGGCGCGGCCGCGCCGGTCCAGCAGCATCACGCCGACGCAAGGGCGGTACGGCAATTCGCTCATTTGGCTCGTCCCGCGCGCGCCTCCGACACATCCACCCGCCCCGCCAGCGCGCTCACCGGGACAAGGGCGATTCCTCGCCGCTCGAGATCGCGGGCGAAATGCGAGAGCCGCGCGATAACGCCCGGCAGCGCCTCGGCGACGGCGATCGCCTGGCCGTTGCGGCGGGCCAGCGCCTCGAGCTGCGTGAGCTGCGCGTCGATCTCCTGCGGCTTCGCCCGCGCATCGATCGCGGCGTCGGCGCGCGCCGACGCGAGCCCGAGCCCGGACGCGAGGCTCGGCGCCAGCGAGCGCGGCGAGGCCCCGTCATCGATATAGAGCAGGCCGCGCGCGGCGATGTCCGCCAGCACCGGGCGCAGAGCCCCGGCCTCGGCGGTGAAGCGCGCGCCGAGGAAATTGACGACGCCGACATAGCCGGTGAAACGGCTCATCAGCCAATGCAGATCGCCGAGCGCGTCGGAGCCGGCGCGCAGCGTATGCGGCCCCGGATTCTCGACCGGGAAATCGTAAGGCTCCATCGGCGCATGCAGCAAAATCTCATGGCCGCGGGCGCGGGCGCGAGCGGCTGTCGCCTCGACGGCGGCGCCATAGGGCGCGAGCGCCAACGTCACCGCGGCGGGCAGCTCGTCGATGGCCCTGTCGGACAGGCGCGCATTGAGCCCCACTCCGCCGACGACGAGCGCGATGCGCGGCGCGCCGGCGGGCAGGCGCGCGGAGAGATCGGCGGGGCGCGCATAGACGTCCATCGGCTTGGCGCCATCCGCGCCGATGCGCGGCAGCAGCCCGTCGCTCGTCTTCTCGACGAGTCGCTTGTCGGGCGCCGGAGCGAGCTCGGGCCCGCTCTCCTCTATTTTTATGACGAGCGCGCCGGGCGCGTCGCCGCCGCCCCCACGCGTCACCTTCACGCCGGAGAAGCGCTCCATCTCGGCGATGGCCGCCGCATTACGCTCGGCCTCGGTCGGAGGCGGCGCCGGCGCGACGGGCTCCACGGGCGGCGCCTCGACGATCTTCGGCGGCTCGATCGTCTCGATGCGTGCGACGGCGAAGGGCTGGCCGTCGCCGCCGATCCTCGGCGCGACGAGCGCCGCCGCGACCGCAACGGCGCCGAGCGTCCCGGCGACGGCGAGCAGCGCGCCGCGCCCTCTTCCCGGCGCCCGCCGTGGCTCTTCCCCGCCGACGCCCAGCGGCTGGTTCAATTCGTCGGTCATCTCGTCCCCGGCCGCTGCTCGAAGCGGCGCCCCGATCGGCGAATCAGGCGGCGCCCGCCTCATTCTGGGCGTTCACGAAGCGCGCGTCGAGCGCCGTTCTCGGCGTTTCTGCGGCCGCGCGGCCGGCTCGATGCGGCCCCGTCCTTGCCGCGTCCCTGCGAGCCGAAAGGCGACGTTCCAGTTTCGAACGAAAGCTTTGTCCAATGCGGGATTCGCGCGAACGAGACCACACGCCCGCGTCATTCCGACGCGAGCAGGCCGCCCTGCTCTCTCGCGAGCGCCGACGCAAAGGCGCGGCGCGCATCTTCGCGCCCGCTCCGCGCGTGCGTGAATGGCGCGAAGAGAATGACGAGCGCGCCTCTCCCGCGACGGCGCGCCTCCGCGCCGAAATGGTGCGCGCCATGCCGCAGCTGCGCGCGCTCGCGCTATCATTATGCAGCGATCCCGATCACGCCGACGATCTCGTGCAGGAAGCGGTGGCGCGCGCGCTCTCGCGATTGGCTCTCTTCGAGGAAGGCACCAATCTCGTCGGATGGCTGTTCACCATATTGCGCAATTTCTACTACAGCGATTATCACAAGCGACGACGCGAGACCGCCGATCCCGACGGCCGCCATGCGGCGACGCTCGTCGACGCGCCGACGCAGGAGCATCTCGTCGAGCTGCTGCAGGTCGATCGCGTGCTGGCGCGGCTGCCGGCAGAGCAGCGCGAGGCGTTGACGCTCGTCGCCGTCGGCGGCTGCACTTATGAAGAAGCGGCGCTCATCTGCAAATGCCCTGTCGGCACTGTGCGCAGCCGCATCAGCCGCGCGCGTGGGGAGCTCACACGCGTCCTCGTCGAGGCGCATGATGCGCCGAGCGGATGACGACGAAAATTTTCATCGAATTTGCGGAACCGGAAGCGCGGCCGACCGGTTCTAGCAAGGATGAGCCGAGGCTCCGCGCGCGGCGCAGGCTGGCCGCAGAGCTCGATCACGTCACAAGTCGAGGAGTTGAACGATGAACGCACTGTCCAAATTCGTGATCGCCGCCGCCGTCGGCCTCGCCGCTCCGCTGGCGCCGACCGGCGAAGCGCTCGCCGGACCGGTCGGAGCCGCGGCTTCCGCCGTCGCCTCCTTCGCGCAGCCCATCGAGCGCACGCATTATTCGGGCTATGGACATCGCCACCGCCAATTCGCGCCCTCTTATTCTCATTACAGGGCGCCACGCCCCTATCCCTATCACACCTATGCCTCGCCCTATCGCTATCACGGCTATCATTCGGCGTTCCGTGGGCGCGGCTTCGGCCTCGGCTCGGGATATGGCTATGGCTCGGGATATGGCTATGGCTATGGCTATGGCTACCGGCCTCAGTATCGCTCCGTCGCGCCGTCCTATTCCGCGGCGCCCGTGAGCCCTTATTTCACCGGCTATTCGGCGGCCGGAACCGTCTCCTACCCGGTCTATCGCGTCGACCATTACAAAGTGGACTATGCGAATCCGATGGTGACCTATCAATCCGGATGCTGCGGCTGGTGAGTTCCGCGCGAGAGGAGAGCGCATGATCGACGCCGGCCCGCGCTCGCGACGGGCCGGCGTCGCTCGCCGAACGATATTCCGATAATTTCGCGCGCGTTCAGAAGTCCAAACGAGACGCGCGACTTCTTGCAGCTTGCGCCAAGCGCCGCGCGGAGCGACCGTCTACCTCGCGCTCGGCGCGAATGACGCATTCGACTGGCCGCGCATCATCGCGCCGACGATCGACCGCGCGACGCCTTCGACGATTGACGCCACGAAAAAAGGCCGCGCCCGAAGGCGCGGCCCTCCCCGCTCTCGCGAACGAAAATGTCTTACTGGAACAGGCGCAGAATCTGCTGGCTGTTCTGATTGGCGATCGAAAGCGACTGCACGCCGAGCTGCTGCTGCGTCTGCAGGGCCTGCAGGCGGGTCGAAGCCTCGTTCATATCCGCGTCGATCAGCGAGCCGACGCCCTCTCCGAGCGAATCATTCAGCGTCTTGATGAAAGCGCCCTGGGCGTCGACGGACGTCTGCGTCGCGCCGATCTTCGCCGCATAGGTCGTGAGGTCGGCGATCACCTTATCGGCGTTCGACAGCGTGTCGGCGATGGCGGTCGCAGAGCCCACATCCGTCTCCGAGAGAGCCGTGAAGTCGGTCGCCGCGCTCGAGCCGGTCGCCTGCGCCGCCTCGAGAATGCCCGAGCCGGCCGCGACCGCCGGAGACGTCCCGCCGCCGCCGATCAGCGCGCTCGCCGCCAGATCGATGGTGTTGAGGCTCGACGCCGCCGTGCCATGCGACTCCGAGTAGGAAGCGATGAAGCTGTAGGAGCTGGCGGAGCCGTCGGTCAGATTGAGGCCGTTGAAATTCGCCGAGGTCACGATGCTGGACAGCTGATCGCTGAGGCCGGCGAGGGTGGTGCCGATCTTGGACGTGTCGGCGCCCGGCTGAGCCGCCTGCGCGACCTGCGTCTTGATGTTGTTGATCACCGAGATCGCATTGGTCACAGCCGCCGACGCCACGTTCAGCACGGAAGAGCTGACGGAGAGCGAGTCGCTGATCGTCGAGAGCACGCCGCGGTCCGACTGCATCGTCTGGGCATTGCCCCAAGTCGAGGCGTTGTCGGCGGCGCTGGAAACCTTGAGGCCGGTGGAGATCTCCTTCTGCGTGGTCGCGAGATTCTGCTGCGTGGAGCGCAGCGACTGGAGAGCGGTGATGGCGGAAGAGTTGGTGAGAATGCTGGCCATGACTCGTCGATCCTTGGATGGGGTGAACGCGACATCCCGGAAATTCACCGGCTCGACGGATGCGGCATCATGCCTTTGGGCCGCACGGCCCCAATCCGAAGCATTTTGTCTCGCGACCAGACCGCTGCGCGGCCGTGTCCTCGAGGACGCTCCGGTTATCTCACGTCAGTGGGGGAAAGCGCCACAATTCGAGGCAAATGCGCTTAATGAACACCTAAAAAGGCACGGATTATCGAAGAGTTGGAGAAAGCGCGCCGCGCTCAGCCGTAGGACCGGATGAGGCTGCCGACCAGCAGATTCCAGCCATCTATGAGGATGAAGAACAGGACTTTCACCGGCAGGGAAATGGCCGTCGGCGGCAGCATCATCATGCCCATGGACATGGTGACGACCGCGACGATCATATCGATCACGAGAAATGGCAGAACAATGAGAAACCCAATCTCGAAGCCGCGCCGCAGCTCCGAAATCATGAACGCCGGCGCCAGCACCTGCAGGCCGAGCTTGTCGTAGTCACCTGCCGGCCGCGGCTCGCGCGACAGGCTGTCGAACAGCTTGATGTCCTTCTCGCGCACATTGGCGATCATGAACTTGCGGAACGGCTGCGAGATTTTTTCGAACGCCTCGACCTCGGTGATCTTCTGATCCATCAGCGGCTTCAGCCCGTCCTGCCAGGCCGCTTCGAAGGTCGGCGCCATCACATAGAAGGTCATGAACAGAGCGAGGCTGATGAGCACGAGATTGGCGGGCGTGCTCTGCAAGCCGAGGCCGCTGCGCAGAAACGACAGAGCGATCGCAAAGCGAGTGAAGCTCGTCACCATGATGAGCAGGCCCGGCGCGATCGAGAGGACCGTCAGCACGGCGAGCAGCTGGACGATCTTTCCGCTCGCCGCTCCCCCACCCGCGGGCAGCAGCGCGTTGAGATCGAATCCCTCGGCCAGCGCACAGCCGGGAAGGAGGACGAGGGTGAGAAGGAGCGCGAGCCGTTTCATTGGACGACGAGGGCCTGAATGATGAGCTCGCGAACATGCCCTTCGGAACGAATCGCCGCGCGCTCCGATAAATCCTCATGCAATCGCCTCAGGCCGTCGGCGCCCTGGATCGAGGCGAGCGTCATCGTGCGCAGATAGGCCACTATGTCCGCCGTCACTTGCGACACCAGCATGTCGGGCTCCGGCAGCGCCGCCATATCGTAGATGATCGCCGCCTGCAGGCGCACCCAGCCGGCTTCCGACTCCGAAAGATTGGTGACGATCGGCGCGAGCTCCTTGAGCTTCCACTTCGGCGTCGGCGCGGGAGCCGGCGCCTCCTTGGCGCCGGCGGCGGAGCCATGGCCGCCGCCGTGACTTTTATTCGCGGGCTCGGCTGCCGGCTTGGCGGGCGCCGCGGCGCTCTCCTTGACTTCGTCGCCATGCGCCGGAGCCTGCGGCTTATCGCCGACGAGAGTCGATCCGAGGAAGACGCCCCCGCCGACTGCGAGCAGAGTGGCGACGACGAGCGCAACCACCGTCTGCATGGAGGACGACGACGGCGCGGGAGAGGACGAAGCGGACGGGCCGGCCAAGAGCAGCTCCCTCTGTGATCAGAACGGCGCGAAAATGTCGTAGACTTGCTGACCCCAGGCCGGCTGCTGCACTTCCGACAAGCGCCCGCGCCCGCCATAGGAAACGCGCGCTTCGGCGATCTTGTCGTAGGAGATGGTGTTGTCCTTGGCGATGTCGCGAGGCCGCGCGATGCCGGCGATGGTGAGCACGCGCAGCTCGTAGTTCACCCTTATCTCCTGGGAGCCGCGAAGCACGAGATTGCCGTTGGGAAGAACCGCCGTGACCACAGCGGCGATCGACAGACGAATCTGTTCGGACCGATTGATCGACCCCTGCCCCTGAGTCGAGGAGCTAGACTGCAGATCATTGGAGATCGTTCCGTTCCATTTGTGCTCGGTGGCGCCTGATCCGCCGGCGAGGAAATCGAACAGGAACGACCATTCGCTCTTGACCTTCGAATCGCGCGAACGATCGGTCGAATTGCCGAGCACCGCCTTGTCGTCCATGGAGATGTTGACCGTGACGACGTCCCCGGCGCTCATGGCCCGCACGTCGCGGTAGAGATTGATGCGATTTTCGTCGAGCCGCATATGCGGACCGAGCGCCCCGTCGCGAATCGAGCCCGTCGGAAGCTGATCATCGACGGTGTTCAGTCCACTCCCCACCGGACTCATATGCGGCTCGCGTCCGATGTCACGCGGATCGGTCGCGCATCCGGCGAGCGCGAGCAGCAGCAGAACCGGCGCGCTCTTGCTGCTCATTGCTTGATCCCGCCCTGCGGAAATGTCGAAAGCCCCGCAACTTTCTTGGTCAGCGCGACCGCGCGCGCCGCCTCCATCTCGTTCAATATCGCGCTCGACTTCTTCGGCTCGAGACGCATCAGCATCGCCGCCGCCATTTCTTCGTCCATGTTGGCGAATTGAGCGGCCGCCGCATCCGGGCGCATGCGCGCATAAATGGCGACCAGACGCTCATCCGCTTTCTTGACCATCGCTTCGCGACGATCGATGACGGACTGCAGCTCGGCGCGCTTGGCCTCGAGCTCCGCGGTGCGTCGAATGATCTGCTGCTCGAGCTCCATGAGCTCCTTTTCCACCCGCGCATTGCGCGCGGCGCTCGCCGTGGCCGCGACATCGGCGCAATAACGCTCCGCCTCGGAAGAGGCCGAATCACGTTGTTGGCGCGCCATCCCCGAATCGCTTCTGGCCGGCGGCTCCGGCCTCTTCGGCTCGGCCAGGACAGCCCCCGTCCAGCAGCCGAGCACGGCGGCGACGAGTGCGATGCGATTCGCGCGCGTTCGATGTTTCATGTGTGGGTTCGTGTCGGTCATCGGCCGGAGCAAATTGACCGAGCCGCCTTGCGTGTGGCTTGCTCTCGCGCAAATGCGCGCCGCGACGCTCGTCTCGAGCGCACGAAGACGGTCACCCCCGACGACGCCTCGACTGCGCGCGTCGCGTTGGTCGCAGTCGACACGAACAGGGTTACTATTTCGTTGACGCCGAGGAATCGATACGGCTAAGTAGTGCCATAGTGATTCGCGCAAATCACTGGGGCGACGGGATTGTCAAGGGGGCGGCTATGTTCATAATCGTGGATGAACGTGAGCTGGTGACGAGTGGATATGCGCGCCACTTCGGCCAGGAAGGCATTTCCTCCGCCGGCTTCTGCTCTGGTCAATTTCTCGACTGGGTCGGCTCCGCCGTCGAGACCGACGTGGCCGCCGTCGAGGCCTTTTTGATCGGCGAATGCCCCGAGCGCGAGGAGCTGCCGAAAATCATTCGCAAGCGCTCTCAGGCGCCGGTCATCGCGATGAACGAGGCTCCGTCCCTCGAGCAGACGCTGGGACTGTTCACCGCGGGCGTCGACGACGTCGTGCGCAAGCCGATTCATGTGAAGGAAATTCTGGCGCGCGTCTGCGCCATTCGCCGGCGTGCGGAGATCCGGCGCGACTACGCCATGGTCGGACCGATGCAGGTGTTCTTCGACGGCCGCGATCCTCTGGTCTGCGGCGAGCCGCTGGCGCTGCCGCGCCGCGAGCGACGCATCCTCGAATATTTCGTCATGAATCGTGGACGCCGGCTCACCAAGTCCCAAATCTTCAACGCCGTCTATGGATTGTTCGATGACGTCGTCGAAGAGAATGTCGTCGAAAGCCATGTGAGCAAGCTGCGCAAGAAGCTGCGCTTGCGGCTCGGCTATGACCCGATCGATTCTCAGCGCTTTCTCGGTTACATGCTCATGGGCTGATCCGCGCGTCAGTGCGGAATGTCGTCCTTCGGAACGAAGGCGAAGCTTTTGACCAAAGTCTCTCGGACGAGCCCTGACCCCAATCGATCATTCACGCGTTGCGTCACCTCATGCGTGAATGCATTGAGGTCGAATTTTTCGATGTGCCGAAAGTCGAGATTGCTGTCCGCGTAGAGCCGACGGAACGCCTCGTCCATCACATAGCTGTCCGCGTCGAGAGCCCCGTCTCCCGCCGCGGCCTCACCGTGTCCGCCGCCATGTGACTTTTCCGGAGCGACGACGACATATGAAAACTCCGCGGAAATATAACCTTTCAACTGACCTTCGGAAATGATCGGCACGGAGATCGGTTTTACTTTGCGCACCTCCAGCTTCTCGACATGCGCCTCTGGTTGCGGCGCGCCGCGGTGGCTCTTCCAATAGGCGGCGCCATAGGTGGACGCCAATGTCACACAGCAGGTCCATATCCCGATCAGGAGCAGACGCAACATCACACGCACTCCGTAAGCTCAACGAGTAGTTTGCACGCGCATCGAGTAGGTGCCGTCCGAATCGGCCATTTCGATCGTATAGATCATGATCCCGGCGATCTCGCGCATCGCCCGAAGACGATCGTCGAGCAGCTCTGCATTTTCGGCGAGCCGATCGCGCAGCCGCGTCAGCGCAGCTTCCACCGACGGCGCGGAGCGCGTCGCGCCGAACGCGCGCGAGGCTCGGGAAAACTCGAGCAGCGCATGCGCCTTGCGCGAATTGAACTCCTCGAAGTCGATCGCCCGGCGCTCCCTCAGCGCCGCGCTCTCCAACTCGATCAATCGCGCGAGCCGATCCACGCATCCCAGAAGCGCCGAGCGCTTCCCGTCGAGCGCCGCTTCGCTCAACACTATTCCGCCATGCGACGGCGCAACCGGCGCCCTCGCCTCTTGTCGCCTTTGAGCCACCATCGCCCGACCGCTTCCTCTGCCCAGAACGCGCCGGCCCGATCAGCCGGCAGCCTTCGATTGTGTCACACCGCCCTGACCCCCCGCTCGATGCTCGAGATCACGAACCAACGCGGCGCGCATGCCGAAACCGCCCGCCTTCGCGATCTGCCGACCGATCTGCTCGGCCATCATCGATCGCCAAGCCGAGCCCGCAGCGCCGTGACCGAACAGCCCGTCCTCGCCTTTCGGCAAAATCGTCTCGAGACAAGACTGAATGACGAATCCCTCGAAACTCTCCGCCGCGTCGGCCGCCGAAGCTATCTTCTGCATTGCTCCGCTCGCGGACCCACCGGTCCGCAAGACCGGCGCAGCCGTCTGCGTCGGCCCCGGCGAATGCTGCGGCGCGCCGACGAGACGCGCGAACTCATCGTCCGATCGCAGACGCGCCGAACCCAATTCCCCAAGACGCGCCACCGCGGCGCTTCGCTTCTGCGGGTCGGCCGCCTGCGCGACGTCGGTCACGAGATCGACAGCGGGAAAGATCGACATGAGCGCGTCCCTCTCGATTGGTGATAGCGCGAAATGGTTACCGAGCGCTTAGGTCGGTCATATGCGAATGGTGCTCGAGAATCTCTCGCAACGCTTCCAGCTCCAGCGCCTGCTCACGCGCCTGCTCGGCGTTGTCGACGAGGCGTTCCGCCTGCTTCACCCGTCTCGCCTGCTCCAGCGTCAGATCCGTCTGCCGCTCGACTTCCTTCAGCATATCCTGCTGCCGCCGGATATTGGACTTGAGACGTTCGAGCACGATGTCGGGAAACATAGCGATCATCTCGCGATTGCCGTCGAGATAGCCGACGATGCGCGCCTCCTCTTCCTTCAGATCGCGCGCAGCGCGCTCCAGCTTCGAGAGCCGCCCGATCTCGATCTTGTGCAGGTGCTCGTGCACCGCGAGAATCCTACGTCGACTTTTCCAGTTCATGCGCCTTATCCCGTCAGCAGCCACGAGCCGAAGGACGATATGAAGGCGGCGAAAAAATCGTCCGCCATGAGATAGAACCAATAGCAACCGAACCCGATCAGCAGCGGTGTCGAGACGAAGAACACCGGAACCTGCGGCGTCATGCGATTGAGAAATCCGAACGCGAGATTCACGATCAACCCGAACAGCAGCAACGGACTGCTGATGCGCAGCGCGACGAGGAACGCCTGAGTGAGAACCTTGGTATATTCCGACAGCATGTTCCGAGCCTGGAAAGCGTCGCGGATCGGAATCGCGGTATAGGACAAGAATACGCCTCGGACCATTTCCCAATGGAGGTCGAGCAGAAAGATCAGCGCCGTCGCGCCCAGCATGATGAACGAGCTCATCGCCGGCAGCGGCTCCGCCTCCTCCATCGGCGCGCCCAGCACATTGCCGAGCCCCGCCGCCGTCACGCCCGCCGTCGCCAGTGTCTCGAGCGCGAAAAAGAAAAGACGCGCCAGCGAACCGATAAGCACGCCGACCAGCAGCTCGCCGACCAGCAGGACGGCGAGACCCGTCGCCGAGGCGCTGGACGCGATGGGCGCGACCACCTCGACCAGCCTCGGCGCGAGCGCGATGGTGATGGCGATCGCGATATAGAGCCGCGCCTGCACCGGAATGCGCGGGCTCGAGAATCCCGGCATCGCCATGATGCAGCCTCCGATACGACAAAACAGGACGAACAAGGTCGCCGCGAGCGCCTCGACGCCGAGCGTCATGATATCGAGCCGAGCGATTTGATCTCGATGCCGCGAGCAATCTCGAGATGCGAGAGCACCGGCAATCCCGCGAACAATCTGCCGACGATCATCTTCACATAAGGACGCGCCTCTGGCGTCGTGACGACAGCGAAGACATCCCCGCGCTCGAGGCGCTCGCGAATGGCGGCCGCGGCCTCCTGCCCGAATTGCTCGATCAGCGACGGCTCGGCGTTGAACTCGACGATCTCACCCTTGGCGTCGCGGCGCAGACTTTCGTGAAAGAACAGGTCCCAGCGACTGCCGAGGCGCAGCACGCTGAGCACGCCATTCATCGACGCTTCGCCGCAAATCTGCGGTCCGAGCCGCGCACGCACATGCTCGACGATCGGCTCCGCACGGCGCGAATAAGGAACGACCTCGGCGACGGCCTCCAGAATGAGCTCCAGATTGCGAACCGAAACACGCTCGGCGAGAAGCAGCTTCAACACCGAATGCAGGCCGGAATTGGAAATAAGATTTGGGACGATCTCATCGATCAGCTTGCGATACTCCGGCTCCAGCCGATCGAGCAACATGCGCGCGTCGCGATAGGACAGCAGCTGAGCCAGATTGTTGCGCAGCACTTCGGAGAGATGCGTGAGCAGCACAGAGATCGGATCGACCGGCTCGAAACCTTCGCGGCGCGCCTCTGCGACCAGAGCGTCCGGAATCCAGACAGCCTTCAAGCCGAAGGCCGGATCGACAGTCTCCTCGCAAGGAAGATCGGGCGCGCTCCCTTGGCCGACGATGATGAGATGCTGTCCGAGCCGCAGCTCCTGCGTTACCGCGACTGTGCCATGGATCTTGATCTGATAGGATTTCGGCTTCAGCGCGAGATCGTCGGCGAGCCGAATTTCGGGGATCACGAAACCATATTGCTTGGCGAAGTTGCGCCGCATCTTGCCGACGCGATGCGCGAGCTCGTCCTGAGACAGCAGCAGTTTGGCGGCAAGCTGCTTGCCGAGGCAGAGCTCGATCGTCGGCGCCCTCAGATAGTCCTTTATCTGATCCTTCGAGTCGGCCTGAGCGCGCTTTTCCTCTTCCTCCCGCTTCGCGGCTTCCTGCGCGCGCTGCTTTGCGGCCTGCTTCGGGGTCGTGTAGGCGATGAAAGCCATCGATCCGCCGAGAAGCGCGAAGGGCAGCAGCGGCAGACCGGGCATCAATGCGAGGACGAACAGCAGCGACGATGCGACATAGAGCGCCTTCGGGTAATTGCCGAGCTGGCGAACGATGTTCTGCTCGGTCGAGCCGCGCGTGCCGCCTTTCGAGACGAGAAGGCCTGCGGCCAGCGACACGATGAGGGCGGGAATCTGCGAGACGAGGCCTTCGCCGACCGACAGCTTGGTGAACACATCCGCGGCGTTCGACAAGGGCATGCCGTGACGCGTCACGCCGATGACGATGCCACCGAAGATATTGACCGACAGAATGACGAGCCCGGCGATCGCGTCGCCGCGTACGAATTTCGACGCGCCATCCATCGAGCCGAAGAACGCGCTCTCCTCCTCGAGCTCTCGACGGCGCAACTGCGCCTGTTTCTCGTCGATCAAGCCGGCGGAAAGGTCCGCATCGATGGCCATCTGCTTGCCGGGAATAGCGTCGAGAGTAAATCTCGCGCCGACTTCGGCGATGCGGGTCGCGCCCTTGGTGATGACGAGAAAATTGACCGTGACCAGAATCGCGAACACAGTCAGGCCGATCACGAAGTCGCCGCTCATCACCAGCTTGGCGAAGCCGGCGATGATATGGCCGGCCGCATGCGTGCCTTCGGCGCCGTGCCCGAGAATGAGCCTCGTGGTCGCAATGTTGAGCGACAAGCGCAGAATCGTCGCAACGAGGAGGATCGTCGGAAAGGCGGAAAACTCGAGCGGCTTCTGAATCCAGAGGGAGACCATCAGGATGAGCACGGACAGCGCGATCGAGAAAGCGAGCCCGATGTCGATCAGAAACGGCGGAATCGGAAGAAAGAAGACGCAGAGAATGAAAACGATGGCCAGCGCGAAGCCGACGTCCTTGACATGCCTCTCGGGCACGGCGCCCGCTACGGCCGCGTCGCTCATATCTTCGGTCCTGCTTGCGGTTTAGTGGGAGACGCGGAGCGAACGAACGCGAATGACGGGCTCAAAAGCCCTTTTCGATCTTGGCGTAGGCGTAGTCGGTGAAGGCGGAGATCTGCGATCCGATGAACGGAGCCGACAATCCGAGAGCGACGAAGATCGCGATGATCTTCGGCACGAAGGTCAAGGTCATCTCTTGCACCTGCGTGAGCGCCTGCAAGAGCGCGATCACCACGCCGACGAGCATCGCAGCGCCGACGACGGGACCAGAGACGACGAGCACGGTGAAGATGGCTCGTTGCATGATCTCGAGTGCGTCTGCTTCGTTCATCAGCTCACTGTGATTCCGGTGGTGAGATCGATCGTGCTTCCATCGGTGAGCGTCGCAGTTTGACTGCTGGAGCCGATGGTGACTGAAGCGACGACGCCACTCACCGAGCCGTCCGCCGAGGTGACTGTCTTCCCGATGAAGGACTGCGCTTGTGTGAGCGACTGCGATGCGAGCATCGACGTCAACGTGTCATTCGTCTTGACTTGCTGCTCGACGGCCGAAAAGGAGGCGAGTTGCGATACGGTCTGCGTCGAATCGACCGGATTGGTGGGATCCTGGTTCTGCATTTCTGTAACCAGCAGCGTCAGAAACTGATCGTAACCGAGCGTTGTGCTCGAGGAGCTCGTCGAAGAGCTCGAGGTGGAGGTCGTCGACGCGACCGAGGTCGTGGATGTCACTTGCACGGTGATGTTCTCCTTCAGGCCGCCTTGTCGTCGCCACGGACGGAAGCGGCGTTCAAGATTTCCTGCTCCAACGCAAACAGCGCACGAATCGTCTTGAGCGCATCGAAAAGCTTCTTTGCTTCGATGTGCCGCGCCACCAGCGTCAGCCCCGAAAGAATGCGGGGCTCCACGAAGGCGAGGTTCAGCGAAGCGAGCATGCTGCGGCACATTTCCATGGCGTTGGCCGTATCGTTCGGCGCCATCAGCATCAGCTGAATCACGAAATAGAGCTGGCGCAGCGGAGTGGTCGCCTCCTGCGCCTGCATGACGTGATTCTCCAAGAGGAACGTCACGTCGTTCAAGAGCTCGATGCAGACCTTCCTGTCCGCACGGATGACCGCTCCGTTGAGATACAGCTTCTCGCCTCGCCTTAAAGAAATGTTCATCGCGCCCTCAAGCCAAGCCGTCCGCGATCATCTGATTGATCTCGATGAGCCCATCGAAATTGTCGCACTTCCCCGAATCGATGGCGTCGACCTCTCTCATAACCCATAAGCCGATCGAGATCAGCGACGCGCGCAGCGCCTCCGGGAGCGCATTGCCGTCGCTCGAGAGATCATCGACGAACAACAACCACAACCGTCGCAGATTGTCGGTCGCCTCGAACGACTCTCGGCTGCGCGGGCCTTTCACCTTCGCGACCGCGAGCAGGCGGATCGCGCGTTCCAGCACGTCGCGCTCGCGGCCTCGAGCGACAGCCGACGAGTCCTGAGCGGTTTGCGCGTAAAGATGTCGATACATGCGGTCGTCTCTGATTCGGCCGGTGATCAGATATATTTGGTGAGCGTCAGCTGCTGAATTTTTCCCGTCAGCGTGTACGAGGTTTCGAGCTGGGTCGTGAGATTGTTGAGGCGCGTCGACGCCTCATAGGGATCGACGTTCTCCAGCGCGCCGATCTGCGACGCCAGCGCATTCTGTTGCGCGGTCAAGGAATCATTGGCGTTAGAGACGTTCGTCTGCATGACGCCGACAGAGGCTCTAAGACGCGTCAAGTCGCCGATCGCGCTGCTGAGGGTCGTCGTCGCCGTGCGCAACACCTCATTATAGGCGTCTGAGCCGAGCTTTGTGACGCCGCTATCGGCGACCATCGCATAGGCCGCGGCAATTCCTCGAAAGGCGGAATCATTGGCGCTGACCGAGGTATCGGCAATTTGCGAAAGGGAGATGCGATTGCTCGTCGCGCGATCCGAGGCGCTCGACCAGGAAGTGGTCCAGCCGCTCGCCGAGAAGAGATCGCTGAAACCGCCCTCGAGATACGACTGCATCTGCGACTGCGTGATGGATCCGACGGCGTCGTCCGATTGCGTCACGCCGAAGGCGGAGACGAATGCCTGATCGAGCGCGTCTTTCGATGCCGACGGAGGATCGGAGAAATAATCGGCGATCGGGGACGTCGACGTCGAGACGCCTCCGAAGAGATAGACGCCGCCGATGCTGGTGTCGAGCGCGCCGATGAGCGATTTGAGGCCGGAGACCGCATTGTCCTGGATCGCCTGGGCGTCGCTGCCGGCGCCGGACTGCGCGCCGACCAAAGTCTCGAGGAAATTCTGGGCCGTTGTCGCGATCGTCTCCAAGCTCGTGTCGGTCGTCGAGAGACGCGCAGCGATCACCGCATTGCTATTGGTGATCGAAGAGAGATCGGCGGAGCGGACGCCGAGCGAGACGTCCTGCGCCGTCCCGCCGCCAAGCGCCAGACCGAGATCCGCGACGCGGCCGGTCGATACCTCCACTTGCGCCTTCGACATCTGGTTCTGGGTGTCGACGATCGTTTTCCGCAGCGCATTGGCGAGCGAGGCGGTCGATGTGATGGAGACCATGATAGCGTCCCTTTGTCACAGCGCCTGAAACAGCGCCTTATACATTGCGTCGACGGCGGCGAGGAGCTTGGCCGACGCCGAATATGCGTTCTCGAGATCGAGCATTTGCGACATCTGGTCGTCGAGATTGACTCCGGTCGCATTGGAGAGCGCTTGCGAGGTCTGACTGACCAGAGTTTCTTGATAGCTCGCGGAGCTGGACGCCTGCTGTCGTTGCGCCTCTAGCCAGCCGATCGAGGACGACGCATAGTCGGCGACCGATTGGTTGGTTCCAACGCCCGCCGTCGTATCGAAATCCTGGGGCGTGGACAGCGCGGTGATAAGTTGGTTGATGCGATCAGTGTAACCGGCGTCTCCGGTTGCGTTATAGTCGAAGGCGGAGTTCCCGGGATCGGAGATGCCGCCGTCGCGCAATCTATCGAGACTGCCGCCCTTGGTGGGGTCCGCGTTCGCATTGACCGTGATCTGACCGGCGAGACCGGGAATGATTCCTACAGAAGGAACATCCGTCGCGTCGGAATAGGTGAAAAGTCCGGGCGCACTGGCGCCGCCGCCGGTCTGATCAGTCTCCGCAAAGGAGACGATGAGACCACGCGCCAATTCATCCAGTTGATTTTGGAACTGCGGAGCGACGACGTCGCGCAGCTGGGTGAGTCCCTGGAGCTTGCCGGATTGAATCGGCATCGCCGCATCGGCGCCGGTCACAGGCACGCCATCGACATAAACGGACGAGCCGACCGTCGACGCGGAATAGCCCGCCGTCGCTGTGAAGCTGACATTGCGCGCGGTCGTCTCGAATAGAGTGGCGCCGCTGTCCGTATAGATCACCATGTCGTTGTTGGCGCGGGTGATGGTGCGAACGCCAATGTCGGCGGACAGCTTATTCAGGAGCTCGTCACGCTGATCCTCGAGCGCGCTCACGTCTCGACCGGTCTGCGTTCCGGAAACGATCGCGGCGTTGGCTTTCTGGAACTGGCCGAGCAGCGAATTGATGTCGTCGACCGCCGTGGCGATGTCGCCGTCGGCTTGGGCGCGCATGTTCTGGACTGCGGTGCTGCCGTCGTTCAGCGATTGCGCCAGCGACTGAGCGGCGGTGAGCACGGATTGCGCCGTCGTGAGATCGGAGGGTGAAGCGCTGTAGCTCTGTAGAGCGCTCGACAAGGCGGCCACGAGCGCCGCAGGCGACCGGCTCGACGAGGTGTCGGTCGCAGTGCTGGTCGACAGTCCGTACAGCTGATCGAGCTGATCGAGGCCGCTGGAAAGCGCGGAAGAGGCGGCCTGCCCGGAGGTCGCCTGCAGAGCATTCTGGAAGAGAGCGAGGCTCGTCGCGCGGGCGACGCCATTAACGTCGACCCCGCCCGACGCATTGGTCGAGAGCAACGACGTCTTCGCCGCATAGCCGGTCGTGCTGGCGCCGGCGATGTTGCGAGAGACGAGGCTGATCTGCGAAGAGATGGCGCCGAGTGACTGGTTGGCGATCGCGCCCGCGTTAGACAGAGACATCGTGCTCTCTCGTCATTGGGTCACTTCAGATTGTTCAGGACCTGCATGACTTCCGACGCCACCTGGAACACTTGGCTGTTGGCCGTGTAGGAGCGTTGAGCGACGATCATGTTGGAGAGCTGAGTGGCGAGATCGACGGTCGAGCTTTCGAGGCTCTTCGATTGAATGTCGCCGAAGGATCCGGTGCCGGGAAGTCCGACATAAGCGGTGCCGGAGCTCGCGTTGGTGGCGAACGCGTTTCCGGAAACCGACTGCAGACCCGATGGGCTCGACACATTGGCGAGTGGAATCTTGTACGCGGGGACCGTCTGCCCTCCGGTAAGCACGTAATTGAGCGTTCCATCCGAGTCGACGTTGACGCTCGCGACAGCCTGAGCGGCGTTTCCGTTGATCGTCGGATCGGAGACCGAGAAGGACGATCCGAGCTGAGTCATGCCGGAGAGATCGAGGGTGAGCGTCTGTCCATTGGGAACGTCGATGGTCGTCGGGCTACCGCTGGTGAGGGCGCCGTTCGAGTCGAAGCTGAGCGACTGCGTCGTGAGCGGCCCTTCGCTATACGGAAATCCGCCGCTGCTGGAGTCCGCCTTCGACGAATCATAGACCGCCATTTCCCATTCATTGTCAGCCGTCTTGGAAAAGTAGACATCCAGCTTGACCGAATTGCCGTAATTATCGTAGGCGGTCACCGATGTCTTCGACGTGTAGGTCGCCGACGCGTCATTTGTGGACGGCAGCGCGCTCGAATCGACGACGTCCGCGCCCTGTTGAAGATTGGCCGTGAGCGATCCTTCGGTCGAGGGCGTCGCGATGAGGCTGCCGATGGCGACATGAACCGTCTGCAGACCGGCGATATCGCTCGGCGAGTTGGCGTCGTCCGCGCTATAGCCCATCAGATAATAGCCGGCCTTGTTCACGAGGCGGCCTTCCGAATCGGGCTCGAACGAACCTGCGCGCGTGAGCAGCGTGTTGCCGCTGGAGTCGCTCACCACGAAGAAGCCGGAGCCCTGAATCGCGAGGTCGGTCGTCGAGGATGTCTGTTGCGTGTTGCCTTGCGCGGTGACCGCCACGCCCGTTTGCGCAGTGACGCCGCCCGCAGGATCGCTGCCGTTCTGAACGCTCGAGAGCACCGTGGAGAATTGCGTCGTGGCGTCCTTGTAGCCGACAGTGCCCGAGTTTGCGATATTCTGCGAGACCGCGCCGAGCGCGCTCGCCTGCGCGGCCATTCCCATGACCGAAGTGTTGAAAAGCGCGGTCGCCGTCATGTCGAACCCTTCCTCGTTCCAGGATCGGGGGGATTTAACGGAGAAAACCTTGTGTGAAGCTGGCGACTTCGTTGATGTGGACGTGTCTGTGAATGTTAACTTTTCTGAAATGATTTCGGCATTGTCTCGTCCCCCGCGAGGCGTCTTCGTTCGAAGGACGCGGGAGACCGCCACACGTGCGCGCCGGCCGAGACGAGCCTATCCTGCAAGCGTCGAGAACGAGCCACGCCCGCGCAGGCGCGCTCGTCCGCGCGATTGCAGCGCGCCTTTTGCACAAGCCTCGGGAGGTCACCTATTCCGTGGTCGAAGAGCGGCTGGAGCGACGCAGCGATCAGCGGCGCCCGGCGCGACTCCAAGCGGGTAAGATTCTCGACGGCGACGAACGGTTTCTCACCGAGTTCGTGTTCAGGAACCGGAGCGAGGGCGGCGTTCGGCTGCGGCTCGCTCATCGCGTCGTTCTGCCCAAGCGCATTCTACTCTTCGACGACCAATGCGCGGCGCTTCGCGTCGCCACCGTCGTGTGGCAGCGGGGCTGCGACGCGGGCTGCAGGCTGGCGACGGAGCACGCTCCCGCCCCCGAGCCGCTGCTGGCGCGGCTGCGCAATCGCTATTACGCGATCGGCTGAGCGCGCCTTTTCGCAAGCCTCGCGCAAGCTATCCTTACTAAATAGTTAACACTCGTCGGTTTCGGGAGAATTGGCAATGCACCCGGTCAATGAATTGAAGCAGCTTCGCGAACAGATGGTCGAGCAGCTCACGCAGATTCCGGAATATCAAGCGCTGAAGGCCATGGAGCGATTCATCGCCGAGATGACGAGCATCTACGAGACCGCTTCGGCGCATGGCGAGCCCATGGCGCACAAGCCGGCGCCGGTGTCGCTCGACGTGCGGCAGAAGGCCGAGTCGATCGCTCCCGCTCCGCGCGTCACGCCCTATATCCCGGCCCATCGCGTCGCCTGACCGGGCGCATTCTCGTCGAAACGCTGGTTTTCACGGCTCGCGGTCCCTCGCCGCGGGCCGTTTTCGCGCGTTCGCCACGCGATAAGGAAGATTTAAGGGCTCGCGCTCTAGAATTTTCGTCGGTCGAGTTGATCGCCGCGTAACCATCGCCGCGCTCAAAAGCATGATGCTGCTCTCGCCGAGCCGGCTCGCTGGCATGTTCCATCGGAACGCACTCGACCACACCACTCTTTTCGACAGGCGTTGCGACGCGCTCCGCACGGAAGCGCATCGCGGACGATGAAGGCTCGCATCCTCTTCATCGCGTGTCGCGACGGATGCGGCTAGGGCGCGAAGACGCTACGCCCGATGTGCAACCGGTAAGCGAGGGAAGCGATGAAATTCGGCATGAAGCTCGTTCCGCCCCTCGTCGGCGTCGCCGCCGCTCCGTTGCTGGTCGTCGCGCCGGCGCTCATGAGCGGCGAGGCGGCGTTTCATCCGCTGTGGACAGGGCTCGGGGTCGCGGCGCTCGCCGTCTCCAGCGCCGCGCTCGCGCATGTCCTGGTCACCGGCGTGCTGCGCCCTTGCGCGACGCTGCGGCAATCGATCGAGCGGCTGCGCAGCGGCGATCTCGATACGGCGCCGACAGGCGCGTCGGGAGTGAACGAGCTCGCCGCAATCCGCGAGGCGCTGGAGCTCCTGCGCATGTCGATGCGTGACGACCTGCGCCGACGCGCCGCCGATCAGGCCGCCGAGCAGCGCGCCACCGCCGAGCGCCGCGCCACGCGCGACGCCGAGTCGCGCAGCTATGTGGAAGCCCATGAATTCTTCATGCGCAGCTTCGTCGACGCGCTCGACACGCTGTCGCGCGGCGATCTCAGCCACCGGCTCACCGACGCCTTCTCTCCCGACTACGAGAAGCTGCGCCACAGCTACAATGCGACGATCGAAAAGCTGCGCGCCGCGTTCGGCGACATGATCGGGCACATCCATGGTCTGAGCTCGAAGACCAGCGAGATCGCCTCCGCCGCCGACGCGCTGGCGCAGCGGACCGAGCAGCAGGCGGCGAGCCTCGCGGAGACCACTTCGGCGCTCGCGCAGATCTCCACGACTGTCTACAAGACCTCCGAGGGGGCGCAGCACGCCGCCCGCGTCGTTTCGGAAGCGCGCTCGGACGCAGAGAAGAGCAGCGAGATCGTGCGGCGCGCCATCGATGCGATGGGACGCATCCAGGGCTCCTCGCACGAGATCGGCCAGATCATCGGCGTCATCGACGAGATTGCGTTCCAGACCAATCTTCTCGCGCTCAACGCCGGCGTCGAGGCGGCGCGCGCAGGCGAAGCGGGACGAGGCTTCGCGGTCGTCGCATCGGAAGTGCGGGCGCTGGCGCAGAGATCCGCAGAAGCGGCGAAGGAGATCAAAGGTCTGATCTCCACCTCCTCGGGGCAGGTCGAGGAAGGCGTGACGCTGGTCGCGCAGACCGGCACCGCGCTCGGCCGCATCGTCGGCCAGGTGAGCGAAGCCAACACGGCGGTCGCCGAGATCGCCGACGGCGCACAGGCGCAGGCGACCGGGCTGCGCGAGGTCAACGCCGCCGTCGCGCAAATGGATCAATTCACGCAGCAGAACGCGGCCATGGTGGAAGAGACCACCGCCTCGAGCCACGGGCTCAAATACGATATCGAGCGGCTCGCCGACTCTATCGCGACATTCGATCTCGGCGATACGGGAAATGTCGAAACTCTCGCATCCCGCCGCAGCGCCGAGGCGCCGCGCGCCGCGCCGCGCGCGGCGCGCAGCCAACGGCCCGCGGCGCGCGGCTCCGCCGTCGCGGCGCAGGCGCAAGAGGCGGCGCCAGAGCAGAACTGGGAGGAATTTTGATCATGGCGGACACGTTTTCCCCGAGCGCGACCACGCACGCGAAGGAATTCATCGCCTTTCACATCGGTGCGCAGACCTTCTGCATCGACATAATGGCGGTGCGCGAGATCCGCGGCTGGACGCCGGCGACGCCGTTGCCGCATTCGCCGAGCTTCGTGCGCGGCGTCATCAATCTGCGCGGCGCCGTGCTGCCGGTGATCGATCTCGCGACGCGACTCGGTCTCATGCAGAGCGAGCCGACCGCGCGACATGCCGTGATCGTCGTGCAGTCCGCGAACCAGGTTGTCGGACTTCTCGTCGACGCGGTGTCGAACATTCTGACGCTCACCCCCGACGCCATTCAGCCGACGCCGGAAGTCGCATCGGAGATGGCCCGCACCTTCGTGAAGGGCGTCGTCGCTTCGGGAGATTCGATGATCAGCGTGCTGACCATCCACAATCTCCTGCCTGAACCTATCATGGACGCGGCTTGAAGCGCATGACGCGCGACGCTTCGAAGAGGACCGATCGATGATCACCATGCGGCTTGCCGACATATTGGACATTCGCGCCGCCTCTCCCCTCGCCGGCGAGCTCATCAATGCGCGCGGTCAAAATGTGACGATCGACGCATCGAATGTGCAGAAGCTCGGCGCCCAATGTGTTCAGGTTCTGCTCTCCGCGCGCTCGACATGGACAACGGACGGCTATTCGCTCGTCGTCGCCGACGCTTCCGAGTCATTCCTCGACGCGCTTTCGACTCTCGGAATAACGATCTCCGACATCTCGGAACAGGAACTATCGAAATGAGCAAGACTATCCTCACAGTGGATGATTCGCGGACGATGCGGGAGATGCTCCTGCTCGCGCTCTCGGACGCCGGCTTCTCCGTCGTGCAGGCGGAAGACGGCGTGCATGGTCTCGAGGTGCTCGAGACCGAGACGCCGGATGTGATCGTCACCGACATCAACATGCCGCGCATGGACGGCTTCGGCTTCATCGAGGGCGTGCGGCGCCACCAGAAGCATCGCGCGGTTCCGATCCTCGTGCTGACGACCGAGAGCGACGGCGACAAGAAGGATCGAGCCCGCCGCGCCGGCGCCACCGGCTGGATCGTCAAGCCATTCAATCCAGTCAAGCTCGTGGACGCGATTCGCCGCGTCGCCGTGTAAATCTCGTTCGAGTGACGTCAAGGAGTAGCGCCCGTGGACCCGATGGCCTCCATCAAGCAGACGTTCTTTCAGGAATGCGAGGAGCAGCTGGTCGAGCTCGAAAGCGGGCTGCTGAAGATCGAAGCCGGAGAATGCGACGCCGAGACCGTCAACGCCGTGTTTCGCGCCGTTCACTCGATCAAGGGCGGGGCGGGCGCGTTCGGTTTCGAGCAGCTCGTCGAGTTCGTCCATGTGTTCGAGACGACGCTGGATCTCCTGCGCTCCAACAAGATCACCGCGACGCCCTCGCTGACCAAGACTCTTCTGCGGGCCTCCGACGTCCTCTCCGATCTCGTTCGCGCCGCCCGCGAGGACAGTGTGGCGGACGCTCATGCGGCGAGGACCATAGCGGCCGAACTCAGCGCGCTGCACGGTGACGCGCCGGCCGGCGGGCACGAGGAAGAAGAGGGACTTGAGTCGCTCGAGTTCCAGCCCGTGGCGATCTCGCTCGATTCGATCTTCGATATCGGCGGCGACGACGCCGGGCCTGCGATGCAGGACTTCATCATTCGCTTCCGTCCGGGTCCAGGTCTCTACGCCAAGGCGAACGAGACCGTGCGCCTCCTGCGCGAGCTCGCGCGGCTTGGCGAGACCACGGTCGAATGCGACACGCATGACGTTCCGCTGCTCTCCGAGCTCGATCCGGAGGGGCCTATCTCAGCTGGACAATTCGTCTCACGACCAGCGAGCCGGAAGCGCGCGTGCGCGAGATCTTCGAATTCGTCGAATGGGATTGCGAGCTCGACGTCTCCGCCGCCGATGTCGGCAAGCTGCTGGAGGCGTTTCAAGAGGCTCTGGAGCCGATCGAAGCTCCGGCTCCCGCCGTCGGCGAGACGATCGCGCCGCGGATCGAAGCCGCAGCGCCCGCCCCGGCTCCGGCGCCGATCGCCGCCCCGTCCGAGGATGAGCACGGCCATCCCTCTCCCGCCAAGCCGGAGGCGCAGCGCAGCGACGGAGCCGCCGCCGCGCAGACGACCATTCGCGTCGATCTCGATCGCGTCGACCGGCTCATCAATCTCGTCGGCGAGCTGGTCATCAATCAGGCGATGCTGTCGCAGCGCGTGTCGGAAGCCGGGCTCTCGCGCGCCTCTTCCGTCGCGATCGGCCTCGACGAGCTCGAGCAGCTGACGCGCGACATTCAAGACAGCGTGATGGCGATCCGCGCGCAGCCGGTGAAACCGGTGTTCCAGCGCATGTCGCGCACTGTGCGCGAGGTCGCGGCGATGACGGGAAAATCCGTGCGCCTCGTCATGGACGGCGAAGGCACGGAGGTCGACAAGACCGTCATCGAGCGCCTGACCGATCCGCTCACCCATATGATCCGCAACGCCGTCGATCACGGCGTCGAGAAGCCGGAGGATCGCATCGCCGCCGGCAAGCCGGAGGAAGGCTCGCTGCGCCTCTCCGCGACGCATCGCTCCGGCCGCATCGTCATCGAGGTGGCGGATGACGGCGCCGGCATCAATCGCGCGCGCGTGCGCCAGATCGCCGTCGACAAGGGGCTCATTCCCGCGGAAGCCAATCTGACCGATGAGGAGATCGACAATCTGATCTTCCTGCCCGGCTTCTCGACCGCCTCGACCGTGTCGAACATCTCCGGACGCGGCGTCGGCATGGATGTCGTCAAGCGCGCCATTCAGGCGCTCGGCGGACGCATGTCGATCTCCTCCGTGCCCGGCCGCGGCTCCACCTTCTCGATGAGCCTGCCGCTGACGCTCGCCGTGCTCGACGGAATGGTGGTGACGGTCGGCGGGCAGACGTTGGTGGTGCCGCTGACCGCGATCATCGAGACGCTGCAGCCCAAGAAGGAGAGCGTGCACGAGCTCGGCAATGGCGCGCGCGTCATCGCCAGCCGCGCCGCCTTCACGCCGCTGATCGATGTCGGCATGGTGCTCATGTATCGCTATGAGCCGATCGATCCGACCTCGCAGGTCGCTCTGCTGGTCGAGTCGGAAAGCGGCGCCAAATGCGCGCTGCTCGTCGACGCCATCCAGGGGCAACGCCAGGTGGTGATCAAGAGCCTCGAGACCAATTACGGCCATGTCCACGGCATCGCCGCGGCGACCATCCTCGGCGACGGACGCGTCGCGCTCATCCTCGATGTGGACGCCATTATCGGGCGTCCACGCGCAGATTTGATCACGATGGATGCGATGACCTTGGCGGCGGAGTGATGTCGATGCGATCGTCGACCGCGCCCGCGGGCAGAGCCATGGTGCCCGGTGAGTTCCTGCTCACGGAGTCCGATTTCCACAAGATTGCCTCTCTGCTGCACGAGGACGCAGGCATTCATCTGCCCGACACCAAGGCGACGCTCGTCTACTCGCGGCTCGCCAAGCGGCTGCGCACGCTCGGACTCGAGAATTTCCGCGACTATTGCGCGCTGATCGCGAGCGAGGCCGGCGTCGGCGAGCGTCAGCAGATGCTGGCGGCGCTGACCACCAATGTGACGCGCTTCTTTCGCGAACCGCATCACTTCAAGCATCTCGAGGAGCAGGTGCTGGCGCCGCGCGCGGCGGCTGTGCGCAAGGGAGGACGGCTGCGCATCTGGTCCGCCGCCTGCTCCAACGGCCAGGAGCCCTATTCGATCGCCATGTCGGTGCTCTCCGTCATTCCGGAGGCGACGCGCCTCGACGTGAAGATTCTGGCGACCGACATCGATCCCAACATGGTCGCGGCCGGCGCCGACGGCGTCTATGGCCCTGAGATCATGGAGGCGGTGCCGCCGCGCATGAAGACGCGCTGGTTCACGCCGCTCTCGACCGACAATCGCGCCGATTGGGGAGTCGGCGAGGAACTCGCCTCGCTGGTTTCGTTTCGCGAGCTCAATCTCATCGGCCGCTGGCCGATGTCCGGTCGTTTCGACGCCATCTTCTGCCGCAACGTCGCGATCTATTTCGAGGACAAGACGCAGGAGACGCTCTGGAGCCGCTTCGTCGATCTGCTGGAGCCGGACGGACGCTTGTACATAGGCCATTCCGAAAGAATCTCCGGTGAAGCGGCCGCCGCTTTCGAGAGCGACGGCGTCACCACCTATCGTTTACGCAATCGAGGGCGTCGATAATGTCCATTCGTGTTCTCATCGTCGATGATTCCGCGACGATGCGCGGCCTGATCGCCGCCACTCTACGCCGCGACGCCGCGATCCAGGTGGTCGGCGAGGCCGCCGATCCGCTGCAGGCGCGTCAGGCGATCAAGGACCTCGACCCCGACGTCGTGACGCTCGACGTCGAGATGCCGAATATGAACGGCCTCGAATTTCTCGAGAAGATCATGCGGCTGCGGCCGACGCGCGTGATCATGGTCTCGACGATGACCGACAAGGGCGCGTCGGCGACCATCAAGGCGCTGGAGATCGGCGCCTTCGACTGCGTCGCCAAGCCTTCGCCGAAAGACCCGCGCACCTTCGAGGCGCTGCCCGCGAAGATCAAGGCCGTGGCCTCGGCGCCCTTGCCGCGCGGCGAGCCTGCGCGAGCGCAGCCGGCCGCGCAGCGTGCAACGCCGGCCTTCAAGCCCGATGGACGGCTCGTCGCCATCGGCGCCTCGACGGGCGGCGTCGAGGCGCTGCTGACGGTGCTCTCTGAATTTCCGGAAAATTGCCCGCCGACGGTGATCACCCAGCATATGCCGCCGGTGTTCACGGCGAGCTTCGCGGCGCGTCTCGACCGCATGTGCAAGCCGCGCGTGACCGAAGCCGTCGACGGCGCGCCGCTGCGTCCCGGCCATGTCTATGTCGCGCCGGGCGGACACACGCATCTGACAGTCGACAAGAGCGGCGGCCTGCATTGCCGCCTGACCACGGCCGACGCGGTCAATGGGCATCGGCCGTCGATCGACGTGCTGTTCAACTCCGTCGCCGAGGCCGCCGGAAAGCGCTCGCTCGGCGTCATTCTGACCGGCATGGGCCGCGACGGAGCGGAAGGATTGCTGACGATGCGCCGATCGGGTGCGGAAACGATCGGGCAGGACGAGGGAACCTCTCTCGTCTATGGCATGCCGAGAGCGGCCTACGAGATCGGCAGCGTCGGCAAGCAGCTCCCCCTGCACAGGATCGGAGCCCATATCGTGATTTCAACGAACCAACAAGGATGACGAGGTAGGACATGTCGATCGCCGCTCAGATCAGAGTCTTGATCGTGGACGACACCAGCACGAGCCGCATGCTCATACGCGACGGCCTCGAGGAGCTCGGCGTCCGCAACATCTTCTTCGCCGGCGACGGCGAGCAGGCGCTGCAGTTCATGATGAGCACGCCCGCCCATCTCGTCATCTCCGACTTCAACATGCCCAAGCTCGACGGCCTCGGCCTGCTGAAGGCTATTCGCGGTTATAATCCGACGAAGAAAGTGCCGTTCATCATGCTGACGGGACGCGGCGACAAGGAGGTTCTCGAGAACGCCATCAAGCTCGGCGTCAATAATTTCCTCACTAAGCCCTTCACCGTTCCCGCGCTGAAGAAGGCGTTGGAAGCGATTATCGGCAAGCTCGCATGAGCGCGCCGAGCGACGGCCGCAAGCGCATCCACATCATCCAGGGCGAGTATCGGGTCGTCGACGATCCCGACACGGTTCTCGCCACGGTGCTGGGCTCTTGCGTCGCCGCCTGCCTGCGGGACGCCGAAGCCGGCGTCGGCGGCATGAATCATTTTCTTCTCCCCGGCGACATGGGCGGCTTGCGCGGCGACGCCGAGCGCTATGGCGTGCATCTGATGGAGCTGCTGGTGAACGGCCTCTTGAAGAAAGGCGCGCGGCGCGATCGGCTCGAGGGTAAGCTGTTCGGCGGCGCGCGCATGATGGAGGGCCTCTCCGACATCGGCGCCAAGAACGCCGCCTTCGCGAAGCGCTTCCTTCAGAACGAAGGCATCCGCCTCGTCGCCGAGAATCTCGGCGGCGATCGCGGCCGCAGGATCGAATATTCTCCGGTCTCCGGCCGCGCGCGGCAAAGCCTTCTGTCGGGTCCGACGCCGATCGCGGCGCCGGTGGTTCCGCCCGCCGCGATGAGCCGACAGCCCGTCTCCGGCTCGCTGGAGTTGTTTTGATGATTGCCGCGCCTCAGACCGACCCCGACGACGCGCCACAGGCGATGACGGATATTCTCGGCCGCCTCGCGCGCGAATTGCGTGAAGCGGCTGCGAGCACGGATCGCCTTCATTGCCTCGTCGAGGGCGTCGGCTGGCACAATGTGAAGGAAAAGCACGAGCTCATCCGCTCGGCCCAGGCGATCGACTCGATCGAGCAGACCTTGTCGGCGCTCTCGGATTTCGTCGTCGCGCTCGCAGAGCTCGCGCCGCGCCAATGGGAGGTCGCGGGAGCCGCGGCCTCGCGCCACGTGCGTCTCGCCGAGCTCGCCGCCCGCCTCGCCGATCGTCCGCAGCCGCAAGGCGCGACGCCGGCCAGCGGCGACTCTGAATTTTTCTAGATTTGCTCCCCCGAGCGCGAGCCTGAAGGCACGCGGTCCGAGCCGCCCTCGATCGTCTGCCTTCGGGCTCGCTGTTCGGACCGAACGCAGACCGCTATCGAGCGAAGCGCGCCTTGCGACCCCCGCGCTCAATCCTCGCTATCGAGCAGGTCGCGCAATCTGTGGCTTTTGGCCCATTGCGCCGCGTCTTCAGCAGCGTCCTTGAACGCCTCGACCTCGACCGGCTCGCAGCCGCGCACGGCCGCCGTCTCCAACAGCGAAGCGGCGATCGACAGCAGCACGGTTGTCGCGGCCTTCAGAAAGGACGTTCCGTCGGCGCCGCGGCTTTCGGCCCCCGCCAGCAGCTGATTGACGATTGCGCGCACCTCGTCGTCGAGCGTTTCCAGGGCCTCGCGCAGCTCGGGCTCGCAGCTCTTGCAATCGGCGATCGTGAAGGGCTCCGCGCGCGCGGAGCCGCTCGTCGCCTCGCCTTCGCGCCTCGACGAGCCGGGATCGAAACTGGTCATGACGACCTCCTGTCGCTCGGCAGCGCTTGCATTGCTGGAAGATTACAGGAAAGTGTCTGTCGAATCAATCGCTGCCACAAGCAAGAGTTGTGCAACGCCGCGCCCAACGCCCGAGACGGCGTCGGCGTTACCGATAATCCGGCCCGCAATTCATTTCGATCATCTGCGCATTGACCGCGTGCAGCTCGCCTTTCAGCCGCGCCACCTCGGGTTTGCGATCCTTCTCGAAGATCGTTCCGAGCGGCGTCGGCACGCCCAGCGTGCGCATATTGTCGTCGGCGCTCAACTGATCCTGCGCCATTCCGGCGAAGATCAGCGCGCGCGAGCGGCGCGCCCGTTCGTGCGCGAGCTCCGAGCAGCTCTTGCCCATGAACATCACAGGATCGATCGGCGCGGGCGCGATCTCGTGCGCCGGGCGCGCGCAGGCCGAGAGCGCAGCGGCGAAGCCGAGCGTCAGGACCAAGCGTCGCCTGCGCGAAACTGCCGCCATGAGGAGATCTCCGAAGGAGCCGGCGCGCGCCGCGCCTAGGGCGCAGCCCTCGCGGACCGGCGCCCCGAACGAAGATCATGGATATCACGGCGTCTCTTGCGCCGGACTTGCGCATTGCACTCAAAACTCGATCCAATCGATGTCCGACGCGTCGCCTGCGTTCTTTTCCGCGGGAGGGAGCGGCGCCGGCGTCGCGACGCTCGCCACGCGCCCGCCGACGACGACGCTTCGCCGTCGTTCGGGTCGTATCGACGCGGGGCCGACGCGGGCGTCGATGCGAAAGCGCGACATCAATTCGATGAGCTCGGTCGTCTCCTCTCCCAGTCGATGATTTACGGCGGTCGTCTGCTCCGCCATCGCCGCATTCTGCTGGGTGAATTGGTCCATCTGGCCGACGGCGGCGTTGACCTCTGTGAGATTGGCGGCCTGCAGGCGGGCGCGATCGGCGATCTCGGCGACGACGTCATTGACCTTGGCGATCTGCTCGACGATCCGCGACAAGGCCGCGCCGGTTTCGCCGACGAGGGTGACGCCGCGCTCGATCTGCGCGTTGGAGGCCGAGATGAGATCCTCGATCTCCTTCGCCGCCTTGGCGCAACGACGCGCGAGATCGCGGATCTCCGCGGCGACGACGGCGAAGCCGCGTCCGGCGTCGCCGGCGCGCGCCGCCTCGACGCCGGCGTTGAGCGCGAGAAGATTGGTCTGAGTCGCGATCGAATCGATGACGCCGATGATCTGTCCGATCTTGCGCGAGGACCGATCGATATCGCCCATGGCCCCGATCGCATGCGAGACGATCACCCCGCTCTTCTCGGCGTCGCGGCTCGCGCCGGCGACGATCTTGCGCGCCTTCTCGGCGTCTTCCGCGGTGCGGCCGACGGTTCCGGTGATGTCGGCTAGCGATGCGGCGGTCTGCTCCAGATTGGCGGCGTGGCGCTCGGCGCGACGGGAGAGATCGTCGGCCGCGGCCACCGTCTCGCGCATGCCGGCGCCGAGCACCTGCGTGCTCTCGGCGACATCGGCGATCGCCTGCGACAATTGCTCGACCGCAGTGTTGAAATCGATCTGCAATCCGCGATAAGTGTATGGCACCGTCTCGGTGAGACGGCAGGTCAGATCTTTCTGCGCGATCTTCGACAGCCCGTCGCCGAGCAATTGCACGATGCGCGACTGCGCCGCGTTGGATTCCGCGATCATGCGCTCATCCGCCACATGATCGACGATGACCAGGCGCAAATTCTCACAGGCCTCGGCGAGCTCGGCGACGACATCCGCGCATGCGCCGATCTCGAGCCTGTGCTCGGTTTCGCCGCGCGCGAGATGCTGGACCGCCTCGGTCACCGCCGCGAGCGGAACGACCACCCGGCGCCACGTGCAGATCGAGGCGATTAGGCTCAGCGTGATGATCGCGGCCGCCAGCGCGAGGAGAAGGATTTGCCCATAGCCGCGCCAGGGCCCGAAAGCTCGAGCGTCGACCGCGAGGCTCCAGCCGACGACGGCCTGCAGCGCCGCGAAAGTCGCGATCGCGAAAAAAAGAATAGCCGAACGGGTTCGCAGGCTCGTCGGGAAAATCGAGGCGACGTCAGTCACTGTCGCGGCTCCGGGAAGCTCGAGCAAATGTTCGCGGCCTAGCCGCGATGGTGAGCAAGGGACGAGGATGCGCGTCGCCGCGTCGAGCCCCTCGGTCGAAGCTCGCTGGGAGAGATGGAATACGTCCGGATCGACCGGCGCAGCGAAAAGGCCTCATGCCGTCGGGACACACGTCCTGATTTCGCCGTGCGACATCAATGGCGCGCCCAGCGTTAAGGGCGAGTAAATCCGGCGCGGGACATGGGACCGGCGACCTCTCAAGCCGCCTCCCCGTCGGCCGCTATGGCGGCGGCGACGACTCTGTCGCGCCCGGCGGCTTTCGCCTGATAGAGCGCCTCGTCCGCGCGCGCGAGCGCGGCCTCTATGGCGGCTTCTCCGGCGAGCACAGCGGAGACGCCGATGCTGACCGTCAACCGCAGCGCCGACCCGGCCGAGGGCGTGCGGATCTGCATCGCCCCCTCGCGCAGCCGATGGCCGACCGCGACCGCGCCCTGCTCATCCGTCTCCGGCAGCAGCGCGACGAACTCCTCGCCGCCATAGCGTGCGACGAGATCCTCGGCCCGCAACATGCGCGCGCAGAGACCGGCGAATTCGGCGAGCACGGCGTCGCCGACCGCATGGCCATGCTCGTCGTTCACGCGCTTGAAGTGATCGAGATCGACCATCAGCACCGACAGTGGACGCCGATAGCGGGCCGCACGGCGAATTTCCGCGTCGGCGCGCGCAAAAAAATGCGAGCGATTGGCGACCCCCGTCAGCGCGTCGGTCGTCGCCAGCCGGTGCAGCCGCGCCTCCACCGCCTTGCGCTCGGAAATGTCGACGCCGCAGATCACCACGCCCGAGACGCCGCCGTCCTCGATCGGCGCGGCGGAGATCAGAAGATCGCGCCTCACCCCGTCCGGCGCGCCGACGCTCGCCTCGAAGCCGCTCACCCGCCGCTCCGTCTCCAGCAGACGCCGAAACTGCGCCCGATCGGCCGTCTCCATGTGAAGATCGGAGAGGTTCATGCGCTCGAGCACGGCCTCGCCCCCGAAACAGTCGAGAGCCGCCTGATTGGCGCGCAGCACGCGGCCGTCCGCGAGATCGCCGACGATCAGCGGCGCCGGAAGCGCGGCGAACACCGCCTCCAGCATCTTCTGACTGTCGGCGAGGCGGCTGCGCGCGAGCCGCTCCGAGCCAATCGCCGACCATTCCATGCGGCGCAGGCGATTCGAATTGGTCACCACCAGCATCAGGGCCGAGTTCAGCATGATCATCGCCAGAGCCATGCCGAGCGCCGTCTCCGATCCGCCGGGAAGCGTGTAGCCGAGCAGCATCACGGCGCTGCAGCCGACGCCGCCCATCGCGGTCCACACAAAGGCCGTCGGCACGACGAGATAATAGATCGACGGCAGCATGATCACGACGAACAGCGCAATATCGCTGCGCGAGGTGACGAGCGCTCCCACGCCGAGCGCGGTCAAGGCCTGCCAGCAGATGAGCCAGCGCTCGAGCGTCTCGAACCGAACGCAACGACGCGAGCCGAAATACGCGACGATCGCGACGAGGATGACGGCGCAGCGCGCGGGAACGGCCACATAAAAATGCGGCGTGCCGAAAAAGCGCCAGTCGCTGGCGAGAAACAGCGTGTTCAGCGCGATGGAGAGCAGAAACAGCAGACGCGCCTGGCGCGCCATCTCGGGAAAGCGCTCGTCCCGGAATGCGCGTTCGACGGCGGGGTCGCCGAATTCTCCCGAGAAAGCCGTGAGCCGAGCGGGTATGAACATCCTGAACACATGGCTGTAAATCGCCGAGCGCTCTACTGCTCAAAGCCGAGCTGCGCCGGCAGTCGACGTCGAAACAAGTGACGCCGGGACCATGACGAGGGTCAGCGAGCCGCTTTTTCGATCTCGGGCATGAGTGTGGCCTCCATCGCCTGCCGCGTCAATGGCCCGACGAACTTAAAGGCGATGGTTCCGTCGCCGCGGACCACGAAAGTCTCGGGCACGCCATAGACGCCGAAATCGATCGCCACGCGCCCGGCGAGATCGACGCCGATCGCGCCATAGGGGTTGCCGACATCCTCGAGAAAGCGGCGCGAGTTGGAAGGATCGTCCTTATAGGCGAGGCCGGCGAGCGCGACGCCCGCCTGAGCGAGCCGCGCGTCCCCGGCGAGCGCCATCAGCTGCGCATGCTCCTCGCGACAAGGCGCGCACCAGGAGGCGAAGACATTGACGACGCTCACGCGCCCCTTGCGCAGATCCTCGCCGGAAAGGCCGCCGACGCCGGGAAAGCCCGCCAGCGCCGGCAGAGCGAAGGCCGGCGCCTGCTTGCCGATGAGCGCCGAGGGCAGGCGCGACGCGTCGCCGGCGAAGAGACGGAAAAAGAACAGCACCGCGAGCAGCAGAAAGACGGCGAGCGGCAGGAACAGCGCGAGGCCGCGCCGCGGCGCCGGCCCGGAGCCGGATAGATCGACGCTCATCCCGCCACGTCCTCCTCATGCGCGCCGTCGCGCTCGAGACGGGCCAGCGTCGCGGCGAGGCGTCGATGATCGAGCCAGATGCGCAGAGCGACGACGAGCACAGTCGCCGCCGTCACCGCATAAGCGATGACGACATAGCCCCAATGATCCTCGCTCATCGCGCCGGCTCCAGCGCGTCTGCAGGCGCGCGCTCATCCGCGGCGACCGCCTGTGCGGTGAGCCGCGCCACGCGCCGGCGCAGGATCTCGTTGCGAATGGCCGTCAGATGCAGAAGCAGGAACAATGTCGTCGCGCCGAGCGCCATGATCAGCAGCGGCCACAACATGGCGGCGGCGATGGTCGGCCCGCCGGCGCGCAGCACCGAGGCCGGCTGATGCAGCGTATTCCACCAGTCGACCGAATATTTGATGATCGGAATATCGACGAATCCGACCAGCGTCATGATCGCCGCGATGCGCGCGCCGCGCGGAGAATCCTCCATCGTCTGGCGCAGAGCGATGAGGCCGAGATAGAGCAGGAACAGCACCAGCATCGAGGTGAGGCGTGCGTCCCACACCCAATAGGTCCCCCACATCGGCTTGCCCCACAGCGATCCCGTCACCAGGCAGATGAAGGCGAAGGCCGCGCCGAGCGGCGCCGCGGTCTTCTGCGCGGCGTCGGCCAGCGGATGGCGCCAGACGAGAACGCCGAGCGAGGCCGAGGTCATCACCGCATAGGCGAACATTGCGAGCCAGGCCGCCGGCACATGGATATACATGATGCGGACGGTCTCGCCCTGCTGGTAATCGGGCGGCGCGACGAAGAAGGCGAGATAGAGTCCGGCGCCGAGCAGAATCGAGCTCACGCCGCCGAGCCAGGGAAGCACGGCGCGCGTCAGCCGCAGGAAGACGGCTGGATTTGCGAGAGAGGTCAGCCAATTCATAGCGGGACGCGGCCGGGCGGCGGAGAATGCGCGCCGCGGCCCGCCGAGGCCGCGGCGCGTGCGAATCAATTCGCGGCTTTGGGCTTGGCCGGCTCCGCCGCGCTCTGCGGCTTGAAGCGGCCGTGCAGAATATCCATGGCGGCGATCAGCTGCTTGTCCTTCAGCGGATCCGGCGGGACATAGGCCTGGGAGCCGGTCTTCTCGTCGTCGCCATTCTTCAGATGGCCCTTGAGCGAGGCCTCGCCCTTGGTGTCGTCCTTGCCCTTCAGCTCGTCCGGCACATCCTGCAGAATGCTGATGTCCGGCTCGATGCCCTTGGCCTGGATCGAGCGGCCGGCGGGCGTGTAATAGCGCGCGGTGGTGAGACGCAGCGCGCCATTGCTGCCGCCGAGCGGGATGATCGTCTGCACCGAGCCCTTGCCGAACGAGCGCGTGCCGAGGATGGTTGCGCGCTTATGGTCCTGCAGCGCGCCGGCGACGATCTCCGACGCCGAGGCGGAGCCGCCATTGATCAGCACGATCACCGGCTTGCCCTTGGAGATGTCGCTCGAGGCGCGGGCGTTGTAGCGCTGCGTCTCGTCGGCGGTGCGGCCGCGCGTCGAGACGATCTCGCCATGGTCGATGAAGCTGTTGACCACCTGGATCGACTGGTCGAGCAGGCCGCCCGGATTGTTGCGCAGATCGACGATGAAGCCCTTGAGCTTGTCGCCGGGCATGTCGTGCTGGAACTTCTGCATCGCCGTGCGCAGCCCGTCCGACGTCTCCTCGTTGAACTGGGAGATGCGGATATAGCCGACGTCCTCGCCTTCCTTGTGCGAGCGCACCGATTTGATGTGGATCTCGGCGCGCACCAGCTTCACCTCGACCTTGTCGCGATCCTTGCCGCGCAACAGGGTGAGCTTGACCGGCGTGTTGATCTGGCCGCGCATCTTGTCGACGGCCTGATTGAGCGTGAGGCCCTGCACATTCTCGTCGTCGATGGCGAAAATGAGATCGCCGGACATCACGCCGGCGCGCGAGGCGGGCGTGTCGTCGATCGGCGACACCACCTTCACGAGGCCGTCCTCCTGGGTGACCTCTATGCCGAGGCCGCCGAACTTCCCCTCGGTCTGCGTCCGCATGTCCTTGAAGCCCTTGGCGTCGAGGTAGCTCGAATGCGGATCGAGCGAGGTGAGCATGCCGTTGATCGCCGATTCGACGAGCTTCTGCTCGTCCGGCTTCTCGACATAATCGGCGCGGACCTTGTCGAACACATCGCCGAACAGGCTCAGGTTCTTATAGGTGTCGGCGGCCGCGGCGAGCGCCGTCGACCCCAGAGCCATGCGCGCCTGTTGCCCCAGAGTGGCGAATCCCGCTCCGATGACGATACCCGTTATGATCAATGAGGCTCTGCGCATCATCCGCCAACCTTCTGAATCTCCGGCTTCGCCCACCATGGGCCCGGATCGATGGACGCTCCGTCCTTGCGAAACTCGACATAGAGAATGGGCTGTTTCGCGCCGATAGCAATGGCCGCCGCCGTCCTCACGGCGCCTCCGCCCATATTCGCCACCGGCTCGCCCGCCAGCACGAACTGACCTACAGTTACGGAAATCTTGTCCATCCCGGCCAGGGTGACATAATAGCCGCCGCCGGCGCTGATGATCAAGAGTTGCCCATAGCTCCGATAGGGACCGGCGAAAATCACCCAGCCGTCGCAGGGCGAGGCGACCACGGCCTGGTCCCGCACAGCCAGGGACACGCCCTTCTCGGTTCCGCCGGCGCCGTCCGCCGCGCCGAAGCGTTTCACCACCGCCCCCGCCGCCGGCAATGGCAGCCGGCCCTTCAGATCGGCGAAGCCGACCGCCGGCGCGAGCCGCGCCACATCCTTGAACGGCGCCGCCAGCGCCTTGGCGCGGCTCTCCCTGGAGGCGGCGGCCTCGGCCGCCTCGCGCGCGGCGTCCGCCTGCCGAACCGCCTCGGCGGCGCGCCGCGCCGCGTCGACCTCGCCTTCCATGCGGGCGATCAGCTCCTTGAGGCTCGTCGCCTTGGCCGCCAGCGATTTTGCCCGCTCGGCTTCGAAATCCAGCGCGCTCTGCGCCAGCATCAGCGCCTTCTGCCGCGCCTCGACCAGAGCCGCGAGCCGCACGCGCTGCTCTTTCAGCGCGGCGACCTCCACGGCGAGGCTCGCCTTCTCGGTCTCGACGCGCGCGCGTAAGGCGACGAGCTCGCCGAGATCGGTCTTCAGCGTGTCGATCTCGCCGCGCATCTGCGGCAGCACCGAGCCGAGCAGCATCGCCGCGCGAATGCCCTCGAGAATATCCTCGGGCCGCGCCAGCAGCGCCGGCGGCGGGCGGCGATCCATCCGTTGCAGGACGAGCAGCACCTCGCCGATCAGCTCGCGCCGTCCGGCCAGCGACTTGACCAGCGCCTCCTCCTTGCGCTGCGACGATTCGAGCCGGCCGGCGACCTCGTCGGCGCGCTTCTCCAGCTCCTCGATCTTGCCGGCGGCGTCGATCAGCGCCTCTGCGAGACGGGCGCGATCGGCGCGCAGCGATTGGATTTCGGTCTCGATCTTGCGCCGCTGCTCGGCCGAGACGCCGAGATTGTCCTCGACGCCGCGCAGCTCCATGCGCCGGCCGGAGAGCTCGGATGGCTCCTCCTGCTTGTCCGTGTCGGCGACCGCGGCGGTTTGCGGCGCGAGCGGGGTCGCGGCGACGGAGCCGCGCAAATGCTCGGCGCCGGCGGGGCTCGCCATATGGACGAGCATGAGGACGGCGGCGACGCCGTCCGCCCGATAAGCCATCCCCCGCGCGTGGAACCGCATCGACGCCTATCGCCCTTCGACCGTCGCAAGGGCGACATAATGGCGCGCGATTGCGAACAAAGCCTAACCCGTCTTATTCATGAAGGCGCTGTTGGAAGGGTGGCGAGCGTAGCATAGATCACTGAAACGGCGTAGGATTTGGTTGTTGACACCAACCCTTTCCCGCTGCACCGGCCTGCCACGCCCGCCATGACAGACGATACGTTCCCCGCCTTCTCGTTTCCAGCCGTCCAGGGCAAGAAAATCACAGCCGCTTTCGACGGCGGCCGCATCTCCTCGGACGGCGGCGTCATGCTGCTCGCCATGGCGGAGCGCCGGCTCGGCGTCGCCGAACGGCTGGCGCGCTGCTTTCCCGATCGCCGCGATCCTGCGCGCATCACCCACACGCTCGCCGATATGATCCGCGCCCGCATCTTCGCGATCGGCTGCGGCTATGAGGACGCCGACGATCTCGATTTTCTGCGCTCCGATCCGGCGTTCAAGCTCGCCTGCGGGCGCCTGCCCGACACGGGCCGCGATCTCGCTTCGCAGCCGACGCTGTCGCGGCTCGAGAACGCGCCGGCCCTGCGCGACGTGATCCGCCTGACCTATGCGCTCGTCGACCAATGGATGGCCTCCTACGAGAAGCCGCCATCTTCGGTCACACTCGACATCGACGACACCTGCGACATCGCGCATGGCCATCAGCAATTGTCGTTGTTCAACGCCCATTATGACGAGCGCTGCTTTCTGCCGATCCATGTCTATGACACCGAGCAGAGCCGTCCCGTCGTTATGATCCTGCGCCCGGGCAAGACGCCGTCCGGCGTCGAGGTGAGAGCGCATCTGCGCCGGCTCGTGCGGCATATCCGCAAGTCTTGGCCGACGACGGGCATCCTGTTTCGCGGCGACGGGCATTATGCGCGGCCCGAGGCGATGGCCTGGTGCGAGGATCACGGCGTCGATTACGTCTTCGGCCTTCCCGGAACCAAGCCGCTGTCCAAGAAGGTCGAGGAGACGGCGGACGCCGTCCGCGTCGAGCGCGCCCTCGACGACAAGGACGTCGTGCGAGGCTATGCCGAGACGCGTCACCGGGCCAAGTCCTGGGACAGAGAGCGCCGCGCGATCGCCCGCATCGAGGCGACGCGGCTCGGCCTCGACATTCGCTTCATCGTCACCAATCGCGCGCATGGCGCGCCGCAATGGCTCTATGAGAGTCTCTACTGCGCGCGCGGACAGGCGGAGAATCTCATCAAGCTGCACAAGACGCAGCTTTGCTCCGATCGAACCTCGTGTCGTTCGGCGCTCGCCAATCAGGTGCGCCTCGTCCTGCACACCGCCGCCTATTGGCTGATGCTCGGCGTGCGCGACGCGATCCCGCGCCCGCGCGACCTCGCCAAAGCCGAGTTCTCGACTCTGCGCCTGCGATTGCTGAAGATCGCCGCGCGCGTGATCGAGACCGCGAGCCGCGTGCGCCTCGCCTTCGCCGCCGCCTGCCCCGAGGCCGATCTCTTCTGCTCCATGCCGGCGGCGCTGCTCATGCCCGCAGGACCATGATCGACGGGGCGGCGCGCCCCCTCTCGTCTCTCCCATTCCTCCCAACGCGTTCCCGAAAGTGCGATCCTCGAAGCGGTGAAAAAGCCGAACGCCCCCGCGCGGCCCGCGAGCCGAACGGCCCGACGATGCAAAAAATCGGACCGTCACGAATAAGAGGGGCTAAACACTCCGGGAGTAGGCCGCGCCGACCTCTCTCGGCGAAAATCTGGTCCATTTTGCGGCGGCCCGAGACGGTCCGATCGCCGCGGCGAGAGAACTGGCCTTCGAACCAAATCGCCCCGCGAGCGTCGAGCGCGCGGGGCGAAACGGTCTGACGGGTAGAAGAAAGATCAGCGACCGATCTTCAGAGCTTTCACGAGCGCCGAGACGCGGCTGTCGCGAAGCGCGAGAGAGGGAAGCCCGAAGCGCATCTCGATCAGGCGCAGAATCGAAGTCGTGTCGTAATCTGCGTGATCGACGCCCGATGCGGTGAACTTCTTCGAGATCAGCACCGCCGGAATGCGCGTGCCGGGGCCCCATCCGTCATGCACGCCGGCGCGGCTCTGGCCCGGAGGCGGAACATGGTCCCACTGGCCGCCGAATTCGTCATAGGTGACGATGATCAGCGTGTCGTCGGCGTTGGGCCCGTCCAGCACCGCATCGATCAGATGCGCGACGTGCATGCTGCCGTCTCGCTCATCGGTGTAGCCGGGATGCTCGTTCTCCGCGCCGAGCGGCTTGATGAAGCTCACCGGCTTCAGCACGCCGCGTCTGGCCGCCGTGTAGAACTCCGCCTCGTCGCGCAGATGAAGCTTGCGCTCCAGCCGGCCCGGCGCGTAGGTGGCGAAATAGTTGAACGGCTGGTGATGGAACTGGAACAGCTTGTCCGGGCAATAGGGGAAAGTCGCGTTCGGAAGAGCATTGGCGTCGCTGCAGTTGGGACCCGCGCCATTGGTCCAGCCGGCGCCGTTCTTAATGCCCGCGGCGTTGGACCAACCGCCGGAATACCACGCCCAATCCACTCCCTGCGCCGTGAGAAGATCGCCGATCGTCGCATGGGCGAGCGGAGGAAGGCGCTTCGCCGGACTCGAGCTCGGGCTGTAGGGCTGATAGGACGGCTGGATGGTGTTGATCGCGTAGTTGCCGCAAACGACCGAGGCCGGGGTCGCGGGACGGCCGGCCGGCGGCTTGCAAGACGCGGTCAGAGCATTGTCGATCGCGCTCGAGCCCAGAGGGCTGGCGTAGAGCGGCGTCGACGTCGGCATGCCGTTCTCGTCGACCACGGAGTGCAGATCATTGGCTCCGCCATCATTCACCGCATTGTAGAAGGACGGCGTCTTGGCCGCGATCAGCCATTGATGGTTGAGGAAGGAGCCGCCGAACGCCGCCTGGAAAAAGTGATCGGCGATCACGTAGTTCGGAGCGGTCGGAAGGTGCAGATATTTGTAGAGCGGCAGCTTCGTCGAGTCGAAATAGCCCATCGACAGGCCGGCTGCGTCGCTGCCGGTCACATAACGATCCTGCTTGCCGCCGTGAATTTGATACTGCTCGCTGTAATAGCGGTGCATCAGATCGCGCGTGCAGCCTCCCGGGAGTCCCGATCCTTTCAGAACGCCATTCGGGCAGGTCGTATCCGTCGTCGCGATGAAGGAGTCGATCTTGAACGGCGCATTTTCGAAATGGCTCTCGAAGCTCGCGCCCGTCGTATCCGTGCAGGTCGTCGCGAGAGGCGACGGCGAGGTGAGATTGGCGTCGTTCTGCAGCAGGCAGGAATAGGAAGTCGTGCCGTCGGAGCGAACCTGCTTGGTGTGCGCCTCGTCGGCGGCGGGAAGTCCCTCCACCGGCGTGCCGCCGACGCTTCCCCACAGACCGAACAGATTGTCGAAGCTGTGATTTTCCTGATAGATCACGACGATGTGATTGAAGTCCGAGACGCTGGCGGCGAAGGCCGCTGGCGTTGATAAGGCGGCGCTCGTCAACGCCAGTATCGAAAGAGTCCGTTTCATGATGTCCTCCCCAGCACCTTTGCGAAGCGACGCTAGCTCAGCCGTTTATCGGCGCTGCGACACTTACGTGTCGAAAGCTTGACAGCAGAAACCGCGCGCGGAGCGAGCTCCGCCGCGTTCAAGGTCGAGGCGATCGGAAATTTTTATCGCGGGCGGGCTCGCTCTCGTTCACGCTGGCGGCGCGGGCCGAGCGGCGCCGGGATCGACTCGGCGCCGGAGACCGATTTTCGATCGAACGGAATCGTTCGATCAATCTGATTTCGCCGGATCGGATGATGCTCTAGCCGCGCGGCCCGATCACGATCTCGACGCCCTGCGGCGCCTCGGCGTTCTCGGGCGAGCTCGTAGCGGACAGCCTGCCGCGCTCGACTCCCATTCGCGCGAGATACTCCGTCACTCGCTCGGCGCGCGCATTTCCCGCCTCGCCGTAGGCGCGCACCTCGACCCTGGCGGCGGGGCACCGCTGCAGCAAGGACGAGATCTTCTCGAGCGCGCCGCTCGACATCCGCCGAATTCCAGCATTGCGGGTGAATCGGATCGGATATTCGGTGAGGATCGTCGCCACCGCCCTCTGGCAGGAGACGGCGTCGAGAATGCCGGAGGAAGTCGCCGCCGACTCCGCGCCGCGCTGACCATTCGGCCCCGGATCGAGCGAAACGCTCGTCTCGGGCCCGGCCTGTCGAAGCGCAGCCGAGGGCTGTTTCTTCGCTTCGGCCGGAGCTGGCGCTGGATCCGTGGCGGACGGCTCGGCCGTGGCGACGCGCGGGGCCTCCGACACCGGGGCCTCGACCACAACGAGCCGTCGAACGCCGGCAATCTGGGCGATCTTGCGCTCCGCCTCGGCGGCGCTCGCGTCGCGCGTCAACAGGAGGTCCCGCCCCTCGACCACGATCCGCGCCGGGTCGCCGCCGAACGTCTCGATAGCGGCGACGGCCCGGCGCGCCAGCTCGGCCTCGAGCGAGCGGCCGCCGACGACATTGGCGCCGACGACGATCAACGCGAGCGGGAGGAGGCCGACGGCCCAGCCCTCGTGCTCGCGCAGCGAGCGACCGCCGGCCAGCGCGCCGAGCGCCGCGCCGACGAGAAAGGCCAGGAAAAGGGCGAGGCCGGTCTCGAGCCACAGTCCGGCCCGGCCGGACAAGAGATGGAGAGCGGCGACGGGCAGTCCGGCGAGGACGGCGAGGCCGAACCAAGCGAGCCAGCCGGCCAGCGCGCCGCGCTCCGGCGCGCGCGCCAGCAGCAGGGCGGTCGCCGCGCCAATGGCGAGCGCCGCCATCCACCAGACCCAAAAATGCGTGACGAGAAAAATCATATCGCTCTCACCGAGGGCGCGCATGGACGGCGAGATTGCGTCACGGCCCGATCTTTGGCAAGGCTCGCGGACCTCTGAGGACACCACATGCGCACGCCCCTCTTCCTCGTCGCCATTCTCCTCGGCGCCTCGCCCGCGCGGGCCGAGGCTCCGCCGGTCGCGCGCGCGCCGTTTCACATTCCCGTCTTCAGCAATGACGCGATCACTTTGCTCGACGTGCCGATTCCGGCCGGCCGGGAGGCGGGCTGGCATCGCCATTCGCGCGACTTCGTGTTCGTCGTCGTGCGCGACAGCGATCTCCTGCTGCAGAATTGGGGCGAGTCCGAGACGACGCGCACGCATTGGCCGCGCGGCATGGCCGCCTTCAACGCCTTCTCGAAAAAACCCCTCGTGCATCGTGGGCAGAATATCGGCCCCGAGCCGCTCCACTTCGTCGGCTTCGAATTTCTGCAGGAAGCACCGCAGGGTCGAGCGACCTCCGCGCGTCCGCCTGCCTATCGCGAGATCATCGACAATGAGCGCCTGCGCGGCTGGCGGCTGATCCTGAAGCCGGGAGAATCGGCGCCGGGCTTCGCGCAAACAGCGCCGATGGCGCGCATCGTCGTCGAGGGCGGGCTGCTGATGGAGACATGGGAGAGCGGCGATCAGGCGATGGCGCTCGCGCCGGGCGCCTTTCAGTGGCGAGAGGCCGGCGCCGCGCCCGCGCTACGCAACGCAGGCGAGACGACGATCGAGGTCGTCGAGATCGAGACGAAGTGAAGGGAGCCCGACGCTTCGAGGCGCCCGCTGGGCGAACTCCTCGACGTTGAGGCCGTCATTGCGAGCGGAGCGAAGCAATCCAGAGCCGCGGGGCGGCCCCCTGGATTGCTTCGTCGCTGCGCTCCTCGCAATGACGGCGCCCTCCTGCCGAGCCGCATCGCCTCACACCCGCATCGGCATCAGCACATAGAGCGCGCTCGCGCCGTCGCGGTCCTGGATCAACGTCGGCGAGCCGGGGTCGGCGAGGCGGAACAACGCCGTATCGCTGTCGAGCTGGTCGGCGATGTCGAGCAGATAGCGGGAGTTGAAGCCGATGTCGATTGGCGGGCCGTCATAATCGGCCTCGATCTCCTCCACCGCCGAGCCCTGGTCGGGATTGGTCACCGACAGCACCAGCTTGCCCTCCGAGAGCGCGAGCTTCACCGCCCTGCCCCGCTCGGAGGAAATGGTCGAGACGCGGTCGACCGCTTCGCGGAAGGACGCGCGCTCGACGGTGAGGCGCTTGTCGTTGCCCGCGGGGATGACGCGGCCGTAATCGGGGAAGGTGCCGTCGATCAGCTTGGTCGTCAGCACGGTCTCGCCGAAGGAGAAGCGCATCTTATTGGTCGAGAGCTCGATCTCCACCGCGCCCTGCGCATCCTCGACGAGGCGCAGCACCTCATTGACCGCCTTGCGCGGCAGGATCACGCCCGGCATTCCCGCAGCGCCGGCGGGCGCCGGCAGCTCGACGCGGGCGAGACGGTGGCCGTCAGTGGCGACGGCGCGCAGCAGCTGATGGCCCTCGACCTCGGTCGAATGCAGGAAGATGCCATTGAGATAATAGCGTGTCTCCTCGCTGGAGATGGCGAATTGCGTCTTCAGGATCAGCTTCTTGAGGTCGGCCGGCGCGAGCTGGAAGCGATGCGAGAACTCGCCCGAGGTGACGTCGGGAAAGTCGCTCTCCGGCAGGCTCTGCAGCTGGAAGCGCGAGCGACCCGAGCGCAGCAGGAACAGCCCCTGCTCGCCGGTCCCCTCGAGCGAGACCTGCGCGCCATCCGGCAGCTTGCGCACGATGTCATAGAGCGTATGCGCGGGCAGCGTGGTCGCGCCCTTTTGCCCGATCTCGGCCGCAGCCTTCTCGGTGATTTCGAGGTCGAGGTCGGTCGCCTTCAGCAGCAGCCCGTCGGCGGCGTCGAGCAGCACATTGGCGAGGATCGGAATGGTCGTGCGCCGCTCCACCACCCGGTGAACATGCCCGAGCGCGCGCAGCAGCGCCGCCCTCTCGATGGTGATCTTCATCGCTCTACCTGTGCCGCCCGTCCAAATTATAAGGGGCGAAGTTTCGCAAGCCCGAGCGTTTCGCGCAAGAGGCGGTTGTCGGTCATCAAGTCTCCGAATCCGGGTTTGACGAGCAGAGCAATTCCAGCGTCATGGCCGCGCTCGTCGCGGCCATCCACGCCGTGACGGCTCGCGATGCTGGAACATCAGCCGAACATCACCGCCTCTTTTCCCCGCTTGTCGCGATGTCGCGGCGTGGATGCCCGCGACAAGCGCGGGCATGACGCGGTTGCACGGGGATTGTTAACCTCGAATCGAAGCCCTGGTCCCCTCGTGCTCGACAACCTCATGCAGATTGCATAAATTATGCGATATGCATGAGGAGAGGGTGAAGCCGTGCTCAAAGTCTCCGCCGCTGATTTCCAACGCAACATCGGACGCTATCAGGACATCGCCTTGCGCGAGCCGGTCGCGGTGACGCGCAACGGGCGCGAAAGCTGCGTGCTGCTGTCGGTCGATGAATACCAGCGCTTGAAGCGCCGCGACCGCCGAGTGCTCGCCGTCGAGGACTTCAGCGAGGAAGACATTGCGGCGCTCGAAAAGGCGGAAGTCCCGGCCGGCTATGAGCATCTCGACGAAGAGTTGAAAGACTGGAAGCCTTGAGCTGGCCGGCTCCCTGTCCCGGTCTGGTTATCCGCTACTCCTATCTTTGGGAACGAGAGGCGCGCGAAGGAAGAGAAGAAGGCGTGAAGGATCGTCCCTGCGCCGTCGTGCTGGTCCTCAAGGGCGAAGCCGGTGACGCGCCGCTCGTCTGCGTCCTGCCGATCCCCCACACGCCGCCCGTAGATGCGACGGAAGCCGTCGAAATTCCAGCCGTCACCAAGCAGCGCCTCGGACTGGATTCCGAACGCTCGTGGATCGTGCTGACGGAGACCAACGATTTCGTCTGGCCGGGGCCGGATTTGCGCCCTGCCGTCAACGGCGACCTTGCCAGCATCGTCTACGGAATGCTGCCGCCGCGCTTCTTCGCCCATGTCCGCGACAGGGTGGTGAGAATGCATCGCCTGCGCCGCCTCGGCCGCGTGACGCGCACGGAATAGACGCGCATTTCGCGCCTGTCTTTTGCGCGTCGGAAGCCGTTGAAAAGTGAGGGCGCGGCGGGTGTCGCAAAGTGTTGATTTTTTGTAACACGCGGTCTTGGGCAACCAACAAAGCGAGCTGCGCCGCTGCGCATTCCGAGCCTTCAAGAATTGTCGCGGTCATTAGTTCTTGATTGCCCTCAAGCGATCGATCTCCTCGCGGAGTGCACCATCGTCCCCTCCCTCTTTTGGGCGCCAAGCCATTGGCGTAACAAGGCCAGCCCTTTTGCGAGCGCTCGTGGGGTCCAGAGGCGCTTTTGCGGCACAGGACTCTCAGGGGTTGAGGCGACTACCGACAGGTAACCTCCCGGGAAATTAAGGACTACCATCACGTCCGCGCCCGCTTCAGCGCTCGCTTTCCTCGCTAAATCAGCGAACTTATCGATCACGTCAAGTTCACCCGAGCCGCGTCGCCATGTGAAGTTATCGAACATCGATGATTCCTTATTCTTCATGTCGGGAGTGTTGGATAAGCGCCTCATGTTTTATATGGAACTCGCAAAGGCTCCGTGCCCGCCTCCCCATCGGACTTTTGCATGCGCAGCGATTTTCTCACATGGGTGCGAGCTTTCGAGCAAAATCTGCGCTGCAAAAACGTTGCGTCGAAATCGCAGGCGAGCCTTTTCCGGGAGGCCCGCGCGACCCGGCCCCCTCCCACACGCTTTACCGGCCCTTAAATCGGCCGGTTTAAATCTATCCTCGCGCAACACCCATCGGAAGCAGCGGAGCGCCGCAGGCGGCGAGGCGACCTATGACGCGCGACAAGCGGCGACGCGAGCCACGATTCGCGGAGGACGGGCCCGGCGACCTTCGCGCCGACCCCAGCGAGAGCATCGGCATGGCGAAACGCAAGGCCAAGGCCCCGGCCGCGGAGGAGGCTCCCCCGCCGCCTCCGCCGAAGAAGCGGCGCCGCGGCTCGCTCGTCGGCGGCCTCGTCTATTGGGGCCTCGTCGCCTCGATCTGGGGCGGAATCGGCGCCGCCGGCCTCACCGCTTATTATGCGGCGCAGCTGCCGCCGATCGACACGCTCGCCGTGCCCAAGCGCCCGCCCAACATCGCCATTCTCGCCTCCGACGGCTCTCTGCTCGCCAATCGCGGCGACACCGGCGGCGCCGCGGTGCGCCTCAAGGACCTGCCGGCCTATCTGCCCAAGGCCTTCGTCGCCATCGAGGATCGCCGTTTCTATTCGCATTGGGGCATCGATCCGGTCGGCATCGGCCGCGCTTTGTCGCGCAACATCATCGGCCATGGCGCGATGCAGGGCGGCTCGACGCTCACCCAGCAGCTCGCCAAGAATCTGTTCCTCACCCAGGAGCGCACCGTCTCGCGCAAGATCCAGGAGGCGATCCTGGCGCTGTGGCTCGAGCACAAATATTCGAAGGACCAGATCCTCGAGCTCTATCTCAACCGCGTCTATTTCGGCTCCGGCGCCTATGGCGTCGAGGCGGCGGCGCAGCGCTATTTCGGCCATCCGGCGAGCGCCGTGACCCTCTCTGAGGCGGCCGTGCTCGCCGGGCTGATGAAGGCGCCGAGCAAGCTCGCGCCAGACCGCAATCCGGAAGGCGCGAGCGAGCGCGCCGGCCAGGTCGTCACGGCGATGGCGCAGGAGGGCCATATCAGCGAGTCCATGGCCAAGGCCGCCCTCTCGCATCCGGCGCGGGCGCGCCGCGAGCAGGCGGCGGCCGGCTCGGCCAATTACGCCGCCGATTATGTGATGGACATGCTCGACGACACGATCGGCGCGATCGATCAGGACATCGTCGTCACGACGACGCTGAACCGCAGCCTGCAGACCGAGGCGGAGAGGGCGCTCGCCGACGAGCTCGACAAGAAGGGCGCCAAGTTCGGCGTGTCGCAGGGCGCGCTGGTGGCGCTCGATCCCAATGGCGCGATCCGGGCTCTGGTCGGCGGCCGCAATTACGCCGACAGCCAGTTCAACCGCGCCGTGTCCGCCAAGCGCCAGCCGGGCTCGGCCTTCAAGCCCTTCGTCTATCTCGCCGGGCTGGAGCATGGGCTGACGCCGGACACGATCCGCGAGGATGGGCCGATCAATGTGAAGGGCTGGCAGCCGGAAAACTACAGCCATGAATATTTCGGCCCGGTCTCGCTGACCCGCGCGCTGGCGCTCTCGCTCAACACCGTCGCGGTGCGCGTCGGCCTCGAGGTCGGTCCCAAGACCGTGGTGAAGACCGCGCATCGGCTCGGCGTCAATTCCGAGCTGCAGCCCAACGCCTCGATCTCGCTCGGCACCTCCGAGGTGACGCCGCTCGAGCTCGTTTCCGCCTACGCCCCCTTCGCCAATGGCGGCATCGGCGTGCAGACGCATATCATCTCCAAGGTGAAGACCGCCTCCGGCAAGCAGCTCTACGCCCGCAAGGGCTCGAGCAACGGCCGCGTCATCGAGCCGCAGAATGTGGCGATGATGAACACGATGATGGAGGAGACGCTCTCCACCGGCACGGCGCGCAAGGCGGAGCTGCCCGGCTGGCGCGCCGCCGGCAAGACCGGCACCAGCCAAGATTTCCGCGACGCCTGGTTCATCGGCTACACGCCGCATCTCGTCGCCGGCGTCTGGCTCGGCAATGACGATAATTCGCCGACGAAGAAGGTCTCGGGCGGCAATCTGCCGGTCGAGGTGTGGAGCCGCTTCATGAAGGCGGCGCATCAGGGCGTGCCGGTGGCGGCGCTGCCCTCGGGCATTTGGCGACAGCCGCCGGCGGCGGACTCCTCGCCCTTCGCGCCGCTGCTCGGCCTCTTCTCGTCGGACGAGCCGGCCGAGCCGCCCCGCCGCGCCCGCGAGGCCCGGCCGGCGGCGCGCACCGCGGAGGCCCAGGAGCCGGGCGGCGCCGTGCATGGGCTCGAGGCGCTGCTGCCGCCGGCGGATATTCCCGACGCGCGCGCGCGGCCGCGCCGCGCCCCACCCGCCGAGGAGAAGAATATTTTCGAGAAGCTGTTCGGCGGCTAGAGCGCATTCCGATCGAACGGAAACGTACGATCGATCAGAATTCGCTCAAAAGAAGGCGCTCTAGAGCGCGATCGCCCCCTCCGCCGCGGCCGCCGCAGGATCGCCGTCTCCTCGCATCGGAGACGCGAGAGCGGCGAAAACGCGCCGCTCTCGGCGCACACTGAAAAATCAAACCCTAACGCTTGCGGCGACCGCGAGGAACGGGCTAAGCAGACGGCTCATCGTTGATAAGAGCGTCCCATGCGCTGCCCCTATTGCGGCTCGCCCGACACGCAGGTGAAGGATTCGCGACCGGCCGAGGATTCCTCGTCGATCCGGCGCCGGCGCGTGTGTCCCGGCTGCGGCGGGCGCTTCACCACTTTCGAGCGGGTGCAGCTGCGCGAATTGATGGTGATCAAGAAATCGGGACGGCGCGAGCCTTTCGACCGCGACAAGCTGATGCGCTCGCTGGAGATCGCGCTGCGCAAGCGCCCGATCGATCCCGAGCGGGTCGAGCGCATGGTCAATGGCGTCGTGCGCCAGCTCGAGAGCTCGGGCGACGCCGAGATCGAGAGCGCGCGCATCGGGGAATTGGTGATCCAGGGGCTGAAGTCGCTCGACGACGTCGCTTATGTGCGCTTCGCCTCGGTCTATCGCGATTTTCGCGAGATTGCCGATTTCCATGCCTTGATCGACGAATTGTCGCAGGGCGAGACTGAACGCGCGGCGGAGGCGGACGCGGCGGCGGGCGAGCGATGACGGAAGGCGGACCTTTCGCGCAGCAGGACGACGCCTTCATGGCGGCGGCGCTGGCGTTCGGCCGGCGCAATATGGGCCGCACCGGGCCGAACCCGGCGGTCGGCGCGCTCATCGTCAAGGACGGCGTCGTGATCGCGCGCGGCGCAACCGCCGTGGGCGGGCGCCCACACGCCGAAGCGGTCGCGGTCGCCGCCGCGGGCGAGGCGGCGCGCGGCGCGACGCTCTACGCCACGCTCGAGCCCTGCTCGCATCACGGCGCGACGCCGCCCTGCGTCGACGCCATCATCGGCGCCGGCATTGCGCGCGTGGTCTCGGCGCTCGAGGACCCGGACGCACGCGTCGCCGGCCGCGGCCATGCGCGGCTGCGCGAGGCCGGGATCGAGGTGGCCGTGGGCGTGCGCGCGCGGGAGGCGCGCGCCGATCACCTCGGACATATTCTGCGGGTGACGCAGGGCCGCCCCCTGGTGACGCTGAAGCTGGCGCAGACGGCGGACGGCTACGCCGCCGGCGCCGAGCATGATCCGCGCCTCTTCATCACCGGCGCCGTCGCCGACGCCGCCACCCATATCGAGCGGGCGCTGCATGGCGCGATCATGATCGGCGCCGGCACGGCGTCGGTGGACGATCCGCTGCTCACCGTGCGCCTGCCCGGGCTCGAGGGCGTGAAGCCTCTGCGCGTGGTGCTCGACGCCGGCCTGCGGCTGTCGCGCCGCTCCCGCCTCGCCGCCACGGCGCGCGAGACCCCGACTCTCGTCATCGCCGGCGAGAAGGTCGCAGAGGCCGCCGCCGCGGAATTCTTCGACGCGACGGCGATCGAGGTGGCGCGCGTCGCGCAGGAGGCCTCCGGCCGGCTCGTTCTGTCCGCGGCGCTGGCCGAGCTGGCGGCGCGAGGGGTGACGCGCGTGTTCAGCGAGGGCGGGCCGCGCGTCGCCGAGAGCCTGCTGCTCGGCGCGCTCGCCGACGAAGTGGTGCTGCACACGGGCCGCAAGCCGCTCGGCCGGCCGGGCCGGCTCGCGCTCTCGCCGGCGGCGCGGGCGCGGCTCGAGGACAGAGCCGCCTATCGCCTCGCCGACGAGGCGATGCTCGGCTCCGACCATATGACGCGCTACGAGAGGATCGGATAATGTTCACGGGCCTCGTCACCGACATCGGCGAAATCGTCTCGGTCGAGCCGCGCGGCGAATTGCGCCGCATCGCGATTTCCTGCTCCTATCCGCTGGAATCGATCGCGCTCGGCGCCTCGATCGCCTGCTCCGGCCCTTGCCTCACCGCCGTCGATCTTCGCCGCGAGGGCGGGCGCACGGTTTTCGAGGTCGACGCCGCGGCCGAGACTCTGGCGCGCACCACGGCCGGCCAATGGACAGTCGGGCGCCGCATCAATCTCGAGCGCTCGCTGAAGATCGGCGACGAATTGGGCGGCCATATCGTGACCGGCCATGTCGACGGCGTCGCGACGATTCTCTCCCGCGAGGACTTCGACGGCATGTCGCGCTTCTGGATAGAGGCGCCGCACGGGCTCGCCCGCTTCATCGCCGAGAAGGGCTCGGTGGCGCTCGACGGAACCTCGCTGACGGTGAATGCGGTCGAGGGCGACCGCTTTTCCGTGCTGATCATCCCGCACACGCTGGCGGTGACCACCTGGGGCGAATATCGCGCCGGCGACCGGCTCAATCTCGAGGTCGATCTGATGGCGAGATATGCGGCGCGGCTAACGGAGAAGTAGCGCCGCCATCGCGAGCCGCAGGCGGAACAATCGAGAGCGGCGGGGCGCATTTCGATGGATTCTCCCCGCCGCTCTGGATTGCTTCGCTTCGCTCGCAATGACGGCCGCCGGGATGAGCGAAAGTCGTATCCGGGGCGAAACGTCATTGCGAGCCGAAGGCGAAGCAATCCAGAGCGGCGGGGCGGGATTTCGACGATGCGCCCTGCGCTCGCGATGACGGCGCGGCTTATAGGCTTTCGCCGAAAAAATGTGTATCCATCGGCGCTTCGTTTCACGAGACGCGCCGCGCCCCCTTCCCCCGCTCTGCGGGGGAGGAGGATTCTCCGCTCTTCATGGAGGGTTCGCGCAGCGCCGATCGCGGAGGTTCCCTCCGCCTCAGGAGTCATGAATGGCTGGGTCCTATCGCGCCGACGACGATGATCTCGCGCCCGTGAACGGCGCGCGCATTCTCGTCGTCGAGTCGCGCTTCAATGAAGACATCGTCGAGCTGCTGCACGAGGGCGCCGTGCGCGCGCTCGAGGAGCTCGGCGCCGACGTCACCATCGTCACCGTCCCCGGCGCGCTCGAGCTCGCGGCCGGGGCCGCCATCGCGCTCGACGCCGCCGAGCAGGCCGGCACGCCTTATGATGGCGTCGTCGCCCTCGGCTGCGTCATTCGCGGCGACACTTATCATTTCGAGATCGTCGCCAATGAGAGCGCGCGGGCGCTCACCGATCTGTCGGTCGCGCGCCGGCTGCCGCTCGGCAATGGAGTGCTGACCGTGGACAATGAGGAGCAGGCGGCGGCGCGCGCCGATCCGAGCCAGGGCGGCGCCGACAAGGGCGGCGACGCCGCGCTCGCCGCGCTGGCGCTGGTGCGCTTGAAGCGCAAGCTCGGAGGCGTCGCATGAGCGTCGAGGAGAGGTCGGCCTCGCGTCTCGCCATCGTGCAGGCGCTCTATCAGATGGAGGTCGCCGGCAAGGGCCTCAACGAAATCTACGCCGAGTTCGAGGTCCATTGGATCGGCCGCGAGATCGAAGGGGACCAGTACAAGCCCGCCGAGCTGCAGTTCTTCCGCGACATCGTCAAGGGCGTGCTCGACAATCAGACGCCGATCGACCGCGCTCTGGACCAGGCGCTGCAGGGCGGCTGGCCGCTGCAGCGGATCGAGTCGGTGATGCGCGCCATATTGCGCGCCGGCGCCTATGAGCTGGGATTCCGCCGCGACGTGCCTGTCAAAGTGGTCATCAAGGAATATGTGGATGTCGCCGGCGCCTTCTTCGGGCCGACCGAGTCGGGCATGATCAACGCCGTGCTGGATCGGCTGGCGCGGCAGGCGCGGCCGGAGCATTTCGGCGAGAAGTGAGCGAGCGAGCATGAAGGCTCGCGTTCCAGAGGGCGCGCGGCTGGATCGCGAGCCTTAGAGGCTCGCTCTGACCGAGGGAGACCGACATGGCCGAGCGCCGCTTCAGCGAGGACGAGCTGATCGCGCAAATCTTCGCGCCGCTCGCGGCCGAAGGCGGACTCGGCCTCGCCGACGACGCGGCCGTGCTGCCCGCCGGCGCGGAACTCGTCGTCACCACCGACGCCGTGATCGCCGGCGTGCATTTCTTCCCCGATGATCCGCCGGCGCTCATCGCCAGGAAGGCGCTGCGCGTCAATCTCTCGGACCTCGCCGCCAAGGGCGCCGAGCCGGTCGGCTTTCTGCTGACGCTCGCCCTCCCCGCCGATTGGACCAACGCCTGGCTGCGCGACTTCGCCGCCGGCCTCGCCGCGGACGCCCGCGATTTCGCCTGCCCGCTCTATGGCGGGGACACCACGGCGACGCCCGGGCCTTTGACCGTCTCCATCACCGCCTTCGGCCGGGCCGCCCGCTTCGTCCCGCGCTCGGGCGCGCGGCCGGGCGATCTCGTCCTCGTCTCGGGGACCATCGGCGACGCCGCGCTCGGCCTCGGCGCAGCGCGCGGCGAGCCCTTCGCCGGAAAGCTCGGCGAGGCGGCGCGGACGCATCTCCTCGGCCGCTACCGCCTGCCGCAGCCGCGCCTCGCGCTCGCCGCGGCGCTGCGCGACCATGCGAGCGCGGCCATGGACGTCTCCGACGGCCTCGCCGGCGATCTCGCCAAGCTGCTGCGGGCGAGCGGCGCGAGCGCGCTTGTGGAGATCGCGCGCGTTCCGCTCTCACAGGCGGCGCGGGAGGCGGTCGCCCTGGAGCCGGCGCTGCTCGAGCGCGCCTTGACGGGCGGAGACGATTACGAGCTTCTCTGCTGCGCTCCGCCGTCGGCGGCCGCGCCCCTGGAACATGCGGCGCGGGCCAGCGGAGTCGCCTTGACGGAAATCGGCGTGGTCGCCGCAGGCCGCGAGCCGCCGGCCTTTATCGGCCGAGACGGCGAGCAAAGCCGTTTCGAAAAGCCGTCCTTCAGCCATTTCTGACAGCGGTCTTTTTTCACACGAACATGCCGAAAATGCCCGACAGGATCGCGGAGACGCGCTGTCCGCCCCTCCGCCGACGGCCCAGAGAGCCAGCGCCGGACCGAGAACCGAGCCGGCGGCGACCGCGGGGCGAAATCAATGGTTTCTCCCCCGTCGGCGTCCAGGGATAGGTCAGTCGCCCGATCGCCCTCAGCGTCGGCGTCGAAGCGCGGACAGACGGGAGGTTCGGCGAGAATGCACGCCGGCCGGAAGCTCGCGAGCGCAGGTTTCGAGCCATGCGCCCCCTACGGCGCCGCCATTGCCGAAAACCCGCGTTTCTGGCATGAGAAGGCCCGATATTCCCGATGGCCGCGGCCGAGCGATTCGGCTGCGCCGGGAAGCTCGTTGTCGCGGACAGGCAGTCGCCGCAAGCGCGTCTTCTCAGAACTCAACGGCGCGCGCGGCCGAGGAACGGAGAGGGCGCGATCGTCATGGTATTGTTTCTCAGCATCGTCTTCGGACTATTGTCCATCGCATATGGCGTCAAGACCTCGCAAGAGCTTTTGAAGGCCGACGCCGGATCGGCGCGCATGCAGGAGATCTCGGGCGCCGTCGCCGAGGGCGCGCAGGCCTATCTCAAGCGCCAATATACGACGATCGCCTATGTCGGCGGCGTCATCTTCGTTCTTCTCGTCATTCTGCTCGGCTGGGCGGTGGCCTTCGGCTTCCTCATCGGCGCGCTGCTCTCGGGCGCCGCCGGCTTCATCGGCATGAATGTCTCGGTGCGCGCCAATGTCCGCACCGCCCAGGCGGCGACGGTCTCGCTCGCCGGCGGCCTCGACATCGCCTTCAAGGCCGGCGCGATCACCGGCCTGCTCGTCGCCGGCCTCGCTTTGCTCGGCGTCGCAATCTATTATTTCGTGCTCACTGTATTCATGGGCTACGGCCCCTCCGACCGCACCGTCGTCGACGCGCTGGTGGCGCTCGGCTTCGGCGGCTCGCTGATCTCGATCTTCGCGCGTCTGGGCGGCGGCATCTTCACCAAGGGCGCCGATGTCGGCGCCGATCTCGTCGGCAAGGTCGAGGTCGGCATTCCGGAGGATGATCCGCGCAATCCGGCCACCATCGCCGACAATGTCGGCGACAATGTCGGCGATTGCGCCGGCATGGCGGCCGACCTGTTCGAGACCTATGTCGTCACCATCGTCGCGACCATGGTGCTGGCCTCGATCTTCTTCGCCGGCCAGGGCGGCCTCTATTCCGCGATGGTCTATCCGCTGGCGATCGGCGGCCTTTCCATCGTCACCTCCATCGCCGGCACCTATTTTGTGAAGCTCGGCGACGACGACAGCGACCTCGGCAAGCAGGCAAAGCCGATCTTCGACAAGATCGGCGTGCCGGACACGATCATGGGCGCGCTCTACAAGGGCCTCATCGCCACCGGCGCTCTCTCCATCGCCGGCCTCTTCCTCGCCACCACCTTCACCGTCGGCTGGGGTGAGATCGGCAAGGCCAATGGCGAGGCGATCCATGGCTACGGCCTGTTCTTCGCCGGCCTCATCGGCCTGCTGGCGACCGGCCTCATCGTCTACATCACCGAATATTACACCGCCACGGGCAAGCGCCCGGTGGTGTCGATCGCTCAGGCCTCTGTGACCGGCCATGGCACCAATGTGATCCAGGGCCTCGCCGTCTCGCTCGAGGCGACCGCGGCGCCGGCTCTGGTAATCGCCTTCGGCATCATCTTCGCCTATCAGGCGGGCGGGCTCTATGGCGTCGCCATCGCGGTGACCACAATGCTCGGCCTCGCCGGCATGATCGTCGCGCTCGACGCCTTCGGCCCGGTGACCGACAATGCCGGCGGCATCGCCGAAATGGCCGGCCTGCCCAAGGAAGTGCGCCAGTCGACCGACGCGCTCGACGCCGTCGGCAACACGACCAAGGCGGTGACCAAGGGCTACGCCATCGGCTCCGCCGGCCTCGGCGCGCTGGTGCTGTTCGCGGCCTATTCCAATGATCTGAAGCACTTCATCGACAGCGGCGTTCCTTACTTCAAGGGCATGGACAAGGTCGACTTCGACCTGTCCAATCCTTATGTCGTCGCCGGCCTCATCCTCGGCGGCCTGATCCCCTATCTCTTCGGCGGCATCGCCATGACCGCGGTCGGCCGCGCCGCCGGCTCGGTGGTGGAGGAGGTGCGCCGTCAGTTCAAGGAGAAGCCCGGCATCATGGACGGCACGGAGCGCCCGGATTACGGCCGCGCCGTCGACATGCTGACCCAGGCGGCGATCAAGGAGATGATCATCCCCTCGCTGCTCCCGGTCCTGGCGCCGATCGTCGTCTATTTCGGCGTGGCGCTGATCTCGGGCTCCAAGGCCAATGGCTTTGCGGCGCTCGGCGCGGCGCTGCTCGGGGTGATCGTGAACGGCCTCTTCGTCGCGGTCTCGATGACCTCGGGCGGCGGCGCCTGGGACAACGCCAAGAAGAGCTTCGAGGACGGCTTCACCGACAAGGACGGCGTCACCCATTACAAGGGCGGCGACGCGCACAAGGCCTCGGTGACCGGCGACACCGTCGGCGACCCCTATAAGGACACCGCCGGCCCGGCCGTGAATCCGGCGATCAAGATCACCAATATCGTGGCGCTGCTGCTGCTGGCGATCCTGGCGCGGTGAGCTGGTAACGAGTAGCGAATAGAGGAGGCGGGGGCGACCCCGCCTTTTTTGTGTTGAGTTCAGACGGCGGGCGTGGTCGCCCTGTGCGTGGCGGCGGGCGACCATGTTATGCTCGCGCCATGTTTCCGGTCCTACGCCTTCCTTTGCTCGCCCTCGCCCTCCTCCTCTCCGGCGCCGCCGCAGCGGCGCCCTGCCAGGACTTGGAGGACGACGGCGCGAGCTACACCGTCTGCGTCTTCGACACGCGCGTCGAATCGATCCGCCTCTTTCTCGCGGATGAGAAGAACGAGGTGTTCGGCTCCTTCTCCACGCTCGCCTCGGACCTCGCGCGCCGAGGCGAGACGCTGGCTTTTGCCATGAACGCGGGAATGTATGGCGAGGACCATCGCCCGATCGGCCTCTATATCGAGGACGGCAAAACGGAAAAGCGCGCCAACACCGCCTCCGGCGCCGGCAATTTCCACATGAAGCCGAATGGGATTTTCTGGGTGCAGGGCGCGCGCGCCGGCGTCGCCGAGACGCAGCGCTTCCTCAAAGAACGCCTGCGGCCGGCCTACGCCACGCAATCCGGGCCCATGCTGGTTCTCGGCGGACGCATCAATCCGCGCATCCATGACAGCGGCACGTCGGAGAAGATCCGCAATGGCGTCGGCGTGCGCGACGGCCATATCGTCGCTTTCGCCATCTCCAATCGGCCGGTCACTTTCCACGCCTTCGCGCATCTCTTTCGCGAGCGGCTGAAATGTCCGGACGCTTTGTTCCTCGACGGCTCGATCTCCGGGCTCTATGCGCCCTCGCTCGGCCGGCACGACCGCTTCCGGCCCATGGGGCCGATCGTCGGCGTGGTGGAAAAGGCGCGCTGATCGCGCGCCCTCAGGCCGCCTCGTGCAGCGTCCAGGCGCCGACGAAATCCGGATCGGACAGAATCTCGCCCGTCTCCCACAGCAGATAATCGCCAGGGCCGGCGTCCTTCAGCGAGCCCTGCTCGCAGGGAAGACGAATCGTCTTGCCGGCGTCCGCGCCTTCGAGCTCGATCTCGACGCTCTGCGCATCGATCGCGGCGATGGTGCCGAACATCTGCCGGATGACAGCGCCACGCGAGGTGACGCGGGTGACGCCGATCAGCGCGCGCTTGCCGACCATGCGGGCGTCGCAAGTGCTCATATAGGTCGCCATGTCTCAGTCCTCCCTTCGTTTCGATCTCTCGGGAGGATGCCGCGAGCGCCGCGCCGCCGCTGTGCGCCGGCGCACATCGCGGCCTCAGGCGCCGCTCAGCGCGCCGACATGAGCGGCGACGCAAGCGGCGAGATCCTCCGGCCGATAGCCGCCCTCCAGCAGAGACACGATGCGCCCGCCGCAGCGGCGCGCCGCGATCTCCATGAGGCGCAGCGTCAGCTCGGCGAAGTCCTGGCGCTGCAGGCGCAGCCCGCCGAGCGGGTCATGCAGATGCCCGTCGAAGCCGGCGCAAATGAGGAGGATGTCCGGCGCAAAGGCGTCGACCCTAGGTAGAATCTCGCGCCAAGCTTCGGCGAAGCGCGCGCCGTCGTCGCCCTTGGCGAGCGGCGCATTGACGATATTGTCATGCGCGCCACGCTCGCTGCGCGCGCCCGTGCCGGGATAGAGCGGCGTTTGATGGGTGGAGCAATAGAGGACGTCGCGCGCGTCCCAGAAGATCTCCTGAAGGCCGTTGCCGTGATGCACGTCGAAATCGACGATGGCGACGTGCTCGGCGCCATGCGCGGCCAGGGCGTGACGCGCGGCGACGGCGGCGTTGTTCAAGAAGCAGAAGCCCAAGGCCGCCTCGCGCGTCGCGTGATGGCCGGGCGGACGCATGGCGACGAAGGCGTTGGTCGCCGCCCCGCGCATCACCTCGTCGACGGCGAGCACCGCGCCGCCTGCAGCGTGGAGCGCCGCCTTCAGCGTGCCCGGGCTCATGGCGATGTCGGGCCCGAGCGTCGCGAGCCCGCTCTGCGGGGCGGCGCGCTCGAGGCGCTCCAGCAGCGCCGGGGCGTGGACGCGCAGGATCGCCTCGCGCGCGGCGGCCGGCGCCTCGGCGCGCCGCAGCGCGGAGAAGCGCGGCGCCGCTAGCGCGGAGGCGATGGCGGCGAGCCGCTGGGGCTGGTCGGGCCGGCCGGCGCCGACCTCATGGGCGAGGCCCGACAAATGCGAGACCAGCAGCGTCGCCCCCTGCGCTTGCGCAGGGAGGACGAGAGCGGCGGCGCCGAGAAGGCAGTCGCGACGCGTGAGCATTATCCCGTCAGGCGACCGGCGCCAGCATTGCTCCCACCTCCTCGCATTCCGCCGGCGTCAGGCGGAAGTCGAAGATGGAAAGATCCTGACGCATATGCTCCTGCGACGAGGAGCCGATCAGGCAGATGATGTCCTGCTGCGTCAGATAACGGAAGAACAACTCCGCCGGGCTTCGCCCATAAGCTTCGGCGAGCTCCTTCATGCGCGCATGAGCGAGGACGGCGTCATTGGCGGTCAGCGTCCAAAAACTCTGATAGAGAATGCCGCGCTCGCGGCAGATGGCGCGCAGCTCGCGGTCATAGCCGGTCTTGGCGTGGAAGCGGTTCTGCACCAGCGAGGGCGCGATCCGCGCGGCGCCGCAGAGCCATTCCAGCCGGCTCGGCTCGTAGATATTGCTGATGCCGAGCTGGCGAACGCCGCCCGAGTCGCACAGGCTCTCCATCGCCCGCCACGCCTCGAGCGTGTCGGCGTTCTCGACATAGGGCGAATGGAGGACGAGGCCGTCGAGACGATCGACGCGCAAATTGCGCAGCGACGCCGCGAAGGACTGGCGCACCTGCGCGCCGATGGCGGCGGCGGCGTCATAGGGAACGTTCTCCGGGTCCTGTCCCGGCAGCGGCGTGAATTTGGTCTGGAGATAGATGTCCGAGCGCGAGAGCCCTTCGGCGAAGAGCGCAGCGAGCCCCTCCCCCACGCCGGGCTCGTGATAATGCTTGGGCTGGCAGGCGGTGTCGACGCCGCGAAAGCCCGCGCGCAGCGCCTGCTCCACCAGGGACGCGGTGCGCTCCTTCTTCCAGGCCGTGCCATAGATCAGCCGCGGCATGACGACGCCGCGCGCCGAGACGATGTGCGAATCGTCGACGCCCTCCGGCGCGGTTGCGGTCATTCTCGTTTCCCTCAGGCGGCGCCGACGAACACCGTCAGCACGCCTGTATAACCGTAGAGATGGTGGCGCGCGATCTCGCCGCCGGCGAAAAAGCCAATCAGCGGCGTCGGACCCAGCGCTTCGCGAACCATCTCGAATTCGGCGTTGGGCGCGCCGAAATGCGGCCCGCCGCGGCCGGAGCAGCTGACATAGAGCGCGCCGCGCATGCCGCCGGCGCGTTCCGCTTGCGCGCGCACCTCGGCGACGATGCGCAGCAGATCATTGCGCGCCGCCTCGACGTTGCGCTTGCAGAAGGCGAGCTGCGCGCCATTCTGAAGCCGCTCGGGAACGACCAGCAGCCCGGCCTTGCGGCCGACGCCGACGATGTGGCGCACCTCGGTGTTGGCGCCGAATTGGCCGGGCTTGGCGGCCGCATCCTCGCCGACGGCGACGATGCCGACGAGCGTCTGCGCCAGCGCCTGCCCGAGCGCGTCGTCGGAAACCTCCGAGTCGAGGCCGAGATCCTCGAGCACGCAGTCGAGCGCCCGGCGATTGTCGAGCGTGACGAGATAATTGCCCTCCGCCCTCGTGACGGTTCGCCGGGGCCCGATCGGCTGGCAGCCCTGCGTGAGGCGGGAGATCACCGGCGCATCCGGCCCGAAGGCGACGCCGGACACGCCGCCGGTCAGAGGCTCGTCGGCAAAGCACAAATGCTGATTGCGCGCCGAGGAGAGGCCGCCGAATAAATAGCCGGTCGGGGTGTTGTCGCTCAACGCCTTCAGCTTTTCCTGCAGATCGGGCGTGGCGCCGTCGGCATGGACGAGCGCGGTGAAGGCGTCGAAGCCGTCCCAGGGAGCCGCCTCGCTGAAGATCCGGAACGAGGCCGGCGGCAATTCGCCCATCATCAGCGCCATGGCCGGCGTGTCGAAATATTCGGTCGCATCGGCAGCGACGCCGACCCCCACCGTCCCGACCCAATGCACGCCCGGCCATTGCTGCTTCAGCGCCGCCAGAATGCTCGCTGCGGCGGGAGTGTAATAATCTGAGAGATAGCACCAGCCGAGATTGGGCCGACGGTCGTCGCGCAGCCCGGCGCCGATCTGCTCGATGCAGGAGCGCAGGGCGTTTCCCCAATCGGGATCGCCGGCGTGAGCGCAGAGAAACGGGCTCATTGTCGCTTATACTCCCCCGACCGACGAAATGTCGTTCCGGGAAGCGAGATAGCAACGGCCGTGCCGTCCTCGCGAAGTCTCGCCGCGCGCCCCGCGAGAGAACGATAATGAGATTGAAAGAGCGAGCCTGAAGGCTCGCGGTCCGGGGACCGGGCTTGGACCGCGAGCCTTCAGGCTCGCTCTTTACCTCCCGTCAAACAGCTGAACACGCCACTGGCCCGAAACAACTCGCTATCCCACCTGCCCCCGGTGGCGCAGAAAATGATCGGCCAGCACGATGGCCATCATCGCCTCGCCCACCGGCACGGCGCGAATGCCGACGCAGGGGTCGTGGCGGCCCTTGGTGACGATCTCCGTCTCCTGGCCGCTGCGGTCGATGGTGCGGCGCGGCGTCAGGATCGAGGAGGTCGGCTTCACCGCGAAACGCGCGACGATCTCCTGGCCGGTCGAGATGCCGCCGAGCACGCCGCCGGCCTGATTGGAGAGGAACAGCGGCTTTCCGTCCGCCCCGGCGCGCATCTCGTCGGCGTTGTCCTCGCCCGAAAGCGCGGCCGCCGCGAAGCCGGCGCCGATCTCGACGCCCTTCACGGCGTTGATCGACATGAAGGCCGCGGCGAGATCGGCGTCGAGCTTGCCATAGATCGGCGCGCCCCAGCCGGCGGGGACGCCCTCGGCGACCACCTCGATCACCGCGCCGATCGAGGAGCCGGATTTGCGCACGCCGTCGAGATAATCGGCCCAGCGGCTCGCCGCCTCGGCGTCTGGACAGAACAGCGGGTTTCTGTCGACTTCCGCCCAGTCGAAACGCGCGCGGTCGATCTTGTGCGGCCCCATCTGCACCAAAGCGCCGCGGATCGTGACGCCGGCGACCACCTTGCGCGCCACCGCGCCCGCGGCGACCCGCGCCGCGGTCTCGCGCGCCGAGGAACGGCCGCCGCCGCGATAGTCGCGAATTCCATATTTGGCGTCATAGGCGTAATCGGCGTGGCCGGGTCGATATTTGTCGGCGATTTCGCCATAATCCTTCGAGCGCTGATCCGTGTTCTCGATGAGAAGCGCGATCGGCGTTCCCGTCGTCACCTGCCGTCCCGAGGAATCGGCGAACACGCCCGAGAGGATCTTCACCGCATCCGGCTCCTGCCGCTGCGTGGTGAAGCGCGACTGGCCAGGCCGGCGCTTATCGAGAAAGCCCTGAATCTCCGCTTCCGTCAGCTCCAGCCCCGGCGGACAACCGTCGACGACGACGCCGAGCGCCGGCCCATGGCTCTCGCCGAAAGTGGTGATGCGGAAGAGATGGCCGAGACTGTTATGGGACATTTTGGGTTCCGGATCGTAGGCGCCGGGGCTCGTCGGGTCACTTTACGGGATCGGCTGAGATCGCGACGCCGCGAAACCGCCCTCACCCCAAAGCGCGCGTCGCAATGTCCGACACATCGGCCGAGAGCGCCGGAGCCGCCAGGACGCGGCGCAAGGTCGCTTCGGCCAGCTTGCGGCGACGCTCCTCCAGCGAGCGCCAGGAGCGCAGCGCCGACAGGAGCCGCGCCGCGAGCTGCGGATTCTTCGGATCGAGCTCCAGCACCACGCTCGCCAGCAGATCATAGCCCGAGCCGTCGAGCGCGTGGAAGCGCGTCGGATTGCCATTGGCGAAGGCCCCGACCACCGCCCGCACCCGATTGGGATTGGCGAGCGAGAAATCCTTATGCTCCATCAGCTGCGCGACGCGCTTCGTCGTCTCCGCCTCGGGGATTGTCGATTGCAGCGCGAACCATTTGTCGAGCACGAGGTGATCGCCGGCGTAGCGCGCATAGAAGGCCTCGAAAGCCGCCTCCCGCGCTTCGCCCGGCAGCAGCGACAGGGTCGAGAGCGCCGCGAGCCGGTCGGTCATATTCGTCGCTTCGCCGAATTGCCGCTCGGCCAGCGCCCCGCCCTGCCCCGGATCGCCGGCGGCGATGAGGTCCAGGGCGGCGTTGCGCAGCGCGCGGCGGCCTGCGCTCCCGGCGTCGGGCGAGAAGCCTTCGGCCGGGACGAGCCGCGCGCGCGCGTCGGCGAGCGCGGCGGACAGACGGCGGCCGAGATCGCGGCGCAGCCCCGAGCGGGCGGAGAAGATCACATCCGGATCGACGTCGCGGCCGATCTCGCGGGCGATATCGATATCGGAGGGCAGCGACAGCGCCTGCGCGACGAGGCTCGGATCGCGCTCCGGCGCCTCGACCAGCCGGCCGAGCGCATCGAAGAAGGGGCCGTCGGCCTCGGCCGCCGGGCCGCCTCGCGCCGCCTCTATGCGCGCGAAGATCGAGCGCAGGGCGAGGCTCTGCGCCGCCTGCCAGCGATTGAACGGGTCGCTGTCGTGCGCGAGCAGCCGCTGCAGATCCTCGGCCGCTTGCGGCGGCGCGAGCCGCACCGGCGCGGAAAAGCCGCGCAGCAGCGAGACCACCGGATGCGAGCCGACATTCTCGAAGGCGACGACGCGCTTTTGCGTCGTGAGCTCGATCAGCCCGCGCTCGCATTCCTGCGCGCCGGCCTCGCGCGAGACGAGCGGAATCTCGTCGCCATTCTCGCCGATGAGGCCGAGCGCCAGCGGAATGACGAAAGGCTTCTTCTCGCTCTGCCCGGGCGTCGCCGGCGTCGATTGCTCGAAGCTGAGCGTCAGCCGCTTCGCCGCGGCGTCATAGTCGCTTTCGACGGTGACGAGCGGCGTGCCGGCCTGCTCGTACCAGAGCGAGAACTGTGAGAGGTCGCGCCCCGAAGCCTCGGCGAAGCAGGAGAGGAAATCCTCGATCGTCGCCGCCGTTCCGTCGAAACGGTCGAAATAGAGCGTCATGCCTTTGGCGAAATCATCGGCGCCGATCAGCGTCTTCAGCATGCGGATGATCTCGGCGCCCTTCTCATAGACGGTCGCCGTGTAGAAGTTGTTGATCTCGTGATAGATATTGGGCCGCACCGAATGGGCGAGCGGCCCCGCGTCCTCCGGGAACTGCTGCAGGCGCAGGCCGCGCACGTCGGAAATGCGCTTGACCGCGCGCGAGCGCTGGTCGGCCGAGAACTCCTGGTCGCGGAAGACGGTGAGGCCCTCCTTCAGGCACAGCTGGAACCAGTCGCGGCAGGTGATGCGATTGCCGGTCCAATTGTGGAAATATTCATGCGCGATCACCGATTCGACGCCGGCGTAGTCGCCGTCGGTCGCGGTCTCGGGCGAGGCCAGCACATATTTGTCGTTGAAGATGTTGAGGCCCTTGTTCTCCATCGCCCCCATGTTGAAATCGGAGACGGCGACGATGTTGAACACATCGAGATCATATTCGCGGCCGAAGACCTCCTCGTCCCAGCGCATGGAGCGAATGAGAGAATCCATGGCGTAGGACGCGTATTTCTCCTTGCCGTGCTCGACATAGATCGCAAGATCGACCATGCGGCCCGAGCGCGTGGCGAAGCGCTCGGAAATATGGCTAAGATCGCCGCCGACGAGCGCGAAGAGATAGCTCGGCTTGGGGAAGGGATCGCGCCAGAGCGCGAAATGCCGGCCGCCCTCGAGCGCGCCCGCGTCGATGCGGTTGCCATTGCCGAGCAGAACCGGCGCCTCGGCGACATCGGCCTCGATGCGCGTCGTGAAGACGCTGAGCACATCGGGACGGTCGAGGAAATAGGTGATGCGGCGAAAGCCCTCGGCCTCGCATTGCGTGCAATAGGCCGAGCCCGAGCGATAGAGCCCGGAGAGCTGGGTGTTGGCGGCGGGGTCGACCTCGGTCTCGATCTCCAGCACGAAGGGCGCGTCGGGCGTCGCGTGCAGCGTCAGCGCGTCCGGCGTCGCCTCGGCCGCGACGCTGGCGCCGTCGAGCAGCAGGCGGCGCAGGACCAGCCCGTCGCCGTCGAGCGTCAGCTCGGCGCCGGGGCGTCCTTTCGGATTGCGGCGAATCGCCAGCCGCGAGACGACTCGCGTCTTGCTGCGATGCAGCGAAATATCGAGATCGACCGAGTCGATGAGGAAATCCGGCGGCCGATAATCGGCGAGACGAATGCCCTGGGGCGGTGGATTGCGCATGGGACCTCGAAGTTCATCAACCCCTACACCCGGGGCGCCGTCCCGCGCAACGATGGTGGCGCGGCTCCGACTTGATTTTGCGGGTCGGCGCCCTGATATCGGGGACGTTTCACGCCAATGGAAGAGATCATGAGCGAAGATAAGAAGACCGAGACCACGCCGCCCGGAGAGGTCCCGCCGCTGGCGGGCGAGGCCGAGGCGCCGGCGGAGACGGCGGCCGAGGCCGGGTCCGAGCTGGAGGCGCTGAGGGCGGAAGCGGCCGGCCTGAAGGACAAGCTGCTGCGCACGCTCGCCGATATGGAGAATATGCGACGGCGGACCGAGAAGGAGGTCGCCGACGCCAAGGTCTATGGCGTCGCCAATTTCGCGCGCGAAATGCTGACCTTCGCCGATAATCTGCGCCGCGCGGTCGAGAGCGTGCCGGTCGGCGCGCGGGAGACTCTGGACCAGAGCGTCGTCACGCTGATCGAGGGCATGGAGCTCACCGAGCGTGACTTCCTGTCCCGGCTCGGCCGTTTCGGCGTCAAGCGCATCGAGGCCAAGGGCCAGCGCTTCGACCCCAATCAGCACGAGGCGCTGTTCGAAATCCCCGACGAGAGCGTGCCCAATGGCACGGTCGCGCAAGTGGTCGAGCCCGGCTATCTGATCGGCGAGCGCGTGCTCCGCCCGGCCAAGGTCGGCGTCGCTCGCGGCGGACCCAAGGGGTGATCGCCGACGCTCCCCCCGTCATTGCGAGCCGAAGGCGAAGCAATCCAGAGCCGTGGGGCGGCCCCTGGATCGCTTCGTCGCTGCGCTCCTCGCGATGACGGCGAGCCTCACAGCCACCCGTTGCGGCGGAACCGCCAATAGAGAAACGCGCATGTCCCCGTGATCGCGCCCAGGATGTAAAAATAGCCGAAGCGCCATTTCAGCTCCGGCATATGCTCGAAATTCATCCCATAAATGCCGGCGATCGCCGTCGGCACGGCGAGAATGGCCGCCCAGGCCGCGAGCCGCCGGGCGATCTCGGTCTGCTGCATCTGGCCGTTCATCAGGCTCGCCTCGAAGGCGAAGGCCAGCACCTCGCGCAAGGTGTCGATCGATTCGCGCACGCGGCGAATATGGTCGGTCACGTCGCGGAAATGCGGCTGCATGGCCGGATCGATCGCCATGACTTGCGTATGCTCGAGCCGCTGGCAGACGTCGACGAGCGGCGCGACGGCGTTGCCGAGCCGCAGCAGATCGCGGCGCAGCGTGTAGAGCCGATCGATTTGGGCGCGCCCCGGCGTGTGCTCCAGAATGGCGTCCTCGATCGCCTCGACCTCGGAGTTGATCGTCGCGAGCACGGGGAAATAATCGTCGACGATGAAATCGAGAATGGCGTAGACGATATAGTCCTCGCCCTCGGAGAGGCCGTGCGGCGCCGCCTCACAGCGCTCGCGCACCTGCGCGTAGGAGCGCGAGGCGCCGTGGCGGATCGACAGCACATAGCCCTTGCCGACGAAGAGATGCGTCTCGCCGAAGGCGATGCGGCCATTCTCCATCTGCGCCGTGCGCGCGACGATGAACAGCCCGTCTCCATATTGCTCGAGCTTGGGATATTGATGCGCCTTGCCGGCGTCCTCGATGGCGAGCGGATGCAGCCCGAACTGGCGCTGCACGCGCGCGAGCAGCGCCAGCGAAGGCTCGTGCAGCCCGATCCACACCACATTCCCCGGCTGCGCCGCGAAGGCGCCGGCGGCGTCGATGTCGATATCCTGCAATCGCTTGCCGCTGGCGTAGACGGCGGCGGCCACCACGCCGGGCTCGTGAGCGGGGTGATGCGATGGATCATTCATGGCGTTCGTCCAGCATGAGGCATGCGCAGACGAGAGGCCGAACACATGAATGAAAGGTTAAGGCGGAAACGCGCCGATCTCCCGCCCCGCGCTTGGAGAGTTACGGTGAAAGGCCCGGCAGGTCTCGCGGCGTCGCGGTTTCGCCAAGCCCGCGCAAGCGGCGCGCAGGGCGGGAGAAGGAGGGAACGTCGAGATTGCGCCTCACATCAGCGCACGAAAATCCTCGACCGTGAGCGGAGCGACGACATTGAGATCGTCGTCGAGAATTTCATACAGCGTGTCCTTGCCGCCATAGATCGTGAAGAACACGATCACATCCTTGTCGCCGCCGCCTTCGCGATGCGGATCGGGTGAGGGCGGGCTCACCTTGTAGCTGCCGACCGGCCGCATCTCCTTGATCTCCCCATTCGGGTGATAGAGCCGGTGCTCGCCCTGAATCACGAAGGTCTTGTTCAGCGTCTTGTGGCGATGCAGCAGGATCTTCTCATTGCCGGCGAATTTATACAGCACATGGATCAATCCATTGCTCTCGTCGATATCGAGCACCGACAGCCACAGATGCTCGGCGCCGGCGAGGCGCTTCCATTCGATGTTGCGGTCGTCGAAGGCGAAGCTCGGCATGGGTCCGCGTCCTCCTGATGGTTCTGGACGCGCAGAGTCTGGCCGAGAGCGCATGGCGCCGTCCAAGGACGTGCGCCTGCGCGTCGCCATGAGATTTACCCGCGAGCCGATTTGCCCGCCGAGCGCGGCCATTCCACGCCTTACGAAAGTTTCATCCGGCCGCCACTGCCGCGTAAGCCGGGCGGCCCCATTTTCCTCGGCAACGGCGGACGATCCGCCCCGCGCGCCCCCGACGGTCGCGCGCCAGATCGATGGAGACGGTTTGATGACCTCGCCTCTGCTTTTTCGTCGAGCTTTCGCCATGGGCCGAACCGCGCGCTGGCGCCGGCCCGAGCATCGCCCTTTCCGCATGGCCCTCTTCTCCGGCGTCGCCGCTCTTGCGCTCGGCGCCACGCTAGCGACGCCGCTCGCGGGCTTCGCCATGGCCGAGGCGCCGCCGGTCGAGAGCCAGACCGCTCCCGCCGGGCTCGGGCCCAAATCCTTCGCCGATCTGGTCGAGCGCGTGAAGCCGGCCGTGGTGGCGATCAAGACCAAGGCGATCGAGGTCGGCGGCGGCCCGGAGGAGGGCGTTCCGGGAATGCCGCCCGAGCTCTCGCCGGATGATCCGCTCTACCGCTTCTTCCGTCATTTCGGCCCGCCGCAGGGGCGCCGCCAGAAGCATGTCACCCAGGCGCAGGGCTCCGGCTTCGTCATCACCAGCGACGGCTATGTGGTGACCAACAACCACGTCGTCGAGCATGCGACTCAAGTGGAGGTGAGCTTCGACGACGGCCGCACGCTGCCGGCCAAGATCGTCGGGACCGACAAGCGCACCGATCTCGCGCTGCTGAAGATCAGCGACGGCAACAAGCTGGCGCATGTCGACTGGGCGAGCACGAGCCCGCGCATCGGCGACTGGGTGATCGCAGTCGGCAATCCGTTCGGCCTCGGCGGCACGGTGACCGCCGGCATCGTCTCGGCGCGCGGACGCGACATCGGCGCCGGTCCTTACGACGACTTCCTGCAGATCGACGCTCCGGTGAACCGCGGCAATTCCGGCGGTCCCTCCTTCGACGAGCGCGGCCAGGTGATCGGCGTCAACACGGCGATCTACTCGCCCTCGGGGGGATCGATCGGCATCGGCTTCGCCATTCCGGCCGAGGTCGCCAAGGATGTGATCGCGGCGCTGAAGGACAAGGGTCAGGTGGCGCGCGGCTGGATCGGCGTGCAGATTCAGCCGGTCACCCAGGAGATCGCCGAGAGCCTCGGCCTCAAATCCACGAAAGGCGCGCTGGTTGCGCAGCCGCAGCGCGGCGGCCCGGCCGATGCGGCGGGGCTGAAGTCCGGCGATGTGATCACCGCGGTCGATGGGCAGAAGATCGACAATCCGCGCGAGCTCGCCCGACGCATCGCCACGCTCGGGCCGGGCAAGACCGCCGACATCACTTATCTGCGCGGCGGCTCCGAGAAGACCGCGCGGCTGAAGCTCGGCAAGCTGCCGTCCGAGAAGGAGGCCGCGACCGAGACCGAGGACGACGGCGTGGAGCAGGGCTCCGCTCTCGCGGCCTATGGCATAGAGGTGGCGCCGGCCTCCGAGCTGCGCGGCCGCGGCGGCGGGGAGGGTCTGATCGTCGTCGGCATCGACCCCAATGGCTCGGCGGCGCAGAAGGGCCTGCAGCAGGGCGATGTGATCCTCGAGGCCAATGGTCGATCGATGAAGCGGCCCGGCGATCTCTCCGACGCCATCGACGCGGTGAAGAAGGAGGGGCGCAAATCCGTGCTGCTGCGCGTGAAATCGCAGGGTGGGACGCGCTTCGTGGCGCTCTCCGTCAGTCCGGCGTCTTAACGACTTCTTGCGTAGGGCCGCCATAGCCCCCACCCCCCGCGCGAAGCGGACCCGCGCAAGCAAGGGCGCCGGGAGATTCCGTCTCCTCTCGGCGTCTCTCCGGCAGACCGGCGCGCCCCCGCCGGTCTGCCGTTTTTGCTGAAGGTGCGCTATATGAAGGAAATGCGCATATTGATCGTCGAGGACGATTCGGAAGCCGGCGCCTATCTCGTCAAGGCGTTCCGCGAGCAGGGCCATGTCGCCGACCATGAGGTCGACGGCCTCGCCGGCTATGCGGCTGCCTCCGATGGTCGCTACGACGTGATCGTCGTCGACCGCATGCTGCCGCGGCTCGACGGCCTCTCGCTGATCTCGGGCCTGCGCGAGCAGAAGATCGAGACGCCGGCGCTGATCCTCTCGGCGCTCGGCCAGGTGGACGACCGCGTGAAGGGCCTGCGCGCCGGCGGCGACGATTATGTCGCCAAGCCCTACGCCTTCTCCGAGCTGCTCGCCCGCGTCGAGGCGCTGGCGCGCCGGCGCGGCGGCGCGAAGCAGGAGGAGACCGTCTATCGCGTCGGCGATCTCGAGCTCGATCGCCTCGCCCATAAGGTCACCTCCGCAGGACAGGAGATCGTGCTGCAGCCGCGCGAGTTCCGCCTGCTCGAATATCTGATGAAACATGCGGGGCAGGTGGTGACGCGCACCATGCTGCTCGAGAATGTCTGGGATTATCATTTCGACCCCCAGACCAATGTGATCGACGTCCACATCTCCAGGCTGCGCGCCAAGATCGACAAGAGCCGCGAGACGCCGCTCCTGCACACGATCCGCGGCGCGGGATATATGATCCGTGAAGGCGCTCGCTAGACTCTTCCGAACGACGGCCTTTCGGCTGTCGCTCGCCTATCTCGTGCTGTTCGCCTTCGGCGCGGCGCTGGTGCTGACGCGCGTGAAAATCCATGTCGAGGATCTGTTCGACGAGCAGACCGCGCAAACGATCGACGCGGATATTCGCGGCCTCGCCGAGCAATATGCGGAAGGCGGCATCCGCCAGTTGGTCGATGTGGTCGAGCGGCGCGTGCGCTCGCCCGGCGCCTCGCTCTATCTGGTGACGACCTTCGCCGGCGAGCACGTCGTCGGCAATATCGCCGCCATGCCGCGCGATCTGCCCGCGGGCTCCGAGCTCGTCGAGTCGGTGTATCAGCGCCGCGGCGAGACGACGCCGCATCATCGCGCGCTCATGCGGCTGTTCGTGCTGCCGGACGGATTCCGCCTGCTCGTCGGCTATGATCTGCACGATCGCAAGATGTTGCACGCGATTCTCGGCAAGGCGCTCGTCACCTCCTTGTTCTGGCTTGTCGCCATCGGCACGCTCGGCGGCATTTTCGTCGCGCGGCGCATCTTGGCGCGGCTCGACAAGATGTCCGCCTCGGCGCAGCGCATCATGGGCGGCGATTTGAAGCAACGCCTGCCGCTGATGGGCGCCGACGACGAGCTCGACCGCCTCGCCGGCAATCTCAACGCCATGCTGGAGCGTATCGACGAATTGATGACCGGCCTGCGCGAGGTCTCCGACAATATCGCGCACGACCTGAAGACGCCGCTGACCAGGCTGCGCAACCGCGCCGACGAGGCGCTGCGCGCCCATCTGACCGAGGACCAATATCGCGAGGCGCTCGCCGGGCTCATAGAGGAGTCGGACGGCTTGATCCGCATCTTCGACGCGCTGCTGATGATCGCGCGCGCCGAGGCCGGCTATTGCAGCGACTTCTGCAGCGAGTTCGACGCGAGCCGGGTGACGGCCGACATCGTCGAGATGTACGAGCCGGTCGCCGAGGAGCGCGGCGCGCATTTGGCGCTGCACGCGGAGCCCGGATTGACGCTGCTCGGCAATCGCGAGCTGCTCGGCCAGGCGCTGGTCAATCTCGTCGACAATGCGCTGAAATATGGCGCGCCGTCGCCGGGCGCGGTGATCGCCGTGGAGGCGCGGCGCGTCGGCGATCGCGTCGAGATCGCCGTGGCCGATCGCGGGCCGGGCATCGCCGAGAAGGATCGCGATCGAGTGACCAGCCGTTTCGTGCGGCTCGAGAATTCGCGTTCGCGGCCCGGCTCCGGCCTCGGCCTGTCGCTTGCGGCCGCCGTCGCGCGCCTACATGGCGGCGCCCTGCGTATCGACGACAATCGGCCAGGGCTGCGCGTCGCTCTCGATCTGCCGGCGCGATCGGCGCCGATGCGCCAAGGCGGCGCGGCTTCTGTTCCTCAGACCAATCTCGGCGCTGGTCTCGCGGCGCGCGAAGCGGCGAGATAATCGCGTCAGCGACGGACGCGGGCGCGCAGAATGGCGCGCAGCGCACGCCCATGCGGCAGAGCGCGCGCTCGCAGATCGTCGACGCGCTCGAAATCATCTTCACAGACAGCGCTCTGCGCGCCCTTGAACAGCAGCAGGCTGGTCGGCGTGACGATAATGTCGCCCGGCCGCAATGTCGGATCGTCGAGACGCAAAGTCTGCGCGCTCGACGCGTTTCGCCGCGCCTCCACCGCGTCGCGAAAGGCGGCGGCGGCCCGCGCCGCGAAGGCGTCATGATCCTGGCGCGCAGCATCGACGCGGCGCAACCATTCGTCGCGTTCGTCCTGCCGATGCTGCGCGAATGCGCCGCTTGTCGCGCCGGCGAGCATGACCACAGCGAGCATCGACGGGGCATGCCGACGAATAAACATTGAACACTTCATCACCGGCTTTCGCGTATCGCTTGCGGGCTACGTGTATTCCCCAGTTTGTCAATCGTCGCCGCGCTCAGAATAATGCCTATAGCGCGGGTTTCGCCGCGAGCGCTACGACATGGTGCGCTGCCGGCGCGCATGTTCTTCCGTGTTGTCGAATAATTGGGGCATGTTGCGATGATCATCTCGACACGAAGCCATGCGCGCGCAAATCGCGCGGCCGCGCCGCCGTCGCGCCCTCCCCCGCCGCGCGCCGCGGCTCGACATGTGACGCCGCCACGCCAGCGGCGCGAGCTGATCGCCGGCGCGCATCGCGCCTCGTCATTCTGCTGAAGAGATCAAAAGCTCCATGGCTCACATATCGCAGCAAGCGAGCGCGCTCGCCGATGTCGCCGCCGCTCGCCCGACATTCGCTCCCGCGCCCGGAACGACCAATGAGCACGCCACCGTCCACATCATCGACGACGACGACGCCGTCAGGGACTCGCTGGCGCTGCTGCTGTCCACCGAAGGTCTGCGCGTCGAGGCGCATGAGAGCGCCAGCGTCTTTCTCACCCATGTCCAGCCCGGCTCGCCCGGTTGCGTCGTCACCGACGCGCGCATGCCGGAGATGACCGGCATCGAGCTGCTCGAGGAGATGAAGACTCGGCAATTGTCGCTGCCGGTCGTCGTCATCACCGCTTACGCCGACGTCGATCTGGCGGTGCAGGCGATGAAGCAGGGCGCATTCGACTTTCTCGAGAAGCCCTTCGACAATGAGGCGCTGATCGCCTGCGTGCGGCTCGCGCTCGCCTTCGAGCGCGAGGAGCAGTTCCGCGCCGCCGAGACACAGACCATCCAGGCGCGCATGCAGACGCTGACGGCGCGCGAGAGCGAGGTGCTGGCGCGCCTGCTCGACGGCATGCCGAACAAGAGCATCGGCCGCGAGCTCGGCATCAGCGTGCGCACGGTCGAGGTGCATCGCGCCAATGTGATGTTGAAGATGAACGCCGGCAGCCTCTCCGAGCTGGTGCGCATGTCGCTCGCCGCCTCCGCGGCAGCCGCGGAGCAGCCGCGCGGCAAGGGCTGACGTCCATGTGTCGGCTCTGCCTGTAGCATGGCGGTCAAATTTGCGGCATAACTCCTCGGCGCGACGCTGCCGGCTCGGCCCGTGGGGGCCCTTCCGACCTCGTCGCTCGCACGGCCGCGGCCCGCTCTCCGTGGGAGCCGCGTCGCCGCGCTATGTCGAGGCGCCAGTGGACTCGAAGCTTTTTCTGCGGTTTGCGGCTTTGTCGGGGGTAGCGTTGCTGGCGGGCTGCTCTTTTCTTCCGGGCAGTGGGCCGTCGGGTGATTCGATAGTCGAGGCGACGGCTTCGGCCACGCCGGCCTTCGTCGGGGTCGAGATCGACGATTTTTCGCTCGAGGTGTTGGCGCGGCGGCGGGAACCGTCGCTGCGCGGGTCTTTCGGAGATTATCGCGCGTTGGCCTCGCAGCCGATCGGCGTCGGCGACGCGTTGCAGATCACGGTCTGGGAGGCGACGGCCGGCGGTCTGTTCTCCTCCGGCGGCGGCGACCACACGAGCCCCGGCTCGCGCTCGGCGACAATCCCCGAGCAGACGGTCGCGCGGGACGGCTCGGTCACCGTGCCCTACGCCGGGCGCATCCAGGTCGCCGGCCGCAGCCAGCAAGAGGTCGAGGCGCTCATCGTCGAGCGGCTGCGCGGCAAGGCGATCGAGCCGCAGGCGCTGGTGACGGTGACGCACAATGTGTCGAACATGGTGACGGTGACCGGCGAGGTGTCGCAGGGCGCGCGCGTGCCGCTGACGCTGCGCGGCGACCGGGTGATGGATGTGATCGCCTCGGCCGGCGGGTTCAAGACGCCTGTGCATGAGACCTTCGTCAGCCTGACGCGTGGCGACCGCACCGCACGCGTGCCGCTCGGCGCTCTCTTGGCGACCCCGCGCGAAGATATTTATGTACGACCTGGCGACATGGTGACGGTGGAGCACACGCCGCAGACCTTCACCGTGGCGGGGGCGTTGGGGTCGAACTCGGTGCTGGAGTTCGGCGCGCGCAGCCTGACGCTGGAGGAGGCGATCGGCAAGGCCGGCGGGATCGAGGATCAGCAGGCCGATCCGTCGGGCCTTTTCGTGCTGCGCTACGAGCCGAGCGGGATCGTGTCGCAATATCCGGCGACGCCGCCCGAGCTGGCGGCGCGGGCGCAAGTTCCTGTGGTCTATCATCTGGACATGCGGGACCCGAAGGCGCTGTTCGCGGCGCGCCGCTTCGCGATGCGTGACAAGGACATTCTGTTCGTTTCGAACGCCGGTCTGACGGAGGCGGGCAAGGTGCTGAAATTGGTGTCGATGCTGACGCAGCCGGCGGTCCAGGGGATTCGCACGGAGTCGCGGATCAAATAAGGCCGAAAACCGCCGCAGGGGCGCCGATAATCGGTTGACGGGGCGGAGCGTCGCAGGCAAGCTGAAGCTGGCCGAATGCTGCGGCGCCACAGACGGACATGCGATTCGAGGGACTCGCAGGACCGAGGCGCGACGGCGTTCGGATCGGCTGCGGTGTGTAGAAGTTCGGGTTCGGTTCATCCGAGTTCGGCGCCGTATGAGGCGCATGGAACGCCTGGCGTCGGAAATGGGGCGAAGCCGCGTCGCGAGGCGCCGAGCGCTTCACAATTGTCGAGGGGGCTTCTTGGCGGATCGATTGAACACGAGCGTGCTGGCGACTTGCGAGCGACGGCTCTTGGGCGCAATCGTTCAGCGCCTTCCGACCTGGGTGCTGCCGGACCAGCTGACGGCGGTCGGGCTGCTGGGAGCGGCGGCGACGGGGGCGGGGTTTCTGCTGTGCCATTGGTCGGCGTGGTTCCTGGCGCTGGTGGTGGCGGGGCTGGCGACGAACTGGTTCGGCGATTCGCTGGACGGGTCGCTGGCGCGGCACCGGTCGATCGAGCGGCCTCGCTACGGCTTCCTTCTGGATCATTCGAGCGATCTGATCGCGATGAGCCTGATCGTGGTGGGGCTCGGGGCGTCGCCTTTTTTCACCATGCCGTCGGCGCTGTTCGTGCTGTCGCTCTATCTGCTGATGAGCTCCTACACCTATCTCCGCGTGGCGACGGAGGGGGTGCATCGCCTGTCCTACGGCGGAATGGGAGCGACGGAGTTCCGGATTCTGGTGGCGGTGTGGGCGCTGATCGCGCATTGGGCCGGCCCCGGCCTGATCGAGGCGCGGATCCTGCGGTTCGCCTGGATCGACGTGTCGGTGGGCGGCCTGTCGGCCGTCGCCTTCACTTTGTTCGTGCTGATGGTTCGCCGCGATCTCGCGAAGATGGAGGCGGAGGAGGACGTCGGCGCGAGCGCGACGGTCCATCGCCTGCCGGCGCCGCGCCGGCGCGAAACGGCCGAGCCCCAGACCCTGCCGCCGCCGCCCGCCGCCGAGCCGGCCCCGCAGCTCCAGGGCGCGTCGCTGCGATAGGCAAAAAAACTCCCCTGCTCGCAATGGGAAGGCGCGGCGAGCGGCATATTTGGTCCGGATGATCCCATCCGGAGACCATCCCATGGCAGCTCATAGAGAAGCTCACACCGGCAATCGTGACGTTCGCGCCCGTCAGAAGGCCGCGCTCGACACGCCCACCGCCCTCTCCGCCGACGCGACGCGCGACGTGTCCGGCGCGCTCAACGCCGTGCTGGCCGATATTTTCGCGCTCTATCTCAAGACCAAGAATTTCCACTGGCACATGTCCGGGCCGCATTTCCGCGACTATCATCTGCTGCTCGACGAGCAGGGACAGCAGATTTTCGCCATGACCGACGACGTCGCCGAGCGCGTGCGCAAGGTCGGCGGCGCGACGCTGCGCTCGATCGGCCACATCGCCAGATTGCAGCGCATTCCGGACAATGACGCGGATTATGTCGATCCGCAGGACATGCTCGCCGAATTGCGCGACGATAATGGCGCTCTGGCGCTGCGCATGCGCGAAGCCCATTCGATCTGCGACGAGCAGGGCGACATAGCGAGCGCCTCGCTGTTGGAGACCTGGATCGACGAGACTGAGCGGCGCATCTGGTTCCTGTTCGAGGCCGGCCGCCGCGGCAACGCCTGATCGAAAGCTCTACGGCTGAGCCGGCGTCCCGCCGGCCTCGCGCGCCCGCGCGCGCTTCTCCCGCGCCGGAGCGAAGACCTCGAGCAATTGCCGCTTGATCGTCGCCTGGCGCGAGGCGGAGAGGATCTTTCCGCCCGTGAGATCGGTGACATAGAAAGAATCGACAGCCCGCTCGCCGAAGGTGACGATATGGGCCGAGCCGATGTTGAGGTTGAGGTTGGAGATGGCGTTGGTCAGATCGAACAGCAGGCCGACGCGGTCGAGGCCCGACACCTCGATGACGGTCGCGACATTGGAGAAGCTGTTGTCGATGACGATGTCGGGCGCGATGTCGAAGGCGAGGGAGCGGTCCTTGGCGCTGCGCGCGGCCACGGCCTCGGAGATGGCGATCTCGCCGCGCAGCGCCTTCTCGATGTAATCGGCGACGCGGCGCGCGCGGCGCGTCTCGTCCTCGTCGAGCGGGAAGGCGCGCGAGAAGAAGATGGTGTCGAGCGCGAGCCCGTCGGCCGTGGTGAAGATATGGGCGTCGACGATATTGGCGCCGCTCGCGGCGCAGGCGCCGGCGATGATCGACAGCAGCCGTCGATGGTCCTGCGCGACGACGGTCAGCTCCACCGCGCCGCTCTTGGTGTCGAGATCGACTGTGGTGGCGAGCGGCGCCTGCGCATTGTTCAGCTCGCGCAACAGGCGCGCATGGCGGACCTTGCGCGGCAGATCGGCCTTCAGCCAATAGGCCGAATAATGCCGCTGCGCATAAGCGTCGAACTCGGCGGCGCCCCACTCGCCGAGCGCGGCGCGCAGCTCCTCCTTGGCGAAAGCGACGCGGCTCTTGCGATCGGCCGCCGAATGGCCGCCGCCGAGCACCACCTCGGTCTCCCAATAGAGAACATTGAGCAGCTGCGCCTTCCAGGCGTCGAGCACGCCGGGCCCGACCGCATAGATGTCGCACATGGTGAGGACGAGCAGCATCTTGAGCCGCTCCATCGTCTGCACCGATGCGGCGAAATTCTCGATCGTGCGCCGGTCGGAGAGATCGCGGCTCTGCGCGATGCTGGACATCAGCAGATGATGCTGCACCAGCCAGGCGACCGTGTCGGTCTCGGCCGGGGTGAAGCCGAGGCGCGGACACAGCGAATGAGCGATGCGCGCGCCGGCGTGCGAATGATCTTCCTTGCGGCCCTTGGCGATATCGTGCAGCAGCAGGCCGAGATAGAGCGCCTTGCGATTGGCGATGGTCGGGAGAATATCGGCGGCGAGCGCCGCTTGCGCGGGGCCGCGGCCGGACTCCAGCGCGGCCAGCGCGCCGACCGCGCGCAAGAGATGCTCGTCGACCGTATAGTGATGATACATGTTGAACTGCATCATCGCGACGATGCGGCCGAATTCGGGAATGAAGCGGCCGAGCACGCCGGTCTCGTTCATTCGCCTCAGCACGATCTCGGTCATATTATGCGAGGTGAGAATGTCGAGGAAGAGACGGTTCGCCTCCTTGTCGGCGCGCAGATTCGCGTCGATGCGGCGCAGGGCGCGCGTCACGGCGCGCACCGCGTCCGGATGGATGGCGAGCGCGTGACGATCGGCGATCGAGAACAGCCGCAGAATATTGACCGGATCGCGCTCGAACACCTGCTCGTCGGCGACGCGGACGCGGTCGTGATCGACCGAAAAATCGCCGGCCGGCAGCTTTTGCGCGCGGCGCTTCAGCCGTCCGAGCACGCGGTCGAGCATGGCGCGAGGCTTGGCCTCACGCTCCTCGAGCGCCGCGCAGACAATGGCGGTGAGATCGCCCACATCTTTGGCGACGAGGAAATAATGCTTCATGAAGCGCTCGGTGCGCGAGAGACCGGCGCGATCATGATAGCCGAAGCGCGCCGCCAGCGTCGGCTGCATGTCGAAGGACAGACGCTCCTCGGCCCGGCCGGTGAGAAAATGCAGCATGCAGCGCACGCGCCACAGGAACTCCTCGCAGCGCTGGAACAGGGCCAGCTCCGCGCTGCTGAACAGTCCCGCGGCGACGAGTTCCTCGGGCTCGCGCACGCGATAGACATATTTGGCGATCCAGAACAGTGTGTGCAGATCGCGTAGGCCGCCCTTGCCCTCCTTGACGTTCGGCTCGACGAGATAGCGCGAGGAGCCGGCGCGCGAGACGCGCTGGTCGCGCTCGGCGAGCTTGGCGGCGACGAAGGCGCGCGTGTCGCCGCGCATGATCTCGCGCTCGAAGCTCGTCGTCAGCTCGCGATAGAGCTCGGCGCTGCCGAGGATGAAACGCGCCTCGAGAATCGTCGTGCGGATGGTCACGTCGGCGCGCGCCTGACGCAGGCATTCGGCGACCGAGCGGCTCGAATGCCCGACCTTCTGCCGCAGATCCCACAAGATATAGAGGATCGCCTCGACGACGCTCTCCCCCCAGGGCGTCTGCTTATAGGGCAGCAGGAACAGGAGATCGATGTCGGAGCCGGGCGCGAGCGTGCCGCGCCCATATCCGCCGACCGCGACGATGGTGAGCCTCTCGGCAAAGGTCGGATTATCGGCGACATAGACGAAGCGCACGACATAATCATAGATCGCGCCGATGATCTCATCCTCGAGATCGGAAAGGTAGCGAGCGCAGGCCATGCCCTTGCCGCCGGCGTCGAGATAGGCGCGCGCGGCCGCATGGCCGTCGGCGAGCGCGGCGCGCAGCCGCTCGACCACCGCGGCGCGCGGCGGCGCGCCGGGCTTGGCCTCGGCGCAGAGGGCGTCGATCGCCCCGCCGAGAGAGGCGCGGAGCCCGGCGGCGGCAGGGGGCCGCGGATGCGACGGCGGCGAGGCCTGGTGGCGCTGCTCGTCCAGCGCTCGCGTCACGTGCATCAGCCGGACTTGCGCAGGAAGGCGAGCTTCGCCTCGATCGCATCGAAGATCGGAGCGGCGAGATCGGGGCCGCCGACCCGCGCGAGCGCGCGCAGGCCAGTCGGCGAGGTGACGTTGATCTCGGTCAGATGGCCGTCGATCACGTCTATGCCGACGAAAAGGAGGCCGCGCGCCTTCAGCTGCGGTCCGAGCCGCGCGCAAATCTCGCGTTCGCGCTCGGTGAGCGCCGTCGCCGCCGCTGCGCCGCCGCGCACCATATTGGAGCGAATGTCGTTCTCGGCAGGGATGCGGTTGATCGCGCCCAGGGGCTCGCCGTCGACGAGCAATATGCGCTTGTCGCCGAGGACGACCGCGGGCAGGAAGCGCTGCGACACCCAGGGCTCGCGAAACATCGTATGGAACAGATCGAACAGCGAGCCGAAATTAGGATCGCTCACCGCCACTTTGAACACGCTGGCGCCGCCATGACCATAGAGCGGCTTCATGACGATCTCGCCCTGCTCGGCGCGAAAGGCCTCGATCGCCTGTCTGTCGCGCGAGATCAGCGTCGGCGGCATCAGCTCGGCGAACTCCATCACGAACAGCTTCTCCGGCGCGTTGCGCACGGCGGCCGGGTCGTTGACGACGAGGACCCGCGACTGGATTTGCTCGAGCAGATGCGTCGACGTGATATAGGCGAGATCGAAGGGCGGGTCCTGGCGCAGCAGCACCACATCCACGCCGGCGAGGTCGAGGACGCGCCGCTCGCCGAATTCATAATAGCGGGCGGGATCGTCGAAGACGGTGAGCGCGCGCGCCGGCGCCGTGAGCCGGCCGGCAACCAGCGATAGCGCGTCGGGCGTGTAATGCCAGAGCGCATGGCCGCGCCTCTGCGCCTCCAGCATCAGCGCGAAGGTCGAATCGCCGGCGAAATTGATGCGCTCGAGGGGGTCCATCTGGACCGCTATGTCGATCATGTCTCAACGCCTCATCGTCGGCGGCGCGGAGCCGACCGACAGGAAGGACAGCAGTTAACGCGTTTCGCGACCGGGCGAAAGCGCCGCCTCGTCCGCGCCCGGCCGGCGTAGCCGGCGTTAACTCGGCTTGAAGGAAGATCCGCCTAGCGTGTTCTCGAATCGGAACGCGGGAACAAACAGGATACGTGTCCCCAATGCGGTATTCATCGATCGGCGCCGGCCTCGTTTTTCGGCAGTTCCTCTTCCTGGCCCTGCTGGTGCTCATGGGAGCCACCGGCTTCGTGTCGGTGGTTCGCGTGCGCGATCTGGCGGACGCCGCCGCCGATCCGGCCAACGCCGCCCAGGTGGGCGTGCTGGTCGCGACCGCGAGCCGGGCGGCCGATTCGCTCGCGATCGAGCTCGCCATCGGCACGCTGGCCTCGGCGTTTCTGGTGGTCGGCGTGTCGATCCCGACCATACATCGCACGGTTTCGGCGCCGATCAAGACGATCGCCCGGCAAATGGCCGATCTCGCCGCCGGCGACACCACGATCGATGTGAAGGGCGCCGACCGCGCCGACGAGATCGGCTCCATCGCCAAGGCTCTGATCGTGCTGCGCGACGCCGTCCGCGCCAATAATGAGATGGCCGCCGAGATCAAGGCGCGCGACGACCGCGAGAATAGGCTGCGGCGCGAGGCGGCGATCCGCGATCAGGTCGAGCATTATTCGCACGAGCTGTCGGCGACGACCGCCAAGCTGGGCGACATGACGAAGAAGATGGCCGCCACATCGGAGGATATGATCGTGCAGGAGCGCCGCGCCCGCGAGGACACCGATTTCGCCCGCACCGCCTCGCTGCAGGCGGCCGCCGACGTCTCCTCGGTCGCCACCGCCTCCGAGCAGCTGCTGGAGGCGATCGGCGAGATCAGCCGGCAAGCGGTCGAATCGACCGCGGTGGTGCGGCAGGCGGTGCAGGAGACCAATGGCTCGAGCTCCGAGATGCTGCGCCTCTCCGCCGCCGCCAATCGCGTCGGCGACGTCGTGAACCTCATCTCGCGCATCGCCGCGCAGACCAATCTGCTCGCCCTCAACGCCACCATCGAGGCGGCCCGCGCGGGCGAGGCGGGCCGCGGCTTCGCCGTGGTCGCGCAGGAGGTCAAGAGCCTCGCCACCCAGACCGGCAAAGCGACGCAGGAGATCGCCGACCAGATCGCCGAGATCCAGGCGGCGACCAATCAGTCGGTGACGTCGATCGACAAGATCAAGACCAAGATCGCCGAGGTCGAGCATATTTCGGCGATCATCACCTCCGCCGTTCACGAGCAGGACGCCGCCACCAAGGAGATCGCCCGCGGCGTGCGCTCGGCCGCCGACAGCGCCGCGACCATGTCGCAGCATGTGACGCAGGTGGCGAGCGCCATGTCGCAGACCGGCGTCGGCGCCGAGGCGATCGTGACGCTGGCGCGCGAGATCGACCAGATGGCCCGCCGCACGCAGGCGCATACCGACGAGCTGGCTCGAAGCCTCGCGAGCTGAGTAAAGGCGTCCCGACACTCCTCCCCCCGCAAGCCAGCGGAGGATCGCCGCACCAGCGTCGCGGCGACGTGCGCGAGGTTCTGGCCATCCTCATCGGCCCCGCGCCAGAGCATCGCCGAAAGCTGTTATCGCATGCGCGTGCTCGGCGGCTCCGGAGCAATAGAGACCCGCCGCATCCGCCTCTCGTCGCGCGAACGCGAGCGCGCGTCGCGCGGGCTGCTCGGCTGCAGCGGCGCACGAGAGACTCCATCCCAGCCTTGCAATGAACACAATGCATGCATAGGGTGTTCATTGACATTGGATGGCTGAGTTCTCTCGCATACACCTCGGTGGATCTGACGACTTCCCTTCAATTTCGACTCGCAAACGTGCTCCATCTGGTGCGCGCGCGAAACCAAGGCACGATTGAAAGGAAATCGTCATGAATATCGGAACGGTGAAATGGTTCAACGCCACCAAGGGCTTCGGCTTCATTCAGCCCGACAATGGCGGCGCCGATGTGTTCGTGCATATCTCCGCGGTCGAGCGCGCGGGGATGCAGACCCTCGCCGAAGGGCAGAAGATCCAGTTCGATCTCGTTCGCGACAACAAGTCGGGCAAGAGCTCGGCCGGAAATCTCCAGATCGCGTAAGTGGTCGCCTCGTCTCATTGACCACGGATGTACTGGCAATGAGTCCTAGGTTCTCGCTGACAAAATAGCGAAAGGCTCCGCGCCCCAGAGGTGACGGAGCCTTCATGATTCAATGCCCCGTGAAAAAGCTCTCTCGATTTCGAGCACGCGGCGGCAGCGCCCGCTCCTCAGCCGCGTCGATCAGTCCGCCCTGCGATTTTCAGTATACGGTCGACCACAGCCCCGCGGCGCGAAAAAGAACGCCAGCAGCAAGCAGGCGAGACGCTCGCGGCCTTCAAACGAATGGGGCCGGTGGAGAGAATGGGACTGCCCCGATAATGCCTGATGAGACACATGCGTCGAGTGATCGCTTGCGGCGCAGGCAACCCGCCGCTCGTCGAGATATGCCGCCATTTCTTGCTCGGGAATGATCAGTCGAGGCCGAGGACCTCGCTTGTTTGCGTCTCGGAACCGCTGAAGCCGTCGAATTCATTTCGAGGAATTGGCGCGTCGCAAAAGCGGATAATCGGCATTCTCATATAGATCGCGGATTTCGGCGCCGACGTAGACGGTGTCTCCGACCTCGAGAGAGCAACTGCGCAGCCCATCGGAGGAGACGGATTCCATTGCGAAGCGGATAGCGTCCGCTGCCCGGGCGAATTTTTTGTATCCGAGGCTGTTCGGCCGAAATTTCTGGCCTTTGTAGGAGAACAATCCCGCTTCCATGCCGTAATCGAATGCGCTCATTCGTCCCATCCCCCTCTGTTCGACGCGGCTGCGATGCCGACACGCTCGCTTTCGTCGTTCTTCGGCGGTGGCAAGAAACGCTCCCGCTATGAACAAGAATGCTACACGCTCAGCCGCCTCGCTCCAGAGACGACTCCGTCACCACGCGTTCGAGACCGTCCCGTGTTCCCTTGATTCGATATTGCAGTCCCGCGCCGCCGTCCGGCAATTGGCGCGTCACCTGAAACGACACCCTTTCCGATCGTGCTCCGATGCAGTGGAGAACATGCGCCCCGACGTCGAACTTGTGCGTCGCCGACGGCCTGACGGCAGCCTTGACGCGATGACGTAGATTGCGGGCCAACTCGCTGACATTCGCGCTCATATCCTGCCCTTTCGGCTCGACGGGGAAATCGGATTTTTAAAGGGCCTAGGGATTGGCATCCGGTCGTGAGATCGAAGCCGCGTCAAGATGCGACCTCGATACGATCGGCAGAAGACTTCCCGCTGCGCGAATCGACGACGATCTCGTAAGAAATCTTCTGCCCCTCCGCGAGACCGCGTAGGCCGGCGCGTTCCACAGCCGTGATATGGACGAAGACGTCGGCTCCGCCGGCTGCCGGCTGTATGAACCCGAAACCCTTGTGAGCATTGAACCATTTTACGACGCCGGTGTTCATGGCTGTCCTTTCCGCGAAGGAACGATAGGGCGTTCGCGCAGCGCGGCGCCTTGTCGACTCAGTTTGGAGGAGGCGATGGGCTTCGCGCGCCCGGAGGTCGGCGCAACGGCAAGGTCATCCGACCGAAACCCGATCAATATCATATGGCGCGTCGTGAGCGCAGTTCAAGTGGCGTTCGGCCGCGGTTCCTTAGAAAACAATTCAGCATGGAGACGAATTCGCCGACGGCGTCGTCAGAATTAAGAAGCGCCGCGGCTTCCGCTGACCAAATGACGCCGACCCTGTCTCTCTATACAGCGAGCGCGTCTCGCGCGAAACGCTGGCCGGACACATCGGAGACGCTCGTGATGGTCGATGTCGAAAGCAGCGCCGCCTGCGTCTGCGCAACATCGATGGCGTCTGATGTCCGAGCTCCCGGCGCGGCTGCATCGCCTGCAGCTGCTGCGATATTGTTCTTGCGCAGGCGACAACCGCCGTATCGGGCAAGACGTTCTATGAGCAGTGGCGCTGTCGAGGAGAGCCGTTCGGTCGGCGAGCCGCGCCCCCGCGCGCGGCGGAGACGCGGCTGGGCGGGCGCAGCCGTCCACACGGGGAAGCGCTCGACTGGACGGCGCCAGACCGAGGCTTCCCTTCCGATGCATCACCACGCGATTTGAGTGCGCACCAGGAATGTGCTCGGATGCGCGCCGGCGAGATAAGGGCGGTTCCACGGCGCCACGAGCCTGGTGACGCGCGTCCAATTCGCCATGATGCGCACGCCATCGTCCGGATACCAGTTGAGGCCCACCGTGACATCCTCCTCACGACCGCCATTGACGCTCGAATTGGCGATGGCGGCCCGCGCCGCGGGGTTCGGCGCGAGCGCGATCAGATTGGCGAATGTGCTTCCCTGATAAGGCCCATTATTGAGATCGAGCGCGCTGTAGCGCGCGCCGAGCGCCCATGCGCCCCACCCGCCCGCGCTGAGCGGATGCTTGATCTGGATGGGTCCGAACGTCGCTGGTCCCGCGATATTCGAGACCGAATAAGTGGCGGCGCGCGACTCTCCGGTCAGGTACCACATGCCATAGACATAATAGCCGTTGAAATCGAGCGAGGTTCCGCCGGGCGCATAATTGCCTGCGGCTCGCGCCATCGCCAGCCGATCGGCGCGGCGATCATAATGGGCGCCGAGATATTCAGCCTGCACCGACAGCGGGCCATAGGCCGCCATGAATTCTGCGCCATATCCGATGACGTCGCGCACGCAATTGCCGGAAACCGCAGGGAGACCGCCGAAGGAGACGCCGCCGCAAGAAAGATCGGGCGTGCCGAGCAGATTGGTGCGAAGCGTGTTGCTCTCCATGAAGGTGTTGGAGCCGAGCGCCATCACGCGGTCGTCGCTCGATGCGGTGGCGCCATTCGGCTGATGATAGCGTCCGGACGCGCCGAGATGGATCATGCGATCGGCTTCGAGGATCGGCGCATAAGTGGCGCGCGCCGAAATGTCGAAATATTGCGAGCCGCCCGTCGCGACCCATCCTGCGGACGGCGAGACCCAAGAGGGAACCGGCGTCGTCGCGGAAGGCGACAGCGATTTGTCTTCCGGGCTCGTCGAGAACACGCCCGCCTTGAACGTCCAATTCCTGCCATGCGCGAGCGCCGACGCGCCGATATGTCGCGCCGCGCCGAATGCATCCGTCGCGAGGGAGCGTTCCAGAAAATCGATGGTCGTCTTCGCGGTGGCGCGCTCGAGCCCCATCGGCTCCCATTGATTGCCGACCTCGATCGCGACCGGCTCGGTCGTGAAGGGCAGAGTGAGCGCCGGATGCTTCAACACGAGATAGGCGTCACGGATGCCGGCGGCGCCTCCGACCGACGACGTCTGCGCGAACTCATAGGCGAATTTATATTCCCAGATGTGCGCCGCACGGCCCTCGATCTGCAACCAGGCCTGATTGAAGCCGACATTTCCCGAAAGTCCGGTCAACGGCATGGAGGAGCCGCCGCCGTCGATCAACAGACGTCCACCGATCTTGAAACTATAGGCCTTGTCCTCGCTCTCGACGAAGAGCCCGTTACGAAAGCCGATGAAGACCGGTGGAAGCGACGCCGAATGAGGAGCGCGGCCGACGCCCGCTCGAGCCGTCTCGGACGACGGCTTATCCGACTCCTCCTGCCTGCGCCCGCGACGACGCCGAGTCGTCGTCTCCAGCCCTTTGACGCGATCACGCAATGCGCGATTGTCGGCCTCCAGCCGGTTCAAGCGCTCGATCAATCGGCGAACATCCTCGCTTCCACTGTCTCGCGCATGGGCGGGCGCCGGATTTACGGCGGCCGCGCAACCGAGCGCCATGGCAATCAGACTCGCTTGTCCCAGCTTGCTCATCCTACTCTCCTCTTCTCGACGACGAACAAGGCGGCGCGATGCATTCGCTCGAGCGTCTTGGCTCTCGAGCGTCGTCGAAATCGGCGCGTGGACGGATCGCCCACGCAATAGTCATTGGACGATTCGTCGCCGAAGCGTCAGGCCTCGACGAGGGCGATCAGCCCTTCGAGCAGTGCGACGGGCTCCGGCGGGCAACCACGAATATGCAGATCCACGGGGATCACCTTGTCGACGCCGCCTTCACAGGCGTAGCTCTCCGCATAGAGTCCGCCGCTGCACGCGCAATCTCCGACAGCGACAACCCATTTCGGGTCCGGCGTCGCGGCATAGGTGCGCTCGACCGCCTCACGCATGTTCTTCGTCATCGGCCCGGTGACGAGCAGCACATCCGCGTGTCGCGGCGACGCGACGAAGCGCAGGCCGAACCGCTCGAGATCGTAGAAAGCATTGTTCAACGCATGGATCTCGAGCTCGCACGCGTTGCACGATCCCGCATCCACCTCGCGGATCGACAGGCTGCGGCCGAGCTTGCGACGCGACGCGGACTCGAGCCTCGACGCGAGCTCGGCCATCGCATCGTCGGCAGGCGGAGGAGCGCGTTCGGTCAGGCTGGACAGCGCGAGTCCCTGGAGCAGAAACTTCAGCATCGTGCGGCCCTCTAGAGATCGGTTCCGGAATAGGAACAGTTGAAGGATTTGTTGAGCAGCGGAAAGTCCGCCACGATGTTGCGCTCGATCGCCGCTTCCAGCAGCGGCCATTGAAACCAGGACGGATCGCGCAGCTGACAACGCTCCAGCATCCCGTCGGCGCCGATCCTCACCCAGGCCAGTATGTCGCCGCGAAATCCTTCGACGAGCGCCACGCCTTCGCGCATGGCGCCCGGCGCGGGGACCGCCTCGTTCTTCCACTCTCCCCCCGGCAGAATATCGAGAATCTGCTCGACGAGGCTCAGCGACGATCGCACCTCGTCGAACCGCACCCAAACGCGCGCGTCGACGTCGCCTTCGGTCGATGCGCCGAGCGTGAAGGACAGTTCCTCATAGGGCGCATAGCCGGGCGTACGCCGAGCGTCGAAAGCGCGGCCCGAGGCTCGTCCGACAACGCCTCCGCAACCGAATTTGCTCACCAGCTCGCTCGACGCATGTCCCGTGCCGACCGTGCGATCCTGCAGCGACGTTGTATCGCCGAACAGCTCGATCAACCGCGGCACGAGCGCCTTCGTCTCCTCGACCAGCTTGCGCAGCTGATTTTGCGCGCCCGGCGTCACATCCGCCGTCACTCCGCCGATGGTCACGCGATCCATCAACAGCCGATGACCGAAGCACTGGCGATTAGCGCGCAAGAAACGCTCGCGGACGACGCCGCAATGCGCGTTCATGAGAGCGAAAGCGGCGTCGTTGCAGATGGCGCCGATATCGCCGAAGTGATTGGCGAGCCGTTCGAGCTCCGCCATCAGCGCGCGAAGATAGACCGCCCGACGCGGAACCTTCATCTCGAGCGCGCTCTCCACCGCGCCGGCGAAGGCGATCGCATAGGCGACCGTGCTGTCGCCGGACACGCGTCCCGCGAGGCGCGCGCCGCGCGCCAGCGTCGCGCCCGCCATCAGCGTCTCGACGCCCTTATGCGTGTAGCCGAGACGCTCCTCGAGCCGCACCACCAATTCGCCATTGGCGGTGAAACGGAAATGGCCCGGCTCGATGATGCCGGCATGGACCGGCCCGACCGGAATTTGATGGAGCCCCGCGCCCTCCACAGGGAGAAACTCATAGGAGTCGGCCATATTGGGCGCATCAGTGCTCGGAGCCGCCGCGCCCGGCCGCCGCACGCCCCATCGTCCGTGATCGAGCCAGCGCCGCGCATCGGGGCTCTCCTCCGCCTCGACGCCATAGATGTCGCGAATGGCCCGCTCCAGCCGCAACGCCGGCGGATGCAGGCGACCGACCGACGGATAGCTCTTGTCGGGACATTCGAGCGTGACGATCGCGAACCCGCGGGCGGCCCGCTCCATCACCGCCATATGCACGGCCTCGCCGTCCGACCAGAGGCCGAGCAAATCCCCCTGCCCTTCCGCGAGCCCGACGACGATCTCGAGCCATGTCGCGCGGTCGACGACATGGCGCGGCCAGCCGCGCGCATGAGCGACAGGATCGCCTCTGAACATGCTCTCTTTCAGCTCTGTGGTTTCAAGCGCCATCGAAGCATTCCTTCAAGACTAGCCGAGGAGACGCGCCACATTCTGAAACCAGTCGACGATTCGCGGCGGAAGATAGAGACCGGCGATGAGGACCAGGGTCAGATGCAGGACCAGCGGCAGAAACGAGGCGCGCACCTCGCCGACGCTCTCACTGGGCGGGCCGAAGGCGAGCCCGGTCAAACGCAACAGCAACGCGCCGAACGACAGAAGCAGCCCGAAGACGAGCGGAATGGCGAGCAGCGGCTCGCGCGCGAAGGTCGAGGTGACGACGAGAAACTCGCTCATGAACACGCCGAGCGGCGGCAGCCCGGCGATGGCGACGACGCCGACGACGAGCCCCCAGCCGAGCAGCGGATGACTGGCGGTCAAGCCGCGAATATCGGCGATCTTCTGCGTTCCCTTGACCTGCGCGATGTGACCCACGGCGAAGAAGATCGCGGATTTCGTCAGGCTGTGCATCGCCATATGCAGCAGTCCGGCGAAATTGGCGAGCGGGCCGCCCATGCCGAAGGCGAAAGTGATGATGCCCATGTGCTCGATCGAGGAATAGGCGAACAGCCGCTTCACATCGTTGCGGGAGTAAAGAGAGAAGCCGGCGAAGATCAGCGATCCGAGGCCGAGCGCGATCATCAGCGTTCCCGGCGCGATCGCGGTGGGATTGGCCGAGAGCAGCATTTTGTATCGCAGCACCGCATAGAGCGCGACATTGAGCAGAAGGCCCGACAGCACCGCCGAGATCGGCGTCGGACCTTCGGCATGCGCATCCGGCAGCCAGGCGTGCATCGGCGCCAAGCCGACCTTCGTCCCATAGCCGAGCATGAGAAACACGAAGGCGACATTGAGAAGATGCGGATTGAACTCGGCGGCGTGCTGCAACAGCGAGGTCCAGACCATCGCATTATAGCCTTCGCCGATCACCGGCTCGGCCGACATGTAGACGAAGATGGTGCCGAACAGCGCGAGCGCGATGCCGACGCTGCCGAGGATGAAATATTTCCACGCCGCTTCGAGCGCCTCATGCGTGCGATAGGTGCCGACCATCAGGACTGTCGTCAGCGTCGCCAGCTCGACGGCGACCCACATGAGGCCGATATTATTCGCCAGCAGCCCGAGATTCATCGCGAACATCAGTGACTGATACATCGCATGATAGAATCGCACGAAGGGAGGCGTCAGCTTCCCGGACTCGATCTCATGCGAGATGTAGCTCGCGCTGAACATCGCCGTGGTGAAGCCGATGAAGGTCGACAGAACCACGAAGACGATGTTGAGGTCATCGACGAAGAGGAATGAGCCGGGCTCCGGCCGGGCGACGAGCAGCAGGAGCGCGCAGACGAACACTGCTCCGCTGACCGCGACATTAATGCGCGCGCCGCGCTGATAGTCCGACACGAAAGAGAGATAAACGGCGGCTCCGAGCGGCGTCAGCAGCAAGGAGACGAGCGCCAGATCGATCAAGAAGCTCATCGATAGCCTCCACGCGCGCGATCCAGCTCCGTGACGTCGACAGTGTCGAAACGTTCGCGAATACGGAAGAGGAACACGCCGATGACGATGAATGCGACGAGAATGGAGAAGGCGACGCTGATCTCGACGACGAGGGGCATGCCTTTGGCGCCCGTCGCGGCGAGCATCAGCCCGTTCTCGAGCGACATGAAGCCGATGACCTGGCTGACGGCGTTGCGCCGCGTCACCATCATCAGCAGGCCGAGAAGAACGACCGACAGAGCGAAGGCGACATCCTCGCGCGCGAGCGGCGCCGCCGAGGTCGTCGCCGGAAGAATCACGACGAGCGACAGAGCCACGAGGCCGATGCCGATCAGCATGGTGACGCCGACGCCGCCGACAATCTCGATGTCGCGGTGAATGCGCAGACGAACGACGATCCTCTTGAGGCTGAGCGGAATGACCAGCGCCTTGAAGATCACCGCGATCGCCACGGTGACATAGAGATGCGGCTCGTGCTCGACATAGGCCTGCCAGCCGACCGCGAGCGACAGAACGACAGCCTGAATCGCGAAGACATTGATGAGGCCTGTCAGACGATCCTGATAGAGCAGCATGAAGCTCAGCAGGACCAGGCTTCCTGCCAGCAGATGGGAGACGTCGAAAACCAGATGATCCATCACAGGCTCCGGGAGACGAACAGCAGCAGAAGCCCGAGCAGGCCGAGCATCAAGCCGGCGCCGAGGAAGTTCGGCACGCGGAAAACCCGCATCTTCGCGGTCGACACCTCGAAGAGGGCCAGCAAGAAGCCTGCTACCGCCACCTTGCCGACATAGCCGAGCGCGCTCGCCGCCATGGCGCCGACGCCGGCCTCATAAGGCGCTAGGCCCCATGGGAAGAAGATGCAGATGGTCAGCGAGACATAGAGCAGCAGCTTCATCGCCGCGGCGAGCTCGACCACGGCCAGATGGCGCCCCGAATATTCGAGCACCATCGCCTCATGGACCATCGTCAGCTCGAGATGGGTCGCCGGATTGTCGACGGGGACACGACCATTCTCCGCGATCGCGACAATGCCGAGCGCCACCAACGCGAAGGCGAAGGACACCGGCAGCTCTGAGCTCGACAACATATGATTGGCGACGACCGACAGCTCCGTCGAGCCGGCGATCAGCGAGACGATGAAGACGATCATCAGCATCGCCGGCTCGGCGAAGGATGCGAACATAATCTCGCGGCTCGATCCGATGCCGCCGAAGCTCGTGCCGACATCCATTCCGGCGAGCGCGAGAAACAGTCGCGCGCTCCCGAGTAGAGCCGTGATGACGATGAGATCGGCCGCCCAGCTGAAGGCGAGGCCCGTGGCGAAGGTCGGCGTGAGAGCGGTCGCGACCCATGTCGTCGCGAAAATGAGATAGGGCGCCGCACGGAACAGCCAGGATGCGTTCTCTGCGAGAATCACCTCCTTGCGCATCAGCCTCACGAGATCGCGATAGGGCTGCAGCAATGGCGGCCCCTGCCGGCGGAGCAGACGCGCCTTCACCTTTCGTGTGAAGCCGATGAGGAGCGGCGAGAGAGCCAGCACGAAAGCCATCTGCAGGCCCTGCGCGGCGAGAGCCAGGATCATTGCCATATTGCGATCCCCGAAAGCAGAACGATGAGCGCGACGAAGACGAGCATCAGATATCCCTGGATGGGAAGGGAATGGAATCTGTCGAGCTGCGTGGAGCAGAACGTCACTCCTCCGGAGATCGGCCGATAGATGTTCTCCATCACGCGGTCGGTGATATTCAGTGTAAATCGCGCCGGCCGGGTGTCGCCCGGCGCGGGCATGTCGACGAAATCGCGCGCGAGGAACACGGCGTTGGCGAACACGCGGCGGATCGGCTGGCTGAAGCTGCTCGCCGTATATTGAGTCGACGGCGCGGGGTCGGGATAACCGCAGTCCCAGGCGGGGCCCCTCTTCGATGCGTGCGAGCCGAAGCGATGCACGACGCGCGCCGCGAGCAGAGCCGAGAACACGATGAAGATGAACAGCACGACGCCGTTATAGGAGCTGCGGCTCTCCGCGATCGGGGCGATCGACAGAAAGGGCATGCCGCCGGGCGTCGGCATCTGCGCGCCGATGACCGACATGACCGTCGGCGAGATCACGCTGATCACGAGGCTCGGCAGCAATCCGGCCAGCAGGCAGGCCAGCAGCAGCCCCGCCATGGCGCCGAGCGACCAATCATCGGCTTCGGTCGCCGCCGTCGCGGGCTCGCTGCGCGGACGTCCGAGAAACGCGACGCCATAGGCGCGGACGAAGCCGCCGGCGCACAAGGCCGCGCTGAGCGCGAGCGCTCCGCCCACGGCCGCGATGATGAGCTTGAGGCTCCACTGCGGCAGCGATGGGCTGAGAAGGATCGACTGGAACACGAGCCATTCCGACACGAAGCCGTTGAGCGGCGGCAGCGCCGAGATGGCGATGACGCCGCCGAGCGCCACGAAGGCGGTGCGCGGCATCTTGTGGATGAGACCGCCGAGGCGCTCGATGTTGCGCTCGCCAGTCGCGCCTTGCACCGCGCCGGCGACGAAGAACAGCAGGCTCTTGAACAAGGAATGGTTCAGGGCGTGATAGAGCGCCGCCGTGAAGGCGAGCGCCGCCACCAGCGGAACGCCTTGCGACTTGAACGCCAGCGCGAGGCCGAGCGCGACGAAGACGATGCCGATGTTCTCGATCGTGCTGTAGGCGAGCAGCTTCTTGAGATCGCTCTCGACCGTGAGATAGAGCACGCCGAGCACGGCCGAGGCCGCGCCGAGCACGAGCAAGGGAATGCTCCACCAATAGGCCGGCGGGCCGAGAAGATCGAACACGACGCGAATGAAGCCGTAGATCGCCACTTTGGTCATCACGCCGCTCATGAGAGCGGAGACATGGCTCGGCGCCGCGGGATGCGCGAGCGGGAGCCACACATGCAGAGGCGCGAGGCCGGCCTTCGAGCCCGCGCCGAGGATCATCAGCGCCAGAGCGACGCCGGCGATCCAAGGCGCATGCGTCGCCGTGCGAATGGTGGAGAACTCATAGCCGCCGACCGATCCGGCGAGCAGACCGAAGGCCATCAGCAGAGCCAGCGTCCCGAAGCTCGCCATCACCAGATAGATGAAGCTCGCGCTGCGATTCTCCTCCGCTTCATGATGCGCGAGCACGAGCGCCCAGGAGGTGAGCGACATGAGCTCCCAGGCGACCAGAAAGACGAATGCGTCATCGGCCAGGAGCACCGCATTCATCGCCGCGAGAAAGGCGCAGAAAAACGGCAGCACCCGCGCCGGCTCCTTTTCGTGCGCGCCATATCCGATCGCATAGACGCTGGCCGCGACGCCGCCGAGATCGATGATCGCGACGAAGAAGGCGCTCAGCGAATCGAGCCGGAAATGCATTCCGATCCAGGGCAGGCCGAGCGGCGCAGATGCGAGCTGCGGCTCGGCGGTGAGCGCCGAGACCGCCGTGAGAAAAGAGACGAAGCACAGCGCCGCGGATATTCGATAGACGCGAGCGCCAATGTCCGTCCGCGCGCGGGCGACGACCGCATAGGCGCCCGTCGCGAACAGCCCGAGTGTCGATGTCAATAAGACCAGCAACTGCATCGCGGTCCAACCTTCCCGTTTTCTCTCGTCGGCGCGCCGGCGTCACGCCGGCGCGCATCTCGCGTTCTGCTCGAGCTCGATTACCGGCCCGGCTCCATTCTCTTGCGGGCAGCGAGCGGATGGTTGGACGCCGGCACATGCTGATCGAGACCCGACAGCAAGGCGCGGCCGCCGGTTCGCCGATAGTCGTCACAATAGTGATGCAGATATTCCATCACCGTGTGGTCGATGGTGGCCGCATCCGACATATCGATGACGACGGTCTTGCCTTCCGGGATCGACGAGAGGTCATTCTTCAGAAGCAGGAAGTTGACGAAATAGGCGGCGCCGCCGATCTGCACATGATAGACGCCGGGCTCACGCTCCTCGATGTGGATGTCGATCTTGAACACCTCGCGCCAGCGAATGCCGCGCCACAGATGGATGAGGAATTCGGTCGCGATGCCGATGCCGACGCCGATCAGCAGATCGGTGGCCAGCACGCCGACGATGGTGATGAGAAACACCACGAGCTGCTCATAGCCGATCTCGAGAGTCTTGCGGAACTCGTTCGGCGAGGCGAGGCGATATCCGGTGAAGACCAGCAGAGCCGCGAGCGAAGCCAGCGGAATCTCATGGATGAGCCGCGGAAACAGCGCCACGAAGATCAGCAGGAACGCGCCATGCGCAAAATTCGCCCAGCCGGTGCGCGCGCCATAGCTCACATTGGCGGAGCTGCGCACGATCTCCGCGATCATCGGCAATCCGCCGACCATGCCGGCGATGATATTGCCGACGCCGACCGCGGCGAGGTCGCGGTTGAGATCGGAACTGCGCTTGAAGGGATCGAGCTTGTCGACCGCCGCGGCGCTCAGCAGGCTCTCGAGGCTGCCGACGAGACAGATCGTCACCACCTGAACCCAGAACTCGGAATGACGGATCAGCGAGAAGTCCGGAAAGGCGAAGCCCGCGAGGAAATTCTCCGGAATGGAGACCAGGAACTTCGGACCGATCGTGAACTCGTGATGCGGCAGGAAGGTCGTCTGCGGCAGGAACAGATAGACGTGCTGATGATCGAGGTCGAAATATTTGCCGAGCGCCATTCCAACCAGGACGACGACCAGCGGCGCCGGGATCATCTTGAGGTAGCGGTTCTTGATCACCGACCAGATGATGAGCGTCACGAGGCCGAACCCGCCGACGACGGCGATCTCCGGATTGGGATCGATGAGGCTGCTCGGTATCGCTGCGATCGTTCCGAACAGGCTGTCCGCCTGCGGCTTGACGCCGAGCATCACATGGATCTGCTTGGCCATGATGATGATGCCGATCGCCGCGAGCATTCCATGCACCGCCGACGACGGGAAGAAGGCGCTGAGCTTGCCCGCTTTGAAGACGCCCATCAGCGTCTGTATGACGCTCGCGCACACGATGGCGGCGAGCGTGTAGCGATAGCCCGCCATCGCGTCGCCCTTGCCGAGCTCCTGGACGGAAGCGAGAATGACGACGATGAGCCCCGCCGCGGGGCCGGCGATCGTCACGAAGGAGCCGTTGATCCGCGACACCACGAGGCCACCGATGATCGCGGTGATGATGCCCGCCTGTGGCGGAAAGCCCGAGGCCATGGCGATGCCGAGACACAACGGCAGAGCGATCAGAAAGACCAGGAAGCCGGACAAGAGGTCGGAGCGCCAGTTCTGAACGAGCCCGGCCAGGCCGGTCTTCGGAAGCGCGACGAGAGGCTGGGCGGTTTGCGGGGGCTCGGGTTCAAGCGCGTTCATTGCTTCGGCTCCTCATTGTGCGAGCGCGACCCTGGAACAAGCGCGGGGCGGCGTCCGCCCTGCGCCGATCATGCGAGATCGGTCGCTCGGTCGTCATGGTAAAGCCCCGCCGCGGCGGAGGCGTTCCAGAAGAAGCTAGATCGTTACACGATGCTTCTAACAGATCGTGATACGATGTAAATGGGCTGGCGACCTCGGCGAGGCGCCGCGGCGGCCCGATCCCGGATATTGTTTCCGTTGGATCTGCGCGGCCATGGATGCTTTCTCCGACAGAGCCGACCGTGCGCGCGGCCGCCGCATGCGGCAATCCGCCACGGCCTGCTCGCGACAGCGGCCGAGGTCGCTACCGGCTTTCGCCGAAGACACGGACGAAATTATGACTCGCCCGTGCAAAAAAGTCATCCGTGAGAGCAGCTGCTCTGAACGCGACGCTCTCACGATGACAAGAACCGAGTCCATGGGCAATCCGCTCTTTTGCTAGGCGCCCGGCGCCCGAGCTTTCGCATGAGGCTTCGAGGCGCCGACTCCTCATCTCCCTTGTACGATTGTTTTTGCAGGTGGTTTTGTCGGCCCAGCCATTGGCGTGATCTTTGCTGCAAAAGGAGCGTCTAAAGGCGCGTCTCGCGCCGCCCGGCCCAACGAGGGGCCTCTCGCAATGCCGCTGATCTGGATGGCGCAGCCGCGCCACTCCAGGCAGCGGCTTTTTTGTTTCTCGAGCCCGGGCCACTGGGGCATCGCAATCGAGCGCCGCAAAGATGAGAAATCCGAGGACCCTGAAAAGACTGATCCGGAATCCCGCCCCCTGCGCAGCTCTCGCGCTCGCCGTCGGCGCCGCCCGCGCCGCCGAGGCGCCGACGGCGAGCCTCGAGCCCGCGCCGCCGCCTGCGCCGCTCGGCGTCTTCGGCGCCGACATGCCGCCGTCCGGCAAGTTCGTTCTCTCCATTATTCCGCAATTCGCCAACGCCTCGACTTTGCTGAAAGGAACCAGCGCTGTCTCGCCCGAGCAGGTGGTGACGACGACGCCCTGGCGTCTCGACCCGACGAAGACCTTGCGCGGCGTGCCGCAGAACGCGTTCATCGCCGCGCAGACGCTCGCGCTCGCCTATGGCGTCACCAAGGACCTCGCCATCGTGATGACGATCGGCATGCTCGAGAAGAATCTCGACTTTCTGACCTTCAAAGGGCCGAGCGGCGCGACGCGCCTCGGACAGAGCTACACGGGAACCGGCGGCTTCGCCGACGCCACCGCATCGGCGATCTATCGCGTCTATTCGGATCCCGTGCATCGGATCCAAATCAATCTCGGCCTGTCGTTTCCGACCGGGAGCGATCAGCACGACTTCACCTTGCTGCAAGCGGATGGGAGCTATCTGACGAGCCGGGCCTTCTATGCGATGCAGATCGGCTCCGGAACCTTCGACATCATGCCCGGCGTCGTCTACGCCGGCCATCTCGACAAATGGTCATGGGGCGTCTCCTATCGCGCCCGCCTGCCGCTCGCCGCCAATCCGGAAGGCTATCTCTATGGCGACCTGCACACATTCGACGGCTGGGGCGGCTATAGCTGGATTCCCGGCCTCACCACGACCTTGCGCGTCAACGCCTCGCTGCAGGGGCCGATTCGCGGCTATGATCCGCTCATCGCCGGCAAGGCGCCGGCCGCCAATCCCGTGTTCTACGGCGGTCAGCGCATCGAGCTGTTCGGCGGCGCGACCATCAGCGGAAAATTCATCGGCCTCGACAATGTGAGCCTCGCAATCGAGGGCGGCCCGACCGTCTATCAAAATCTCAGCGGCCCGCAATTGTCGAAGAACTGGCAGGCTGGCATGGCCCTGCGCTTCAAGATATAGAAATGGGCGCGAGCGCGACCTGCGCGCGTCGTCGACTGTCGACGCCGCCGCAGAACCGGACGACAGAACATTGAGGATCGTCATCGTCGACGAAAATCCGGTGCGCGCGGTCATTCTCGACGAAGGACTGCGCGAGGCCGGCTTCACCGATGTCGAACGCATCGGCGAGACCCATAATCTGCTCAAGCGCATCTATGCGCTCGATCCGGACGTCATTCTCATCGATCTCGAAAACCCTTCACGCGACACGCTGGAGCAGATGTTCCAGGTGAGTCGCGTCGTGCGCCGGCCGATCGCCATGTTCGTCGACCAGAGCGATACGGCCTCGATCGAAGCCTCGGTCGAGGCCGGCGTTTCCGCCTATATCGTGGACGGGCTGAAGAAGGAACGGATCAAGCCGATCCTCGAGCTCTGCGTCTCGCGCTTTCGCGCCTTCAGCCGGCTGCGCGAGGAGCTGGAGCGCGCCAAATCCGATCTCGATGAGCGCAAGACGATCGAGCGCGCCAAGGGCATATTGATGAAGGCCAAGAAGCTCACCGAGGACGAAGCCTATAAGATGATGCGCAGCGCCGCGATGCGCGAGAACAAGAAGCTCGTCGACATCGCCCGCTCGCTCATCACGGCCGCGGAGATGTTCAAATGAGCGCGACGCGCGTGCGAATCGGCTTCATCCCTCTCGTCGACGCGGCGGCCCTGCTCGTCGCGGTCGAGAAAGGCTTCGCCACCGCCGAAGGGCTCGAGGTCGAGCTCGTCCGCGAAGTTTCATGGGCGAACATGCGCGATAAGCTCGCAATCGGCTTGTTCGACGCTGCTCATCTGCTCTCGCCGATGGCGGTGGCGTCGAGCCTCGGCCTCGGCCATGTACGAGTGCCGCTGGTCGCTCCGCTCGTCATGGCGACCAATGGCAATGCGATCACCGTCTCGCCCGCGCTGTACGCCGAGATCGCCGCCGCGGGCGAGATCGCCGATCCCGCCAGCAGCGCGCGCACTCTCGCCGCCGTCGTCGCGCAGCGCAAGCGCCGCGGCGACGAGCCCCTGACCTTTGGCATGACCTTCCCCTTCTCCATGCACAATTATCAGCTGCGCTATTGGCTGGCGGAAGGCGGTCTCGATCCCGACGAGGATGTGCGGCTCGTGGTGCTGCCGCCTCCCTATATGGTGGAAAATCTGGCGCGCGGTCAGCTCGACGGCTTCTGCGTCGGCGCGCCCTGGAGCGCGGTCGCGGTCGAGGCCGGGGTGGGCGCCATTCTGCATTTCGGCTGCGATATTTTTCAGCGCGCGCCGGAGAAGGTTCTGGCCCTGCGCGAGAATGCAGTCGAAGAGACTGCCGATGTCGCCGCGGCTCTGATCCGCGCAGTGGTGAAGGGCGCGCAGCATATCGAGGGCGCCGATGGACTCGACGAGGCGGCGCGATTATTGGCGCGACCGGAATATGTCGGCGTCGACGCCGCGATGATCCGCCGCGTGCTCGAAGGCCGGCTGCGCATCGGCGCGACGCGCGAGCGATCCGCCGCAAATTATCTCGTGATCGGCGACGCCATGCGGCCGCAGCCGTGGCAGGCCGAATGGATTTACGCGCAAATGCTGCGCTGGGGCCAGACGCGCCATTCAGAGAGCGTCGAGCGGCAGGCGACGAACGTGTGGCGCCCCGATCTCTTCGACGCCGCCGTCGGCGGCGCGCCGACGCCGGGCGACATCGGCGCCTTCGCCGGCGCGCCGCTCGACGGCCGCGACATCGCCGATTATCTCGCCGGCTTCGCGATCGGGCGACGAGTCTGACCCGAACGACAACAGCAGCCGTCATTGCGAGCGTAGCGAAGCAATCCAGAGCCGCGGGACGGCGGCTCTGGATTGCTTCGCTACGTTCCTCGCAATGACGGCCCGCCCTGCGCGCATTTCTTGCGCGGATCAGTCAGACACTAGGCAGAGGCGCCCAAACGATCAGCGCCGCAGCGCTGACGCCTATGCCGCGACAAACGCTCAGAACTCTGCATTCACACGACAATCGATTCGGCGCGCAAATTGGCCCGAAAGCTGCAACGATAGGCGCGGTCAACGACGACCGCCGGTTCGCCGGCACGAGCCCACAGCCGGGCTCTGTCACAGAAGCGCTGCGCCGCTTCGGTCGTCTTGACGTTCCGAACTCTCGAAAGCGCGTGCGACCTGTGACGGAGCCGACAGGCTGTCCAACAGAGTCGGATCATGGCTGCATCGGAGAAAATGGACGCTTCCCGCAAGCTCGTCGTCATCGGCAATGGCATGGCCGCAGGGCGCGTGCTGGAGGAATTGCTCGAGCGCGACGCGAAGCGATTTCAGATCGTGACATTCGGCGCCGAGCCGCGCGTCAACTACAATCGCATTCTGCTCTCGTCGGTGCTCGCCGGCGAGAAGGATTACGACGAGATCGTCATTCACGACGAGCAATGGTATCGGCGCAACAATGTCACGCTCTTCAAAGGCGAGACGGTGGTGGCGATCGATCGCGCCGCCAGGACGGTCACGACCGTCTCGGGCCATTGCGAAAGCTATGACGAGCTGCTGATCGCGACCGGCTCCACGCCGATCGCGCTTTCTGTTCCCGGCGCGCATCTCCCCGGCGTCGTCGCCTTCCGCGATCTCGACGATGTCGACGCGATGCTGCGCCAGGCGAAGCGTGGCGGCCGCGCCGTGGTGATCGGCGGCGGACTGTTGGGGCTCGAGGCGGCGGCGGGTCTCCGAGCCAAGGGCCTCGACGTCACGGTCGTGCATCTCATGCCGACGCTGATGGAGCGCCAGCTCGATCCGTCGTCCGGCTATCTGCTGCAGAAAGCGATCGAGAAGCGCGGCATAGAAGTGCTGACGGGCGCCGAGACCCGAGCCATCCTCGGCCACGCGAAGGTCGAGGGCGTCGCGCTCGAGGGCGGAGACGTCATCGCTTGCGACATGGTGGTGATGGCGGTCGGCATAAGGCCGAACGCGCGCCTCGCCGAAGCGGCGGGCCTCCATGTCGAGCGCGGCGTCATCGTCGACGACGCCATGTCCACGAGCGATCCGCATGTGTTCGCGGTCGGCGAATGCGTCGAGCATCGCGGAACCTGCTACGGACTCGTCGCGCCTTTGTTCGAGATGGCGAAGATCGTCGCCGCGCGCCTCTGCGGAGACGAGACGGCCGTCTATCGCGGCTCGATCACTTCGACCCGCCTCAAGGTCTCAGGCATCGATCTGTTCTCGGCCGGCGATTTCTCGCAAGGCGAGGACGACGACGAGATCGTGCTGCGCGATCCGGCGCGCGGCGTCTACAAGCGCATCGTGCTGCGCGACAATCGCGTCAAGGGCGTGGTGCTCTATGGCGACACAGAGGACGGACCCTGGCTGTTCGATCTCCTGAAGAAGGAGACAGATATCGCGGCCATGCGCGACACGCTGATCTTCGGCGAGGCGTTTTCAGGAGGCGCCCAGGCGGACCCTATGGCGGCCGTTGCAGCCTTGCCGGATGATGCAGAAATCTGCGGCTGCAACGGCGTGTGCAAGGGAACGATCGTCGCGGCGATCGCACGCGGCGTCACGACGCTCGAGGAAGTGAGGGTCGAGACGAAGGCCTCGGCCTCCTGCGGGCAATGCACGGCGAAGGTCGAGACGCTGATCGCCGCGACGCTCGGCGACGCCTATAGCGGCGCGACGCGCAAGCCGATGTGCAAATGCACCGATCTCACTCATGAGGAGGTGCGCGGCTTCATCGTCGCCAGAGAGCTGAAGTCCATGCCGGCTGTGATGCAGGAGCTCGGCTGGAAGACATCCTGCGGCTGTCCCTCCTGCCGGCCGGCGCTCAATTACTATCTGCTCTGCGCTTTCCCGCGCGACTATCGCGACGACGCGCAATCGCGCTTCGTCAATGAGCGCGTGCACGCCAACATTCAAAAGGACGGAACCTTCTCCGTCGTGCCGCGCATGTGGGGCGGCCTCACCACTCCCGCAGAGCTGCGCGCCATCGCCGATGTCGCCGATCGCTTCCATATTCCCACAGTGAAGGTCACGGGCGGGCAGCGCATCGATCTGCTCGGCGTGAAGAAGGAGGATCTCCCCGCGGTCTGGGCGCAGCTCAACGCCGCCGGGCTCGTCTCTGGTCACGCCTACGCCAAGGGCCTGCGCACGGTGAAGACCTGCGTCGGCAAGGAGTGGTGCCGCTTCGGCACGCAGGATTCCACAGCGCTCGGCGTCAAGCTCGAGCGGCTTTTGTGCGGCTCGTGGACGCCAGCGAAAATGAAGCTCGCGGTCTCCGGCTGTCCGCGCAATTGCGCCGAGGCGACGGTGAAGGACATCGGCGTCGTCTGTGTCGAGTCCGGCTATGACATTCACATCGCCGGCGCCGCCGGACTGCATGTGCGCGCCACCGACCTCCTCGGCCATGTCGACACCGAGGAGGAGGCGCTGGAGCATGTCGCCGCGGTCATGCAGCTCTATCGCGAGGAGGCCGCCTATCTCGACCGCCTCTACAAATGGGTGGAGAAGACCGGGCTCGAGCGTGTGCGCAAAATGATCATGGAGGATCATGCCGCGCGCAAGGCGCTCTATGAGCGCTTCCTCGTCTCGCAGCGCGCCGTGCGCAAGGACCCCTGGGCCGAGCGCGTGGCGGGACTCGACGCCAAGGAATTCGCGCCGATCGCCACTCTTTCGTCCATCTCTCGCATAGCCGCGGAGTGAGGCGCGCCATGACCGATCGTGACTGGTTCGACATCGGCCCGCTCGAGCAAATCCCGCAACGCGGCGCGCGCATCGTGCGCACGCCGCGGCGCGACATCGCGGTGTTCCGCACCGCGGGCGACGAAGTGTTCGCGCTGGAGAATCGTTGCCCGCATCGCGGCGGACCTTTGAGCGAAGGCATTGTGCATGGGCGCAAGGTCGCCTGTCCGCTGCACAATTGGGTCATCGATCTCGACAGCGGCGAAGCGCTCGGCGCCGATCACGGCTGCGCCCGCCGCTTTCCGGTCAAGCTCTTAAAGGGCCGTGTCTATATCGAGATGGGAGCGGCGGTCGTCCCATGAACGCAACGCAGAAAGTCATTCGCACCACCTGCCCCTATTGCGGCACCGGATGCGGCGTGAAAGCGCTCGTCTCGCCGACCGGCGCGATCGAGATTTGCGGCGACGACGAGCATCCGGCCAATTTCGGCAGGCTGTGCGTCAAAGGCGCGGCGCTCGCCGAGACGCTCACAGAGGAAGGTCGCCTGCTCCATCCGAAGGTCAATGGCGCGCGCGCCGATTGGGAGACGGCGCTCCGCCTCGTCGCCGACCGCTTTCGCGAGACCATCGCCGCACATGGACCGGATGCCGTCGCCTTCTATGTCTCGGGCCAGATGCTGACGGAGGATTATTATGTCGCCAACAGACTGATGAAAGGCTTCATCGGCTCGGCCAATATCGACACCAACTCGCGCCTCTGCATGGCCTCTTCCGTCGCCGGCCATAAGCGCGCCTTCGGCGCCGATGTCGTGCCCAATGTCTATGAAGATCTGGAGACCGCCGATCTCGTGCTGCTGGTCGGCTCCAATCTCGCCTGGTGCCATCCGGTGCTCTATCAGCGGCTCGAGGCGGCCAAGGCGCGTCGGCCCGACCTGCGCATCATCGACATCGATCCGCGCCGCACCGCGACCAGCGAGCTCTGCGACGCGCATCTTGCGCTCGCGCCGGGCTCGGATGTCGCGCTGTTCCTCGGTCTGCTGACTTATCTCGATCGCGTCGGCGCCTGCGATCACGACTATGTCGCGCGTCATACGAGCGGCGTCGAGACGGCGCTCGCGGCGGCGAAGCCGTGGAGCATCGGCGATGTGGCTCGCGCGACAGGCGTCGTGGCCAGCGAGATCGAAGCGCTCTACGCGTTGTTCGCGACGCGCGAGCGTGTCGTCACCGTCTATTCGCAGGGCGTCAATCAATCGGTGCATGGAACCGACAAGGTCAACGCCATTCTCAATTGCCATCTCTTCACCGGGCGCATCGGCAAGCCGGGCAGCGGCCCTTTCTCGGTCACCGGCCAGCCCAATGCGATGGGCGGACGCGAGGTCGGCGGTCTCGCCAATCAGCTCGCCTGTCATATGGAGCTCGATGATCCGCATCATCGCGCCATCGTGCAGAGCCATTGGCGCGCGCCGACGATCGCCGACAGGCCGGGCCTCAAGGCCGTCGAAATGTTCGACGCCGTGCGCGACGGACGCGTGCGCGCAATCTGGATCATCGGCGCCAATCCGGCGGTCAGCCTGCCGCAGGCCGATGTCGTGCGCGCGGCGCTCGCCGCCTGTCCCTTCGTCGTCGTCTCCGACGCGATGGAGCACACGGACACGACGGCGCTCGCATCGGTCGTGCTGCCGGCGCAGGCCTGGAGCGAGAAGGACGGAACCGTCACCAATTCGGAGCGGCGCATCTCACGTCAACGCGCGCTGCGCAAGGGCGTCGGGGAATCGCTGCCCGATTGGCGCATCATCTGCCGCGTCGCGACGCTGATGGGCTTCGAAGGCTTCGACTACCAAACGCCCGCCGACATCTTCCGCGAATATGCCGCGCTTTCGGGCCGCCTCAACCACGGCGCGCGCGACTTCGACATTTCCGTTCATGAGGAGGCGACGCAGGCCGACTATGACCGCCTCGCGCCCTTTCAATGGCCGAGCCGCAAGGGCGCGCGCAAGTCGAGCGAGGCGAAGCGCTTTTTCGGTCGCGGTGGATTCTTCACGCCCGATCGCCGCGCGCGCCTCGTCGCGACGCCCTATGTCGCTCCTGCGCCGCATGAGCAGCACACGCCCTTTGTGCTCAACACGGGCCGCATTCGCGATCAGTGGCATACGATGACGCGAACCGGCGTCTCCCCGCGCCTCTCGCGCCATATCGCCGAGCCTTTCGTCGAGATCCATCCGGCGGACGCCGAGGCGCTGCGCATCGCGCCGGCGAGTCTCGTGCGCCTCTCCAACGCGCGCGGCGCCGTGGTGCTGCGCGCGCTCGTCACCGAGCGCCAGCGCCGCGGCGCGGTGTTCGCGCCCTTTCATTGGACGGGACTGCTGGCGAGCGCCGCGCGCGTCGACGCGCTCGTCGGCGCGGCGACCGACCCCGTCTCCGGACAGCCGGGATTGAAAGAAGCGCGCGTCACGGTCGTGCCGTTCCCGGCGCAATGGTTCGCCTTTGCGCTGACGCGAGAGAAGCCCACGTCCATTGCCGCCGATTACTGGGCGCTCGCGCGCACGCGTTTCGGCTGGCGCATCGCACTCGCGCGATTGAAAGCCCCGCCGGATCTGCGCGGCTTCACGCAGGCGCTGCTCGGTTGGCGGGACGACGACGTCATCGCCAGCGCCGAGGATCGCGCGCGCGGCGCCTGCCGCTTCGTCGCGACGCGCAACGGGCGCGCGCAGGGATTGCTGATCGCTTCGACACAGCCGGTCGCGGCGGCGCGCGACTTTCTCGTCGACGGATTCGACGACGCGCAGCCGGCCTTTCGCCTGCTCGCCGGAGGACCGGCCGCGCAGGCCGACCGCGGCGGCGCGATCTGCATCTGCCATGGCGTCGGCGCCAAGGAGATCGAGGCGGCCATCGCGCGAGACGCCGCGCCGAGCGTCGACTCCATCGGCCGCGCGACGCGCGCCGGAACCGGATGCGGATCGTGCCGTCCGGAGATTCATCGCCTCGTCAAAGCGGCGGCGAGACACGGCGCCACGCCGGCGCAGGCCGTCTGAACGATTTTTCCACCAGAAAGGAGCTTCGATGAAACTCGACGACTTCGAGAAAGCCGGTCATTGGCCGACCCTGCTCGCCGCCTTTCTCTATTTCGACGTCAGCTTCATGGCTTGGGTGTCGCTCGGACCGCTGATGATCTACATCGCCAAGGATATGGGGCTCTCGGTCGAGGACAAGCTGTCGCTGGTCGCGATACCCGTGCTCGGCGGCGCCTTCTTCCGCGTGCCGCTCGGCCTTCTCGCCGACGCGGTCGGCGCGAAGATCACCGGCGTCATCGCGCAGGCGGTGGTCATCTTCGCGGTCTCGCTCGTCTGCGTGTTCGGCCTCACCGGGCCGCTCGCCATCGCGCTGTTCGGCATATCGCTCGGCGTCGCCGGGGCCTCCTTCGCGGTCGCTCTGCCACAGGCCGGCCGCTGGTATCCGCCGCAATATCAGGGCGTGGTGATGGGCATCGCCGGCGCCGGCAACATGGGCGTCGTGCTCGACACTCTGCTCGCCCCCACCATCGCGGAGACTTACGGATGGCGCGCGGTCTATTGCGTGCTGCTGGCGCTGATGGCGCTCGTGCTCATCGTCTATTGCGCCGCCGCCAAGGATGCGCCGGTCGCCAAGAAGGCGATCACGCTCGCCGATTATGGCCGGCTGCTGACCGACTCCGACAGCCGCTGGTTCATGTTCTTCTACTTCATCACCTTCGGCGGCTTCGTCGGACTGGCTTCTGCGCTGCCGCTCTATTTCACCACGCAATATCATGCGACCGGCGTCGCCGCCGGCCTCGTCGTGGCGCTGATCGTCGCTTTCGGCTCGGGCTTTCGTCCGGTCGGCGGCTATATCGCCGATCGCATCGGCGGCGTGCGCACGCTGACGGCGCTGTTCGTCGTCGTCTCCGCCTGCTATTTCGCCATCGCGCTGCTGCCGGAAGGACCGGCGCCGGCCAAGGGCGGATGGAGCCTCACAGAGCTGCCGCCCATCGCCTTCGGCGCGGTGGCGCTGTTCTCGCTCGGCGTGCTGGCGCTCGGCATGGGCAATGGCGCGGTGTTTCAGCTGCTGCCGCAGCGCTTTCGCGCCGAGATCGGCGCGATGACCGGCCTCGTCGGCGCGGCCGGCGGGCTCGGCGGCTATTTCCTCGCCAAGACGCTCGCGGTCTCCAAGGGCATGACGGGAGGCTTCACCATTGGCTTCTCCTTCTTCAGCCTGCTCGCGCTGCTCGGTCTCGTCGGCCTCGTCTTCGTCAAGACGCGCTGGCGCACCACCTGGGGCGCCGTCTCCGGCGCACGCATCTGAAGGAGAAAGAGCTTGGCCCGCTCCGATCATGATCTGCGCATCGAGGCGGGCTTCGCCACCGAGACCGGCAAGCGTCCCGACAATCAGGACTATGTCGCCGTCTGCCTCGCTCCGCTCGGCGCCGGCGCGCTGCATGGCGTCGTCGGCGCCGTCGCCGATGGCGTCGGCGGCCATAAGGGCGGGCGCGTCGCCGCCGAGACCTGCGTGCGCGCCTTCATGGATGGCTATTATTCGCAGCCCGAGACGCTCGGCGTCGCCCGCGCGGCGTCGCGTGCGCTGGAGGCGGCCAATCGCTGGATCGCCTGGCAGGCGCGCGTCGATCCGGCGCTCGAAGGCATGGCGACGACCTTCAGCGCGCTCGTTCTGGCGCGGCGCACCGCCTCGATCCTCCATATCGGCGACACGCGCGTCTATCGGCTCGGCGTCGGCGGCTTCGAGCTGTTGACGCGCGACCATGTGCTCGGCGGCGGCGAGATGCGCCATGTGCTGCGCCGCGCCATCGGCCTCGAGGATGCGCTGCCCGTCGATCAATCCTCCTGCGCCGTCGCCCCGCACGACCGCTTTCTACTGTGCTCCGACGGGGTTCATGGCGCGCTGCGGCACGCCGATCTCCGCGCGCTGATGGCCGAGCGGCGCTCGCCGCAGGAGACCGCGACCCATATCGTCGAAGCGGCGCTCGCCGCCGGCGACGGCGACAACGCCACCGCCCTCGTCATCGATATTCTGGATCTGCCGCCGTCCGACGAGAGCGCCCTCGCCCGGCTGTTCGGAGACCTGCCGATCCGCGAGCCGCCCAAGATCGGCGAGAGCGTCGACGGCTTCGCCATAGAGGAGCGGCTGTCGGACGGCCGCTACAGCATTTTGATGCGCGCCCGCGACGAGGCGAGCGGCGCCGCGCTGGCGCTGAAATTTCCGCATCCGCGCATCGCGCAGGACGCGAGCTATCGGCTCGCCTTCGTCAGGGAGGCCTGGGCCGCGGCGCGCCTGCGCAGCCCCTTTGTCGGCGAGGTGATCGAGCTGCCGGCGGGACGCCAGAGCCGGCTCTATTCGGTCATGCCCTTCTATGCCGGCGAGACGCTGGAGCAGCGCCTGCGCCGCGCGCCCGAGCTCGGCCTCGACGAGGGCGTCGGAATCGCCATTCGCCTCGCGCGCGGGCTCGCGGCGCTGCATCGCTGCGGGATCATCCATCGCGATGTGAAGCCCGACAATGTGATCCTCGTCGCCGGCGGCGGGCTGCGGCTCGTCGATCTCGGCGTCTGCCGCGCGCCCGATCTCGAGGATTTCGCGCTCGTGGACGCGCCCGGCACGGCGAGCTACATGGCTCCGGAGCTGCTGGCCGGCGCCGCCGGCGACGAAGCCTCGGACCTCTATGCGCTCGGCGTTTCGGTCTACCGCATGTTCTGCGGCGCCTATCCCTACGGCGAGGTCGAGCCGTTCAGCCGACCGCGCTTCGGCCGGCCGAAGCCCTTGTCGGCGCGGCGTCCCGATCTTCCTGCCTGGCTCGACGCCGCGCTGCGTCGCGCCGTCGCCGTCGATCCGCGCGAGCGCTATGGCGATGTGCTGGAATTCGCCTTCGAGCTCGAGAATGGCGCGGCGCGCATGCCCCCGCCGCCGCGTCCCGCGCCACTCTATGCCCGCAATCCGCTACTGTTCTGGCAGGGCCTCAGTCTGGCGCTCACCGTCCTGCTGGCGATATCCCTCATGCGTCGCTGAAGCGAACGCTCGCGTCCCGCCACATTTGTGGGATGGGATCGAATTGCCTATATATCCCGAATCGGACGCCGGGGCGCTCGGCGCGATACGCCTTTGCTGGAGACGGATCATGAATCGTAAGCTCATCGCCGCCGCTCTCTGCGCCGGCCTCGGAATGGCCGGCGTCACGCTCTCGGCGCAAGCCGGGCCCTCGCCGATCAAGACCTTCGACACCGACAATGACGGCACGCTGGACCTCGCCGAGGTCGACAAGGCCGCCGGGGCGACCTTCGACAAGCTCGAGAAGGACAGCGACAAGACGTTGGACCAGAAGGAGATCGGCAAGCGCATCGGCAAGAAGGACTTCTCCGCCGCCGATCCTGACGAGGACGGCACCATCACCAAGGACGAATATCTCGCCTATGCCGCCGCGCTGTTCAAAGAGGCGGACAAGGACAATGAGGGCACGCTCGACGCCAAGGAGCTGAAGTCGAAGCCCGGGAAGGCGCTGCTGCAGCTGATGCGCTGACGCCCTCCAAAGGGGCGGCGCTTTCCTGTATGATTCGCGCCATGATCAGAAGTCGCGTAATCGGGGCGCTCATCGCCGCTCTCTTCGTCGTTCCCGCCGCCGCCGAGCCGTTGCGCGTCACATTCGGCGTGCTGCGGCAGACGCATTCGAGCGAGACCTTGTCGATCCTCGACCTCCCGGCCGAGGACGACACGCTCGCCGGCGCGCGCCTCGGCGCCGAGGACGACAACACCACCGGCCGCTTCACCGGCCAGAGCTTCGAGGCTCTCGACGCGAAGCTCGCGCCGGACGAGGACGCCGTCGCCGCGGCGATGCGGCTCGTCGAGGCGGGCGCGAGCCTCGTCATCGCCGATCTTTCCGCCGAGGATCTGCTGCGCGTTTCCGACGCGCTGAAGCCGCGCGACGCGCTGCTCTTCAATGTCTCCGCGCCGGACGACTCGCTGCGCGAGGAGGCCTGCCGCGCCAATGTGATCCATGTGGCGCCGACGCGCTCCATGCTCACCGACGGCCTCGCCCAATATCTCGTCTGGAAGCAGTGGCGGCGCTGGCTGTTGATCAGGGGCTCGCATCCCGCCGACGAGTTCCTCGCCGCCGCATACCGCGCCAGCGCGAAAAAATTCGGCGCGAAGATCGTCGACGAGCGCGTCTATGTCGACACGGAGGGCGGGCGGCGCTCTGATTCCGGCAGCGTGCAGACACAGCGCCTCATTCCGCCGCTGACGCAGAACGCGCCCGCCTATGACGTGCTGATCGCCGCCGACGAGAGCGAGGTGTTCGGCGCCTATCTGCCCTATCGCACGTTCGACCCGCGTCCCATCGCCGGCTCGGGCGGGCTGCGCCCCGTGAGCTGGGACGCCGCGCATGATCAATGGGGCGCGGTGCAGTTGCAGAACCGCTTCTTCCGCCAGTTCCGCCGCGGCATGAACGGGCGCGACCATCAAGCCTGGCTCGCCGCGCGCATGATCGGCGAGGCGGCGACCCGCGTCGGCTCCGCCGAGCCGAAGGCGCTGCGCGGCTTTCTCACCGGCGCGGACTTCTCGATCGCCGCCTTCAAGGGCGTACGCCTGTCGCTGCGCCCCTGGAACCTGCAGCTCCGCCAACCTATTCTGTTGACGGATGGCCGCATGACGGTATCGGTGTCGCCGCAGGAGGGCTTTCTGCATCAGACCACCGAGCTCGACACGCTCGGCGTCGACAAGCCCGAAACCAAATGCAGGCTGCCGTGATGAAGACGAGGAATCTCGACGCTCTCTTCCTTCTCCCGCGCGCGGGAGAAGGCAGCCCCGCGAAGCGGAGTCGGATGAGGGCCCATCCGTTCGCCAGTCCTGAGGGGCCCTCATCCGACCCGGCTGCGCCGGGCCACCTTCTCCTCTTCGGGGAGAAGGGACGCGCGCTGGTCTTATGTTGCGCCCTGGCCCTCGTCGCCTCCCCGGCCCACGCATTTCTCGCTTATGTCACCAACGAAAAGGGCAATTCCGTCACCGTCATCGACACGGACAAACTGACCGCGGTGAAGACGGTGAAGGTCGGCCGCCGGCCGCGCGGCGTCGAGATCTCCAAGGACGGCGCCGAGCTCTATGTCTGCGCCGGCGACGACGACACCATTCAGGTGATCGACACCAAGACTTTGCAGGTGTCCGGCAATCTCCCCTCCGGCCCCGATCCGGAGCTGATGATCCTCAGCCCTGACGGCAAGACCGTCTATGTGTCGAACGAGAACGACAATCTCGTCACCCTGATCGACACGCAGACGAAGAAGCGCGTCGGCGACGTGCCGGTCGGCGTCGAGCCGGAGGGAATGGCGGTGAGCCCGGACGGGCGCGTCATCGTCAACACCTCCGAAACCACCAATATGGCGCATCTCATCGACACGCAGACGAAGGAGATCATCGCCAATGTGCTGGTCGATGCGCGGCCGCGCTTCGCCGCCTTCAAGCCCGACGGCTCGGAGCTCTGGGTCTCCTCCGAGATCGGCGGCACGGTCTCGGTGATCGATCCGGCGAGCCATAAGGTCACGGATAAAATCCGCTTCGAGATTCCCGGCCTCTCGAAGGAGGCGATCCAGCCGATCGGCATTTCCTTCAGCGGCGACGGCAAGCGCGCCTATGTCGCGCTGGGGCCGGCCAATCGCGTCGCCGTCATCGACGTAGCGACGAAAAAAATCGAGAAATATCTGCTGGTCGGCCAGCGCGTCTGGCATCTCGCCTTCACGCCGGACGAAAAATATCTCCTGACAGCCAATGGCGTCTCCAATGACGTCTCGGTCATCGACACTGCGAGCCTCAAGGTGGTGAAGTCGATTCCTGTCGGCGCCTTTCCCTGGGGCATCGCCGTGGCGCCCAAATGAGCGCCGAGCCGCTGGCGCTCGACATCGCGCATGTCGGCCATTCTTATGGCGCGCGGCGCGCGCTCGACGATGTGAGCTTCTGCGTCCCGCCGGGCAGCTTCACCGTGCTGCTCGGGCTCAATGGCGCCGGCAAGAGCACTTTGTTCTCGCTGATCACGCGGCTCTACGCGGCGCGCGAGGGCGCGATCTCGATCTTCGGCCATGATGTCGCGCGCGAGAGCGGCGCGGCGCTGCGCCGGCTCGGCGTCGTGTTCCAGGCGCGCACGCTCGATCTCGAATTGAGCGTGATGCAGAATTTTATCTATCACGCCGCTTTGCACGGGATCGGCCCGGGCGAGGCGAAGCGGCGCGGCGCCGCGGCGCTCGCGCGCGCCGGCCTCGCCGATCGCGCCGGCGACAAGGCCCGCGATCTCTCCGGCGGGCAGATGCGGCGCGTCGAGATCCTGCGCGCGCTGCTGCACGAGCCGCGCCTGCTGCTGCTCGACGAGCCGACCGTCGGCCTCGACATCAAGGCCCGCGCCGACCTCCTCGCCCATGTGCGAGCGCTCGTCGCCGAGCGCAACCTCGCCGTTCTGTGGACGACGCATCTCATCGACGAGGTGGAGCCGACCGACGATGTGGTCGTGCTGCATCAAGGCAAGACGCTCGCCGTCGACAAGGCGGCGGCGATCATGGCCGCGACCGGGACTGAGACCATCGGCGCGGCCTTCGAGCGTCTGACCGGCGCCAAGATGCGCGACGCGGCGTGACGCCTGCGCGGCGCGAATGCGAGCCTGACGGCTCGCAGTCCAGAGCGTGCATTGGACCGCGAGCCTTCAGGCTCGCCCTCGAGCGAGCGGAGTCCCTATGACGACAGCGACCGGCTTCACCGCCCGCCAATATGCGATCTGTCTTGCCGGAATCGTCTGGCGCGAGGCGCTGCGTTTCCTGCATCAGCGCGAGCGCTTCGTCTCGGCGCTGGTGCGCCCGCTCGTCTGGCTATTCATCTTCGCCGCTGGCTTTCGCCAGGTGCTCGGCGTCTCGATCATCCCGCCCTATGAGACCTATGTGCTCTATGACGTCTATATCACGCCCGGGCTGATGGCGATGATCCAGCTGTTCAACGGCATGCAATCATCGCTGTCGATGGTCTACGACCGCGAGATGGGCAATATGCGCACGCTGCTGGTCTCGCCCTTCCCGCGCTGGTTTCTCCTCGGGTCGAAGCTCGTCGCCGGCGTCGCGGTGTCGATCCTGCAGGTCTACGCCTATCTGCTGATCGCCTATTTCTGGGAGATCGAGCCGCCGACGCCGCTCGGCTATCTCACCGTGCTGCCGGCGCTCGTTCTCTCGGGGCTGATGTTCGGCGCGCTCGGCATGCTGCTGTCGTCGGCGATCAAGCAGCTCGAGAATTTCGCCGGGGTGATGAATTTCGTCATCTTCCCGATGTTCTTCGCCTCTTCCGCGCTCTATCCGTTGTGGCGCGTGCAGGAATCGAGCCCCCTGCTCTACCGCATCTGTCAGGCCAATCCCTTCACTCATGCGGTGGAGCTGATCCGCTTCTCCTTCTACGAGAAGATCGCCTGGGACTCGCTCGGCCTCGTCCTCGCCTTCACCACGGTCTTCGCCGCCGGCGCGCTCATCGCCTATGATCCGGCGAAAGGAATGCTGATGCGCAAGGGGGGGTGACAGATCACCAAGGCGATCGCATAAAGGACTACAGTCCTGCCATCCTCGTTCTGAGGAGTCCGCAAAGCGGGCGTCTCGGAGGACGGCAACGGCGACAAAACCTTTGATTGCGTTCCGCGGCCGTCCTTCGAGACGCCGCCTACGGGCGGCTCCTCGAGACGCGGGTTAGGGGATCTATCCTTCACCCGATCGCCTGGAGAGATCACCGCTTCTTCTTGCCGCCGGTCTCCGCGGTCTTGAAGCTGTCCGCCAGTTGCGAGGCGAGAATGAGCGCGCGCGCCTCGGTCACTCGCAGCGCGCAATAGCCGAAATCCGCTTCGGAGACATAGGCGCGGCAAATCTCCTCGCGACGCGCCGAAAAGCCGGCCTGCTCGCGCACCAGCTCCTTGCGCGAGGCTTTATCGGATTTGATCTTGGCGTAGAGCGCCTTGAAGTCGTTCCGCATCTTCTGCTCGACGCGCGCCCGCAGCGTCAGCATGTCCTTCGCCTTCTTGGGGTCGAGCTCGTTCTCCCCCATGCCCCACAGTCCATTGGGATCGGCGCGGCAATCCGCCTGTTTCAGCACGCAGGCCTTGCCGTCGTTGCTCACCAGGATCGCGCCGTCCAGCGCGTCGAAAGTGAAAGGGCAGGCCGGAAAGTCCACCTCGTAGCGGCGCAGGCCGCTCTGCGTGCTCCGCATGGTGAGCCGCAAGCGCTCGACGACCTCTATGCGGCAGGCCTCCCCCGATCGCGATAGGCGATCGCCGGTGAGCGCGAGGCGGACGACCTCGAGCCCCTCGCCCTGCCGCTGCAGCTCGATGGCGCTGCGCGTGCCGTCGAGATAGAGCGCGTGGCCGACAATCGTGTCCTCGCTCGGCGGCTTGGGCGCGATGGGAGCGACCGGCCCGGAGGCGGCGGCGCGCGGACGCGACTTTCCACCCTCCATCGGCGCAGCGACGGAGCCCGCAGGCGCAGGCGCGATCGCTCCCGGCAGGGCGAGCTGCGCGCGGGCGCCGGAGAGAGCGAAAGCCGTCGCGAGGCCCGAGCCGAATCCGATGGCGCGAAGAAGCGGTCTGGACATGAAAGCAACAAAGCCGAAACATGAGGTCTCGGCAAGTGCGTACCGAGACCTTCTCGAAACGAGGCTCACCGCGGCGCGAGCACCATGATCATCTGGCGCCCTTCCATCGAGGGTTCGAGCTCGACCTTGGCGATATTGGCCGTCTCCGCCTTGACGCGCGTCATGAGGCGATAGCCGATATCTTGATGGGCGATCTCGCGGCCGCGGAAGCGCAAGGTGACCTTGACCTTGTCTCCTTCCTCGAAGAAGCGCTGAACCGCCTTCATCTTCACTTCATAGTCGTGCTCGTCGATGCCGGGACGCAGCTTGATCTCCTTGACCTCGACGATTTTCTGCTTCTTTCGGGCCTCGGCGGCCTTTTTCTGCTCGAGAAATCGAAATTTTCCATAATCGAGGAGTTTACAGACCGGGGGCTCGGAGTTGGGCGCAATCTCGACGAGATCGAGGCCCGCCGCCTCGGCGCGCGACAGCGCGTCCAGAAGCGGGATCGCTCCGTGATTCTTGCCTTCGGCGTCGATCAATTGCACATCGCGCGCGCGAATCTCCCTGTTGATGCGCGGGCCTTCCTTTTGCGGGGCCGCGGTGCTCTTCATTGGACGGCGAATGGATGTTCTCCTTTGACGAAACCGGTGGGACGTGACGAAACCGGTGGAAGTGGCGAGACGAGCCGGGAGGATCGCCGTCGAGCGAGCGGCAAAAGCCGCTCGCGCCCCGAAGGAGCCCCTCGGCGGCGGATCAGTGCGAGTAAAAGAATCTCACTCTCTTCGTCGAAGTCAACAGCCGAAATCGCGGAAGCCCCGGAATTTCCGCTTGGCGCGGCCGCGGCTCCTGCCCGATCGGGCGATGTTGCCGACTGCGCGCGCCAAGAGCGCGGCGGTCAGCCGCAATCGGAAAAGGCCGGGCAGCCGGCGCCGCAGCCCCCAGGCCCGTCCATTGACGCGCAAGGCGCCTCGGCCATAGCGCCTCCGCCGGAAGCGGGCTTGGCGATCACGGACAGCTGGCGCGTCAAATCGGCGCCGCCGCAGGCGGGGCATTGCGGAACGTCGTCGGAGCGCACAAGCGTCTCGAAGCCATGTCCACAGGAATCGCAGCTATAGGCATAGAGCGGCATGAAATCCTCTTTCGTGGAAGGTTGCCCGCTATGTGGCCGAAGCCGGCCGAGCGCCGGTCCGCCCGAATCGTCACGCTCTCATTTGCTTGCCGTTCTCGTCGAACAGGACCTCGGTCTCATCTTCGCCGAGCACGATCACCGCGCGGGCGAGCCCGCCCTCCGCCCGATATTCATAGGCGTGGCTGAGCTCGACCTCGCCATAGACGAGCTTTTCGGCCAACAGCAGCCGGTCGGCGTCATCATAGCGCGCCCGGAAATAGGTGTTGCGGTTATTGAGGTCGTTCGCCGCGAGCGGCGACACCAGATTGAGCGGCAGGCTGACGCCGCTGTAGGTGAGAAAATAGCGATAATCGCCTTCGTCGTTGCTCATGCGTTCCCCCTCGGATCGCCGCGTCTTCGCGCGGCGGCGTCGTCTTCGCTAGCGCGGCGCGCCGCGGAAGAAAAGCCTTTGTGAGCCCTCCGGCCCAACGAAGGAGGGCGGATGAGACGCCGCGCCGCGCTCTCTCGAAAGCCGCTTGACGAATTCACGAATCGGGATCAGCATTCACCTATCGCGACTGAACGGGCCGCGGGGTGTAAGGCGAATGACGCCGGCCTCGCGGAGACCCGACCGAGCGGGACCTCGGGGGAACGCGATGGTGCGGATCGACGCGAGCAATCACGCCGGTCGATATCATGCGAAACTTGCGAGAGGAGCATGACGCCACCGGGTCAGAACGATTGACCTCACTGGAGGTCGAAGGCGCAGCGAAGAAATCGAGCGCTGATTTCGGAGCACGCCAAATTCCTGATATCCGACGGAGAGCTACACGCGAAGGCCAAGCGCAACGCTCTCCGTAAATCCCTTCTGGAGCTTCCCAGACTTTTCGCTACAGGCGAAAATATCCGGCCCCGCGAGCCTCAGCGCTCCGGGGCCTTCATGCATTTGAACCAAGCGAAAATATCTCTTGATGCATCCCAGCGAAAGGTTCGTCATTGCGAGCGAAGCGAAGCAATCCAGAGCCGTGAGGCGACATCTTCCGATATTTCGCGGCGGCTCTGATTTTCCTTCGTCGCTTCGCTCCTCGCAATGACGCTCCCCCGATTGGTCGTAGGCCTTCCCCCGCCAGGAGCGCGGGAGAAGGCGAAACCCGCTCAATGCGCCAGCGACTTCACATCCTTGATGCCGGCGGAGACGAAATCCGTCCCGGCGACGCCCTTGCGGAGCACGGCCTCGGCGATCTTCACCGCGGCTTCGGCGGCGCTGGCGCGCACCTCGGCGGCGGCCTGAGCCTCGGCCTGGGCGATCTTGTCCTCGACCTGCTTGGTGCGACGAGTCACGAATTCCTCGAGGCGCTGGCGCGCTTCCTGAGCGAGCATCTCGGCCTCGCTCTTCGCCTGAGCGACGATGGCCTTGGCTTCGGCCTCGGCCTCCTCGCGCTTCTTCTCGAAGGAGGCGAGCAGGATCTCCGCCTCCGAGCGCAGGCGCTCGGCCTCGGCGAGCTCGCTCTTGATGCGATGCACGCGCGAATCGAGCGCGGCTCCCAGCTTCCTATGCGCGCCGACCCAGAAGAGCACGACGACGAAAATGCCGAAACCGACGGCGACGAAGAGTTCAGCGTCGAAATGCATGGGTTAAGACTTTCCTCAGCTCGCCTTGATGATCTGGAACTCGCCGCGCAGCGTATCGGCGGCGATGCGCGCGCCGGTCAGCTTCTCGAGGATCGATCCCGCCGCCTCGGTGGCGATCTCTTCGACATGCGACAGAGCCTGCGCCTTGGCGGCGGAGATCTGCGCGTCGGCCTCGGCCAGCTTCTTGGCGAATTCGGCCTCCTGCGCGGAGCGACGCGTCTGCGTCTCGCTGGCGGCCTGCTGCTGCGCGTCGCGGCCGATCGCCTGCGCCTGGGCCTTGGTGGCGCGCAAGGTCTCGTCATGCTCGGCGGCGGCGGCCTGCGCCTTCGTCTGCAGCTCGCGCGAGGCGGAGAGGTTGCTCTCGATGCGGCTCTCGCGGTCGCTGAGGATCGAGCCGATGCGCGGCAAAGCGATGCGCGACATCAGCACATAGAGCAGGCCGAAGATCAGCGCGAGCCACACCAGCTGCGGGGCGAAATTATTGACGTCGAACGGCGGAAAGTCGCCCCCGCCGTGATGCTCGACGGTTCCCTGCGTGGCGCCATGCGCCGGGGATTCGTGCGCCGCTTCCTCGGCGGCGGCGAGAACGATATTCGCCATGTCGGCTCCGAAACTTGTGTCGATCTGCGCGGACGGAACGAAGGCCCGGTCGTTGCGGCCGGGCCTTCGTATGCGATTACTTCAGGTAGAGCAGGATCGCGATCAGGAACGCGAAGATGCCGAGACCTTCGGCGAGCGCCGCGCCGATGATGGCGTTGGTGAACTGGCCGGCGGCGGCCGACGGATTGCGCAGCGCGCCGTTCACGAAATTGCCGAAGATGATGCCGACGCCGATCGCGGCGGCGCCCGTGCCGATGGCGGCGAGGCCCGCGCCGATCAGCTGGAAGGAAGACGCATCAGCCATTGTAGAACTCCTGCTCTTTTGAGGGCGACCATTTATTGTTGGATATTTATCAGTGGCCCGGGTGAATCGCGTCGTTGAGATAGACGCAAGTGAGGACGGCGAAGACGAACGCCTGAAGACAATTGACCAGCAGCTCCAGCGCATACATGGCGACGACCGCCAGCACCGGAATGGGCGACAGCACCGACCACGCGCCCGCGCCGATCAGCATCACCGCGAAGCCGCCGAACACGGCGAGCGTGATATGGCCCGCGAGAATATTGGCGAAGAGACGAACCGACAGCGAGATCGGCCGCGACAGGAAGGAGATGATCTCGATCGGGATCAGCACCACCAGCACCGGCGCCGGCACGCCATGCGGCACGAACAGCTTCAGGAAGCCGAATCCGTGGCGATAGAGCCCATAGAGCACGACGAGCGTGATGACGACGGCCGCGAAGGCGAAAGTGATGACGATCTGGCTCGACAGCGAGAAGGTATAGGGAACGAGGCCGATCAGATTCGACATCAGGATGAAGGTGAACAGCGTGAACACGAAGGGGAAGAAGCGCATCCCCTCCTTGCCCGCGGTCTGCCGCACGGTGTTGGCGACGAATTCATAGAGCGCCTCGGCCGCCGCCTGGCCGCGACCCGGCACCAGCGCGCGTTTGGAGGTGGCGACCATCGTCAGCAGAATGGCCGCGAGCGCCGCGAGCAGCATATAGAGAGCGGAATTGGTGAAGGAGACGTCGACGCCGCCGATGTAATACGGCGCAATGCGTTGGAGCTCGAACTGCTCGATAGGATTCATCGCCTGTCCCGGACGTGCGTCCGGCCCTTCGTCTCCGCGGAGCCGAAGGAGTCGGCCCGCCTGTTGTCACCCGCCGCCCCCCGCCCCTTTCGGCGGCGAGAGACGAAACACATTCCAGAACCCCGCCGCGACTCCGAGCCCCAGGAACAGGACCAGCAACCACGGCTTCGTGCCGAGCCAGACGTCCGCCTGCCAGCCGATGAGCGCGCCGACGAGGATCGCCGCCACGAATTCCGAAAGGACGGTGAAGCCGACGCTCATCGCCCGCCCGAACGACCCGCCGATCTGCAAGCCGCCGCCGGACGTCTGCTCGCGTCGATCCTCCTCCTGCTTGCGCAACGCGGCCTGGAGCTGCTCCAGACGGGCGCGAAGCTCGGCGTCGCTCACATTTTTCTCGGCGTCTCTCATCGGCTATCTCCCCGCGCGGTCCAGCATATGCGCGAGCTTCATAGATGATCGCCGAGAAACGCCCGGACAGGGGCGACGGAAGGGAATTCGACGCGATGCGAAACAGGCCGTGCGGCCAACTCGTTCGAGCCGCGCGCAACATATGGGCAGCGCCAGTTCGTGTCAAGACGCCGCTGCGACTTCCTAATATCTGTAAAATAACGAATTTTTCGATGTTGTTCAAATCTCGGGCGCCGGATTCTCTCGCGGTTGCGAAAGAGATCGCCGGCGCGGCGGCGCCTACCCGAAGCGAAGCGGTTCATCGACGGTTCAGTCGAGCCCCGCTTTATTACGAACCGTTCGTCGCAACGGTCGAGTGCGTCGGACAACCGAGATTACCGGAGAGCAGATCATGTTGCATTATAGGAGATGGGTCGTCGGGCTCTCGCTCGCGGCGGCCATCGTCGCTTCGAGCGCCGCGGGAGTCGCGCAGGCGCAAGCCGTGCTCGTCGAGCGAGCGATGCCGGCGCCGCTCGCCGAGGCGGCGCCCCCACCCCCGCGCGTCGGCGTCGCCTGGGTTCCCGGCCACTGGGTCTGGCGCGGCAATGAATGGTTCTGGGCGCGGGGACATTATGTCGAAGGCGTCGTGCCGGCGATGCCGGCGGCCATGATGGAAGCGCCGCCGCCACGTCCCTCGCCGGCGCATTTCTGGGTGCGCGGGCATTGGGGTTGGGAGAGCGGGCGCTGGAATTGGCGTCCAGGACTCTGGTTTCATCCCTGACGCGGCGCCGAGCCGGCGCGCGGTCATCGTCCTTCCGGCGTCTCTCCGGAAGGACGACTCGGCTCTCGAAACCCTGGGAGCAATCGGGGTATCGGAGCGTCAGCCGATGACAGCCTGCACGCCGTCCTCACCGAGCAGCGCCTTGATGCGCATCAAGAGTTGCAGCACGACGCCGAACACGCCGAGCGCCATCCAGCCGAAGAACACGAAGCCCCAGTGCAGCGGCGCGACGAACAGCTCCTCCATGAACCAGAAGGTATGCCCCCATTCGTTGAGGCCGACATTCGGAATGATCATGAAGGGGCCGATGGCGACGATGAGATAGGCCAGCGAATAGCCCTTGGCGAAATAGGGGATGCGCGTCTTGGCGTGGAAGAAGGCGCCGACCGCCATGATCGAGTAGATCGGATAGCTCATATAGAACTCGATGATGTGCGACGGCGTGAAGTCGGTGTCGCGGATCACCGTCATGTGCCAGGTGCCATCCTGCTCGGTGAAGAAGCTCGCGCCCCAATAGATGGCGATGGCGTAGATCGTCAGCCATTTGACATTGTCGACGAGCGCCCGCATCTCCTGGCGCGGCGTCACGGCGGACATGTCGCGCACGCGCGTCTTCCACAGCCAGCCGGCGAGAGCGAGGCCGCTGACGAGCTCCAGCGGGATCTCGGTCCACAGGATCGAGAGCCAATAGGTCTGGAACTCGGGCGCAAAGGAATCGAGGCCGGCGCGCCAGCCATAGATCTGCTCATAGATGCGCACGATCAGATAGAAGGTGCAGAGCGCGGCCGCGCCCATCCATAAGGGCTTCATATCGACGATGACCTCGGCGTCGTCCGCCGCTTTCGCCCGGCCGGCGGCTTCTGTCGTGAGACTCATGTTTCTCTCCTCGTTGCCTTCAAGAGGGCTGCGCGCCTCTTCCAAGAAGCGCCCGAGAAGGGGTAAGGTCGTCTCATCGCTGCGTAAAATGCATAGTTTTCATTGGGCTATCGAAACTTTTCAGTGGCCCGGCGTCTGTCGTTCTGGCGCCATGCGGACGCGCGAGCCTAGAGCGCTTTCCGATCGAACGGAATTGTTCGATCGATCAGAATTCGCTCGAACGAAAGACTGCTGGAGCGCTATCCGATCCGATTGGATCGGATAGCGCTCCAGCCTCGCGGACAATGGTGGAGCGACATGACCGAGCTGCGCAATTTCGATCTCAATCTGCTGGTGGCGTTCAATTTTCTGCTCGAGGAGCGCAGCGTCTCGCGCGCCGCGCAGAAGATGTTCATCAGCCAGTCGGCGATGAGCCATGTGCTGCAGCGCTTGCGCCAGCAGCTCGACGATCCGGTGCTGGTCAAAACGCCGCAGGGCATGCGGCCGACGCCGCGCGCGCTCTCGCTGGTCGAGCCCATAGCGGCGCTGCTCGCCGAGGTCGAGCAGGTGCTGCGCAGCTCCAAGGAGTTCTCGCCGGCGACGACGCAGCGCCGCTTCACCATCGCCACCAATGATTATGTGGAGTTCTGCCTGCTGCCGCCGCTGATGCAGGTCGTCGGACTGGAAGCGCCCAATATCGAGATTCATCTCGTGCAGACGCAGGGCTCGCTGGGTCAGGCGGCCGAGGCGGCGGATGTCGATCTCGTCATCGGCTTCGACGTGATCCTCGATCAGGCGCCCTATCTGAACCGCGAGCGCCTCTACACGGACCGCATCGTCTCGCTGGTGCGGCGCGGACATCCGGATTTTTCCCACGGCGAGGTCTCGCTCGAGCGCTTCATCGCCGCCAAGCACATGCTGATGTCGCGGCGCGAGGCCGGCACCGGCCTCATCGACGATTGGCTGGAGGCGCGCGGCCTCGCGAGAAAGGTCTCGCTGGTCGTGCCCAATTTCCTCTCGGCTCCGTGGATCGTCGCCAATACCGATCTCGTGTTCTCGCTGCCGCTGCGCATCGCCGAGCATTTCGTGCGGATCGCGCCGCTCGAGATCGTGCCGATTCCGATCGAGTTCCCGACCTATGACCTGTTGATGGTGTGGCATTCGCTGCAGGACAAGGAACCCGCCCACGCCTGGCTGCGCCGAACCATCGTCGACATCTGCCGCAAGGTCGCGCCGGAATGAACGCTCACGAGAGCCGCTGCTCGATCGCGATGCGGACCAGATCCATCGGCGTGCGCGCGCCGAGCTTGCGCTTCAAGAGCGAGCAGCTGTTGGCGATGGTCTTATAGGAGACATGCGCCGCCTCGGCGATCTCGCTCAGGCTGAGCCCCTTGCCCAGCATGCGCAAAATCTCCAGCTCGCGCGCGCTCAAGCCCGCGAGCGGATCGGCGAGCGTCTTGTCGAAGGCCAGTCGATTGGCCATGCGCGGCATCAGGAACAGGCCGCCGGCGGCGACCTCGCGCAGCGCCTTCAGCAGCAGAAAGGGATCGTCGTTCTTGGCGACATAGCCGCGCGCCCCGGCCTCGATCGCGCGCGCCGCGAAGATCGGGTCATCGTTCATCGAGAACACGACGACGCGCGCCTGGGCGTCATGCCGCAGAATGCGCCGCGTCAGCTCGAAGCCGGAGGCGCCGGGCAGATTGATGTCGACGACGGTCACATCGGGCCGCCAATCGAGAAAGGCGGCGAGGCCGCTGTCGGCGTCGCCGGCGTCGCGCGATTCGATGTCGCCCTCGGCCGCGAGAATGGCGGCGCAGCCGGAGACGATGATCGGATGATCGTCGACGATCAAAACGCGCATGACGGCGAGCCGCCTCCTTTGGGCGCGTCGATCGCGAGCGCCGGGACGGATCGTCCCTTACGGAAAAGCGGCGCAGCTTGTAAAGCTCGCGGCCGATGTTCCGCTCTCTTTCGCTCCGCGCCCGCCTCCTCGCTCTGCTCGGCGCCGCGCTCGCCGCGGGCCTTTGCGTCGGCGTTGGCCTGCTGATGCTGCACGCCGCCCAGCGCGTGCGCGCCGAATCCGACAGCACTGCGCGGCTGGCGCGGGAGTTCGCCGGCACGGCGCTCGCGAGCCTCCAGGAGTCCGAGGACCCCGTCGCCGCGCTGCGCCGCCTGTTGGCGGAGGTCGAGCAGCTGCGCCATATCCGCATCTACATGGCGGACGCGGGCGCTCCCGCGACGGCGGAGCAGCCGCGGCGCGCGCCGGCCTGGTTCGCAGCTCTCGTCGCTGCGCCGCCGAGCGTCACCCGCATGACGCTCGGGCGGGGGCGGCCGGACGGCGAGCTCGTCCTCGCCGCCGACCCCGGCGACGAGATCGACGAGATTTGGAGCGAGGTCGCGGCGCTGGCGCTCGGCGCGCTCGGCCTCGCGCTCGCCGGCTTCGCCATCGTGTCGCTGGCGGTGGGACGGGCGCTGTCGCCGGTCTCGGCGCTCGGCGAGGCGCTGGAGCGGCTGCGCGTCGGCGAGCGCTCGCTGCGTGTTCCCGTCGGCGGCGCGCCGGAATTCGTCGCCATCGCCGAGCGCGTCGAGCAGCTCGCCGAAACGCTCGCCCGGCTCGACGAGGAGAATCGCGCGCTGATCGACCGCCTTCTCCACGTGCAGGACGAGGAAAGGCGCGACATCGCCCGCGACCTCCACGACGAGATCGGTCCCTTCCTCTTCGCCATTCGCGCCGGCCTCTGCGCCCTCGCCCGCCGGCTCGACGACGACCGCCGCGCCGATTGCGCGCGCATCGAAGAGCAGATCGCGGCGCTGCAGCAGGTCAACCGGCGCATTCTCGCGCGGCTGCGGCCGGCGGCGCTCGAGGAGCTGGGCCTCGCCGGCGCGCTGGAGGCGCTGGCGAGCGGCTGGCGGGAGCGACGTCCCGAGGTGGCGATCCACCTCCTCTGCCGCGCCGACGCGGCGCTCGACGAGACGACGGCGCTCACCGCCTATCGCATCGCGCAGGAAGGGCTGACCAATGTGTTCCGCCATGCGCGCGCGACGCGCGTCGATGTGACGGTCGAGACGCAAATGTCGGACGGGCGGCCGGAATTGCGCATCGCTGTCCGCGACGACGGCGCCGGCCTCGACGCTGCGGCGCAGCAGGGCATGGGCCTGCGCGGCATGGGTTTGCGTGGAATGGGCGAGCGCGTCGCGGCGCTCGGCGGGCGTTTGACGTTTCGCCCCGCCGAGCCGCGCGGCGCGGCGCTCGAAGCGCGCCTCCCGCTCTCAGCGCGCGCGCCGGCATGATTTATGCCGCGGCGCAGCACGGGCGCCGCGGCGCCGCGGAGATTTGCGGCCGTTTCGTGACTTCTGCTCGGCGCGACGATCTGCCCCTCGCCAAGCCGAGGCGGATGGTTTATGTAGCAAAACGCACAAAGCGGAAGCAGCGCGGCGATAGCGCTGAAACCGCGAGGGGCGAGAGTTCCTAGTCTCCCCGTACAGCGGCATGAAGGACTGTCACATGGATTACCGGCGCTTTTTCGAGACGGCGATCACACGTCTCCAGGACGAGCGCCGTTACCGAGTCTTCGCCCATCTCGAACGCTGCGTCGAATGCTTCCCGCGCGCGCTCTGGCACCGGGACGACGGCACGACGCAGGATGTGACGATCTGGTGCTCCAATGATTATCTCGGCATGGGCCAGCACCCCGAGGTGATCGCCGCTATGGTCGACACCGCCGCGCGCGTCGGCGCCGGCTCGGGCGGCACGCGCAACATCTCCGGCACCAGCCATGCGATCGTCGAGCTGGAGAGCGAGCTCGCCGACCTGCACGGCAAGGAGGCGGCGCTCGTCTTCACCTCGGGATGGATTTCCAATCTCGCGGCGATCTCCACGATCGCCGATCTTCTGCCCGACTGTCTCATCCTCTCCGACGCCTCCAATCACAATTCGATGATCGAGGGCGTCAAGCGCTCGCGCGCCGAGCGCAAGATCTTCCGCCACAACGACCTCGGCCATCTCGAGGAGCTGCTCGCCGCGGCCGGCGCGCGGCCCAAGCTCATCGTCTTCGAGAGCCTCTATTCGATGAACGGCAATATCGCGCCGGTCGCCGAGATCGCCGCGCTCGCCGAGCGTTATGGCGCGATGACCTATATCGACGAGGTTCATGCGGTCGGCATGTATGGCGCGCGCGGCGGCGGCGTTTGCGAGCAGGCCGGCGTGATGGACCGTATCGATGTGATCGAGGGCACGCTGGCCAAGGGCTTCGGCACGCTCGGCGGCTATATCGCCGGCGATCGCGTCATCATCGACGCGATCCGCAGCTATGCGGCGTCCTTCATCTTCACCACAGCTCTGCCGCCGGCGGTCGCCGCGGCGGCGACCGCCGCTGTGCGCCTCTTGAAGACGCGCCCCGATCTGCGCGCCGCGCATCAGCGCGCCACCCATATCACCAAGCACGCGCTCGGCGCCGCGGGCCTGCCGGTGCTGGAGAACGGCTCGCATATCGTGCCGGTGATGGTGCGCGAGGCGGAGCTGTGCAAGGCCGCGAGCGACATGCTGCTCGAGCGGCACGGCATCTATATTCAGCCGATCAATTATCCGACGGTCGCACGCGGGACGGAGCGTCTGCGCATCACGCCGACGCCCTGCCATACGGGCGAGCATATCGTCACGCTGGTCGAAGCGATGGTCGATGTCTGGAACACGCTCGGCATCGCCTTCGTCGAGCCGCCGCAGCATCTCCACGTCGATCCCGAGAGCCGCGAGCGCTGTACCTATCCCGAGATCAAGCTCGCCGCGCAATAATCCGCAAACGGAGCCTGTTAGCGCGCTCCTTCTCCCGCTTTGGCGGGAGAAGGTGGCCCGACGAAGTCGGGTCGGATGAGGATGCGTTGCGATTTTGCGCGGTGAATGCGGAAGCGAGCCTGAAGGCTCGCAAATCCGCGCTTTGACCGCGGGCCTTCAGGCTCCCGTCAATTTCGGTGAAGCAATCCACTAAACCCGAGGCGCCCTCATCCGACCTCGCTTCGCGAGGCCACCTTCTCCCGCAAGCGGGAGAAGGAAGCGCGCTCGATCTTTCCGCCTTTTATTGTACCAGCTTGGGCTGGCTCGGGCGCGGCGCCTCGTTCTCTTGCAGAATGCCGAGGCGGCGCGCCACTTCCGTATAGGCCTCGACGAGGCCGCCCATGTCGCGGCGGAAGCGGTCCTTGTCCAGCTTGTCGTTGGACTTGATGTCCCACAGCCGGCAAGAATCGGGAGAAATCTCGTCGGCGACGACGATGCGCATCATGTCGCCTTCCCAGAGTCGTCCGCATTCCATTTTGAAGTCGACGAGGCGAATGCCGACGCCGAGGAAGAGGCCGGAGAGGAAGTCGTTGACGCGAATGGCCAGCGCCATGATGTCGTCGATCTCCTGCGGAGTCGCCCAGCCGAAGGCGGTGATATGCTCCTCGGAGACCATCGGATCGTCGAGCGCGTCGTTCTTGTAATAGAACTCGATGATGGAGCGCGGCAGCTGCGTGCCTTCCTCCATGCCGAGGCGCTTCGACAGCGAGCCGGCGGCGACATTGCGCACCACCACCTCGAGCGGAACGATCTCGACCTCACGAATCAGCTGCTCGCGCATATTGAGCCGGCGGATGAAATGCGTCGGCACGCCGATGTCGTTGAGATGCTGGAAGATGAATTCCGAGATGCGGTTGTTGAGCACGCCCTTCCCGTCGATCACCTCGTGCTTCTTGGCGTTGAAGGCGGTGGCGTCGTCCTTGAAGTGCTGGATCAAGGTTCCGGGCTCGGGCCCCTCATAGAGGACCTTGGCCTTGCCCTCGTAAATGCGGCGACGGCGGTTCATGGGGATCAACCGGGGCTTGAGAAAGTCCATCTGTCGGGCCGTGGCTCCCTCGGTTCGGCTCTCGGCGGCGTCGCCGGCCCGCCTTGCGGCGGTAGGACGTCGACCCGGAGCGGCGTTCGCAGCGGCCGCGGATGGAACGGGGTCCTATCCCTTTCCGGCGGCGGTTACAACCCGCGACGGGAGTCTAGCCGAATCGGCGAGCGGTTACAACTTGACTGAATTTTTATCAATCGGGGTGAACGTCATTAGCATTCCACCCTAAATCCGAATATAGGGCGCATGCCTCGCGAGCGCTTCTCGCGAGGCGGCCGAAACAGTCGAGGTCCAGATGAGCACGTTCGATAAGCGTGAGGAATCCTTCGAGAAGCGCTTCGTTCACGAGCAGGAGCTGCAATTCCGCGCCGAGGCCCGGCGCAACAAGCTGTTCGGCTTGTGGGCGGCCGAGCAGCTCGGCAAGAGCGCCGCCGAGGCCGAGAGCTACGCCGCGGCGCTCGTCGCCGCAGAGGCCTCTGCCGATGCGACGGAGCTGGTCTTCGCCAAGGTGAAGGCCGATTTCGAGGCGGCGGGCGTCGCGCAGTCGGACCATCAGATTCGCCGCACGCTCGACGAATTGCTGGAGACCGCCAAAGCCGAGATCAAAGCCGGCTGACGCATTCACGACATTCGAGAGAGGCCGACGCCGGCCTCTCTCTTCCAGCTCCCCCTGCTCAATGCCCCGCTTCGCGCTCATCATCGAATATGACGGCGGCCCGTTCGTCGGCTGGCAGCGCCAGGAGAATGGCGTCTCGATCCAGCAGCGGCTCGAGGAGGCGGTCGCGGCGCTCGAGAGCGGCGCGCGGCGCGTCGTGCATGGAGCGGGCCGCACCGACGCCGGCGTGCATGCGCTCGGACAGGTCGCCCATGTCGATCTGACGCGCGACTGGCGCGCCGACCGGCTGCGCGACGCGATCAACGCCCATCTGCGTCCCGACCCGATCGCCGTGCTGGAGGCGCGCGGCGTCGCCGAGGGCTTCGAGGCGCGTTTTTCGGCGGTGCGCCGTCACTATCGCTACATCATCGACAATCGCCGCGCGCCTTTGACGCTGCAGCGCGGCCGCATGTGGCATGTGAAGCGCCCGCTCGACGCCGCGGCGATGCATGCGGCGGCGCAGCTTCTGGTCGGCCGCCACGACTTCACGACCTTCCGCTCGACCGAATGCCAGGCCGAATCGCCGATCCGCACGCTGGAGCGGCTCGACGTGCGCCGCGAGGGCTCGCTGATCGAGATCACGACCTCGGCGCGGTCCTTTCTGCACAATCAGGTGCGCTCGCTGGCCGGCTCGCTGGAGCATGTCGGCTCCGGCCGCTGGAGCGCCGCCGATCTTCGCGCGGCGCTCGAGGCGCGAGAGCGCGCCCGCTGCGGCCAGGTCGCCCCGCCGCATGGGCTCTATCTCGTCGCCGTCGATTATTGAGCAGGCGCCCCGCTCACTCGATGCCGGCCTCGCGATTGCGGGCGTTGACGGCCTTGCGCAGCTGGTCGTTGATCGCGACCGGATCGGTCGGCGAAGGCTTGGCCATCAACAGCGCGCCACGCACCACCGAGGCCTCCTCGGCCGTCAGCACGACGGGCCCGGCCATGAAGGCGGCGTTGGGGAGCGTATGCAGAATGGCGCGCTTGTTGGGATGATCCTTGACCTCGACGACGCCCTCGGCGACCGGCTGGCCGTCGATGCAGACGAAAGGACCAATGACCTCGACCTTGCGGCCGTCGGAGGTCTCACGGATGAACGTCTTTTCCATCGATTTTTCTGCTCATGCTGGTGAGTTCGGAAGGCCGGTCCTCGGCCGAGCAGAACGAAGCAATCAGCGTGCCGCATAGCCGTCCCGCGAGCCCGAGCCGGACTCGCGGGATGCAATGAGGTCATCGCAGCTTCACCGTCAGATCCGTGCCGACGGCGCCGGTCTCGACGCTCGGCGGCTGATCGGAGACGATCAGCGAGCCGCCGAGCCACAGGCGCTCGGCGATGCGGTCGCGGACGTCCTGCGCGATCTCGATGCGGTCCAGCGCCTCGGCGGGACTCGACGCCGGGCCGCGCGATATTGAGCGCTCCTCGACCAGCCCCTTCTTGCGGCGCTCGCTGCGCGCCTCGGCGTAGCGCGCCGGCAACGAGACCACCGACCATTTCAGATCCTTGCCGCCATTCTCCGTCGCCGTGGCGATGAAGAGATGCGAGCCCAGCGCCATCTCCGGGTCGCGAATCGTCGCCGGCGCCTCGAACAGCGGCGTCAGCCCCTGGCGCACATAGACCTTGCGGTCCTTCTTGCTGACCAGAACCGAGATCGGCGTGGTGCGCAGCCGCGCATCCTTTTCCGCCTTGCTGGCGGCGGCGACGGCGAGGGTCGCCTCCTTCGAGCGCCGCACGGCGTCCGAGAATTCGGCGGCTCGGGCGGCCGAGGCGGCCTTGGCGGCGTCGAGCTGCGTCGTCGCCTCGGCGAGCGCGGCCTCGGCGGAGGTCTTGGCCACCGCCGCCGCCTCCTTGGCGGCCTCGGCCTTGCCGTCGCTCACCGGCGCTGTTTCGGGCGTCGCCGAGGCGACCGCCGGCCGCTCGGCGGCGGTGCGCGCCGTCTCGAAGCTCTTGGCCGCCGCTTCCGCCTTGCTCTTGGCGCTCGCCTGCGCCGCTTCGGCCGCGCGCAGATCCGCCGCGGCGCGCGCGACATTCTGGCGGGCGCCGGCGATGGCGGCGTCGGCGTCCTTGGCCGCCTGCGCGGCCGCGGCCGTGTCGGCGGCGGCCTTCACGATCAGCCTGTCGGCGAATTTACGCGGATCGAGCAGCTTCGGCTCGCTCGCGTCGCTCACGGTCGCGCCGTCGGTCGCGGGTTCCGCCGCGGCCTCGATCTGCATCTTCGGCGAGGGCAGCGAAGGATGCGAAATTTCGGTCGGCGCCACCTCATGCGGCGAGATGACGACGCGCTCGCCGATGCGCGTCAGGCCCCAGAGCTTGGAGGCGAAGCCGCCCGGCAGACGAATGCAGCCATGCGAGGCCGGATGGCCGGGCACGACTCCGAGATGCATCGCCACCCCGGACCAGGTGATGCGCTGCATGAACGGCATGGGCGCGTTGGAATAGAGGTTGGAATGATGCATGCGCTCGCGGCCGATGATGGTGAACATCCCTTCGGGCGTCGGATGGCCGGGCATGCCGGTCGAGACCATGGAGCGCTCGACGAGGCCGTTGTGATTGTAGATGGAGATGCTCTGATTGCCGATCGAGATCACCGCGAACAGCGGACGATCCGGACTGGGCGCCTCGACGCGCTTCTCGCGCGCCGCAGGCTTGGCGCGCCGGCGCGCCTTGCGCGCGGGCGGCGCCTCGGCGGCGGGAGGCTCTGGCTGGAGCGCCACATCCTCGCCGAACGCCAGCGCCGGCCCCGGCTCGAGCCAGAGAGCGGACGCGGCGAACGCCGCAGCGAAACCAGAAACAACGCAGGCGACCCCGCGGCGACGCGCCACAGCACAAACTCTCGACATGATCCGAAGTCTCCCAAACCCAGACTTTCGGCTTAACGCTCGAACCCGCCCCGCCGCAGGCGCGATCGATCGAGGCTTCGCACGACTTGGTTAAGGATTCGCAACCGGGTTGCGCTCGAGACGCGGCTTCGTGGCGCGAGCGGCGGCGGCGTGGAGCCATGAACTCGAACATGAACTTGACAATAGCCGAGCGGCGAGTCTTCATAGTGGAGGTCAAGCTGGTCGGCGACGCTCTACTCTGAAAAACTTTTTTTGCATTTAGCGCGCAGTTTCAGCAGCAAATTTCGGAGGCCAGTTATATGAAAAAAAGGATTTCACGATTCGAGCTTCTTGTCGCGATCGTTTTCGGCGCCTTGATGTCTGGGCTCGGCTTTCCCGGCGACAGTCACACGCGCAGCTCCTTGTGGTCGATCCCGGTGATTGGGTCCGCGTATGCGGAGACTGTCGGTGGTGAAGACCTTGGTGTGGAATGCGACAGCCCCCCCTGCCGTGTCGCGGCCGGCGCGCGTCCGACCACGGCGCTCACGAGCTTCATCGAGGATAGTTCTGAGACCACCTACATCGACGGTCGGATCAATTACGCAACCGGCAACTCGTTTTGGACAGAAACCGATTATACGACGGCCGGAAATTTCCCAATCGTGCTCGCCCGCTACTACAACAGCCAGCGCGACCCTTTCAGTCAGATGCCATCATTCGGAGACACATGGAGTTCTTCCTACAGTCGCTCGATAACCCTCACAAAAGACATACGCAATTGGGTCGAATACCACACCGCTCTCGTGACGCGCGACGACGGACGAATCTTAAAATTCAAGAGGACCGTCTGGGTTACCGGCCCCGAGCCGTGGTCTGCGCCGGCCAACTCCAGCTACCGGCTGGAGGGCGGTGGTGGCGGTGAGGAATACAGACTAATCACCGATAAAGATGAAACCGAAATATATAACACATCTGGACAGCTTATCTCTGTCACTGATCGCACAGGCGTCAAGATTGCGATCGGATATGACGGCTTGCAGCGTCTTTCGACAGTTAGCGACGTCTTCGGTCGTACGCTGACATTCACATATAACGGAGCGTCATTCCAAATTTCGGAGGCTCGGACGCCGGACGGGGGCGTCTACAGATACGAAATTGACTGGACTAACTTCCAACTGAAAATGGTTCAGTTTCCGGATCAGTCAAAGCGATACTACCAATATGACCGCTCTTTGCTGGCAGACGTATTGGACGAGAACGGCTCTAATTATGCGCATTTTTCTTATGACCAGCTTGGACACGCTGTTTCTACGGAGAGCGGAGACGGAGCAGGAAAGTACAGCCTGGATTACAGCGGCCTGCCATCGAACTCTGTCACGGTCACGACGCCGCTCGGCGCCGTGAAAAATTTCAACTTCGTGAAAATCGACGACTTGGCGAAGACGCTCGAAGTACGACGGCGTATTTGCGCCACTTGCCCCACAGTGCTGAGCGACGCGAGAACTTATGATGACCACGGTAATCTGACCAGCTACACTGACTTCAACGGCAATCGGACGACGATCGCCTACGATGGGGCCCGTCATCTGCCCACTTCCAAAACGGTCGCCGCCGGAACGGCGGTCTCGCGCACGATCACGACGGAATGGCGCACCGATTTCCGCCTACCGGCGAAAATATCCGACTATCAGCGTGAAACCACCTTCACCTACGACGCCAAGGGAAATCTGCTCACCGAGACGGTCGCTTCTGGGTCTTCATCGAGCACACGCTCCTACACCTACAACACATTCGGCCAAGTACTCACCGCAACGGACCCACTGGGCCGAGTGACAAAATATGCCTATGACGCCATGGGCAATCTCACGAGCGAGACCAATCCCCGCGGCCATGTCACGGCGTATACGAGCTATGACGCCAATGGCAGACCGCTGACGATCCAAGACCCGAACGGCGTCGTCACGACGCTGACCTATAATTTCCGCGGCCAGATCACCTCGCGCGTCACCCTCGGGCAGACGACGACCTACACATACGACAAGGCCGGCCAGTTGATTAAGGTTCGGGAACCTTCGGGCGCCGGGCAGGACTTCGGCTATGACGGAGCGCACCGGCTCACCGACATGCGCGATAGAGCTGGCAACCACCGCATCTATACGCTCGATGCCGCTGGTGGTCGGATCAAAGAAGAGGTCTTCGATCCGAACGGCGCGCTCCTTCGGACGCACAGCCGCACCTACGACAGCTACGAGCGCCTGTCCGAAGACTTCGGCGCGGCGGGCCAAGCTTCGAAATCCTGGTATGACGCCAATGACCGCGTCATCAGCTCGAAAGACAAGAACGGCAATGTCACGAATTTCACCTATGACGAACAGAACCGGCTCACGGAGACCCGGTGGCCGGACGCGAGGAAGATCCGCAACGCCTATGACGCCAACGGCCGCCTCGCCAGCGTCACCGACCCGCGCGGTCTGGTGACGCGCTACGCGTATAATTTTCTCGACCTGCGGGAGAAAATCACCAGCCCCGACACGCATGTCACCACCAAGACCTATGACGCCGCCGGCAATGTGCTGACCTCGACCGACGCTCTCGGCCAGACGACGACTTACCTCTATGACCAGCTGGGCCGGGTGGTGAAAGCGACCTATGCCGACGGCTCCAAAGCGACCTATGTCTATGACCAGGGCGACTATGGGATCGGTCGCCTCACCTCCATGACCGATTCCACCGGAACGACCAGCTTCGCCTATGACGCCTTCGGCCATGTGGTGCAGAAGACCCAGACCATCGGCGCCGTCTCGTTCACGACGAAATGGTATTATCACGCGACCAACGGGCGCCTCATCGGCCACACCTATCCGTCTGGTTTCAAGCTTCTCTATTCCTACGACAGCATCGGGCGCGTCAGCGCCATCACCCTCCAGCAACCGGACGGGACGACGCGGTCGACGCTGATCGGCGCGATCTCCTACGGCCCCTTCGGGCTCGTCACATCTTGGGATCCGAATGTTTCCGGCGGCGGCTCCTATGTCCGCAAATTCGATCTCGACGGGCGCATCAAGACAATCACCTCCCCGACCGGCAACAGGCTGACCTATGCCTTTGACCCCGGCGGGCGCATCACGTCGATCTCGGAAAGCAACCTTGCGGTCAAGAGCTTCTCCTATGACGTCAACGACCGCCTGACCAGCTATGTCCGCGGCTCGAATTCGATCCTCTATGAGTATGACGCGACGGGCAACCGCACCTCGGCCGGGGACGCCGCCTATACGATCGTGCCGACCAGCAATCGTATGAGCGATGTGACGTACAGCTCGGGCACGACCCAATCCTTTGTCTGGGACCAGGTTGGCGGGCTGCGGAACCAGGCCGGCGTGTTCTCCTTGAGCTATGACGCGCGCAATCGCCTCGTTGCGGCCAAGGTCGGCGCGCTGACGACGAGCTATGGCGTCAATGATCTCGGCCAGCGCGTGACGAAGAACGGGGCCAGCGGACTGGTCGAATATGTCTACGACCTTTCCGGCCATATCATCGGGACCTATGACGCGAGCGGCGCGGCGACGGAGGAGATCGTCTGGCTCGGCGACCTGCCGGCGGCGACGCTGCAGGGCGGCGCGGTCTATTTCATCATGCCGGATCATCTCGGCGCGCCGCATGAGATCGTCAATGCGGCGAACGCCCGCGTGTGGTTCTGGGACCACGACCCGTTCGGCAATGGAACGCCGACGGCGGCCGCGGGCTTCTCGCACGACCTGCGCTTCCCGGGCCAGATCTACGATTCCGAGACGCGCCTGCACAATAACGGGTTCCGCGACTATTCCCCCGCCCTCGGCCGCTATGTCCAGAGCGACCCAATCGGGCTCGACGGCGGGATCAACACCTATGCCTATGCGAAGAACAACCCGCTCAACCTCACAGATCCGACCGGGAATAACCCTATTGCTGTTGGAATTCTGACATGTGCTCAAAGTTCTTTGTGCAGTGCTGCCGTAGCTGCGATCGGAACTTGGTGGGGAACGAGGACAATTGCAGTTTCTCAGGGAGATCGATATCTTTCTGCTCCCCCTCCTCCAAATGAGGGGGATTCGGCTCCGCATGGAGCGGCAGATCATAATAAGGCAATCGACGATAAAGTGGCGGAGATAAAGGCGGAAGGCGCGAGAGATATTCGTAAAAATCAGGCCCAAGTTGACGCGGAGGGAAACAAAGTCGGCAGCAATCGCCCGGATCTGCAGTGGACCGATTCACGAGCGCGACGGCATGTGCTGGAGGTTGGCCGCAACAATGCACGCCTTCAGAGGCAGAAGGATAGAATTTCATGCAACGACCCAAACTGCGACGTCACGACAAAATACATCGGTCAACCGAACAGATGAGTATCCTCACCGCATACGAGAACTTTACTTTCTCCATCATACCTTGCGATCTGCATGTGGCGCGCGAAATGATACGGAGACAGGGCGCTCAATGGGAAAACATATTTGAAATTGATGAGGATGTGCACCGGGATGTCAGAATTATATACGATTCACCGGACGGCCCAAAGCGATATCCTTCTATTAACGTTGGAATTTTGTTGAGTGAGGTGGATGGAAACGATGGAAAGAAAACATTATTTGTCAGCAGTGTGACAGACGGATATTCGTCGATGATATTCTGCATTTCAAAGCTTATTCCTGGAGCGCATTTTAAGTTTGATGTGTCTCGCCCCGATTTGTTATATCCAGGAAACGCGATCCGTGTCCTCGAGGATGGAAAAAATGTTCGCACAGTCTATAGCATGCGTGACGGAGAGCGTTGGGTCTTCTTCGAGAATGGTCATCCATTTCCGTTTGAAGAGACTGACTTGTACCTTGCTCGTCGAAAAAGGGATCGCCTTACCCCAGAGATCATTTCGACCTACCTCGAGCGGATCGGCTACGGTTCACTGAAGCGAGAGTTTTGGATCAACGCTACCGCACCGGCGCGCTTGTTGGCTATGAGCAGTTTTAGGTTTTGTCGCCCCGATGATAATATAAATACATGAAATAATTACGAATTATATATATTTCCTGACAAGCTGGCGGCGCAATGGTCGCTTCGCGCGCCGCATGAGATCGTCGATGCGGCGAACGCCCGAGTGTGGCTCTGGGACCATCACCCGTTCGCTCGCGATCTTGCCAATCTTTCCAGGCGTCTTATGCTCCAAGCCGTTTTTGTGAAGCCCTGGTCGGGGCGCCGGAGCGGCTCGATCGGCGGCTTCGTCGATACTTACGCATATTGACGGCGCTGTCGTCGTCGCGGCTCCGAAAGCCCGGGAGAGTCATTGCAATGCTGGATTTTTCACACACGAAAATCGATTTCCGTCGATCGATCTTCAGCTACGACAAGGTGCTGGCCGCGATCGATGTCCTTGTCGGCCCCGCTATTCGCAAGAGAGCCGTTCGCAACAGCGCCGCCCTCGCGAATGAGACGAAAAGAGGGGGCTATCTCGATATCGGCTGCGGAGCCAACGCCCTCCCCGATTTCTGCAATTTGGATTACAGATGGGCCCCCGGCGTCGACATCTGCTGGGATGTGACGCATGGGCTGCCGTTCCCCAATGAATTCTTCGCCGGCGTGTTCACGGAGCATATGCTCGAGCACCTCGCCTTCGCCGACGCCCTGGCGCTGCTGGCGGAAACCCGCCGGGTTCTGCGCGCCGGCGGGACATTGCGCGTCGTCGTTCCTGACGGCGAGCTGTATTTGTCGGAATACGCCAAGCACTTGGCCGGCGGCGCTTCCAGCATGCCCTATGCCGAATATGACGCCGCGAATTTTCCCTTCGTCACGCCGATCATCAGCGTCAATCGCATCTTCAGAGAGCACGGACACCAGTTCATCTGGGACCATGAGACTCTGCGGCTCGCTTTGCTCGGGGCCGGGTTCGCCAAGGTCGAAAAACGCGCCTTCGGCGAAGGCGCAGACCCGAAGCTGCTCTGCGACAGCCCGAGTCGCCGGCTCGAATCCCTCTATGTCGAGGCGAGCTGAAATTTCGCTCCCGCTCGCCCCTCGCGCCGAACCGGCGTAGACTGCGGCCGGACCGCGCGCCCTGCCCTCGCCGCATGTGGCGCGCTAGATGTCGCAGATCGCCGCCGCCGGCGGGACGGGCCATGGAGCAGGCGTCATGAACTTCGCCCGGAAACGAGACCCTTCGCGGCCCCAGGCCTCGCCGGCGCTGGAGCGCCTCGTGCGGCGCGCGCTCGCCGCGCTCGCGCTCGAGCGGGGCGCGCGCGTGGCGGCGGCGCTCCTCACCCTGCTGCTCTTCTTCCTCGCCCTCTCCTTCTCGGGCGTGTGGCGGGAGCTCGGCCCGAGCCTGCGCATGGCCGGCGTCGCCGCTTTCGTCGCCGCGGCCGCATGGGTCCTTTTGCGCGAGGCGCTGCGCGGCCCGCCGCGGCGCGCGCAGGCGATGGCGCGGCTGGACGCGGCTCCCGGCGCCGAGCATCGGCTCGCCTCCTCGCTCGAGGACAGTCTCGCCGGCGCGCACGACGCGCCGACGCGCGCGCTGTGGGATCTGCATCGCCGGCGGCTCGAGCACAAGCTCACATCGCTCGCCCCGCCCCGGCCCGAGCCCGGCCTGCCGCGCTTCGATCCGCTGGCGCTGCGCGCCGCCGCGCTCGTCGCCGCCATCGCCGCCGCTTTCGTCGCCGGGCCGGAGCGCATGCCGCGGCTCCTCGCCGCCTTCGACTGGGACTCGGCCGGCGCCGACGGCGGCGCGCGGATCGACGCCTGGCTCGACCCGCCCGCCTATACCGGCCGCTCGCCCGTCGTGCTGCCGCGCGGCGGCGCGCGCGTCGCCGCGCCAATCCATTCCACTCTGGTGGTGCGCAGCTTCGGCGGGCGCGGCGTCGCCGCGGCGGGCGCCGGCCTCACGCCGCTGCCGCAGCGGCCGGCGCGGCCGGGGGCGAGCGAGAGCGAGGAGACGTTCAAGCTCGACGGCGAGGCCACCCTGTCGCTGCGCGGCGGCGGCTCATTCGATCTCTCCGTCATCCCCGACCGTCCGCCGACCATCGCGCTCGTCGACCCGCCCCGCGGCTCGGCGCGCGGCTCGCTGACGCTCTCCTACCGCACCGACGATGATTATGGCGTCGCCGCCGCCGAGGCGACCGCGGCTCTGCCGCCCGCCGCCGGCCGGCCGCCGCGCTCGCTCTATCCGCCGCCGCGCCTGCCACTGGCTCTGCCGCCCTCCCCCGCCGGGCTCGGCGAGGCCAAGGCGACGGTCGACGTCTCCGATCACCCCTGGGCCGGCGCCCGCGTGCTGCTGAGCCTCGTCGCCCATGACGAGGGCGGCAATCAGGGCGTCTCGGAGCCGGTCGAGACGGTGCTGCCGCAGCGCCGCTTCACCCAGCCGCTGGCGCGCGCGCTCGCCGAGCAGCGGCGCAATATCGCGCTCGACCCGGACCACGCCTCGCGCGCCCTCGTGGCGCTCGACGCGCTGAAGCTGGGCGCCGCTTTGTTCGAAACGCCCTCCGCCATTTATCTCGGCGTCGACTCCGCCAAGAACCGGCTCGAGCGCGCCCGAGACGACGATGATCTGCGCGAGGCCGCCGATCTCTTATGGGCAATGGCGCTCAGCCTCGAGGAAGGCGACGCCGGCGAGGCCGAGCGCGAGCTGCGCGCGGCGCAGCAGGAACTGCGCGAGGCGCTCGCCCGCGGCGCCGGCGAGGAGGAGATCGCCCGCCTCACCGAGCAGCTGCGCAGCGCCATGCAGGCGTTTCTGAACAGCCTCGCGAAAAGCGACAAGCAGGCGCCGCCGCAGGCCATGGACCACGACGCGCAATCGCGCGCCATCGGCGAGGACGAGCTGCAATCCATGCTGAACGAGATCGAGAAGGCGGAGCGCGCCGGCGATCTCGCCGAGGCGCAAAGACTGCTCGACGAACTGCAGAACGTGCTCGAGAATCTGCAGCCGGCCCAGGCCGGCCGTCCCGATCCGCGCGCCCAGGCGATGGGTCATGCGCTCGACGAGATCGACAAGTTGACGCGCGAGCAGCAGCAATTGCGCGACGAGACGAGCCATGGCGCCGAGCAGAAGAGCGCCAAGGGCCGGCCCTCGGCCGAGGCCGAGACGCGCGGCCGGCAGCGCGCGCTGCGCGACCGGCTGGAGAAGGAGCAGGAGCGGTTGCGCCGGTCCGGCGAGCCGGCGCCGCAGGATTTCGCCGACGCCGAGCAGGCGATGAAAGAGGCGGAGCAGGCGCTGGGCGCGCCCGGCGAGGGCCGGGGCCGCGCCGTCGACGCGCAAGGCCGCGCGCTGCAGGCGCTACGGCGCGGCGCGGATCAGCTCGCCGAGCGGATGCAGGGCGAAGGCGAAGGCGAGGAGGGGCCGTCTCGCGGCCGCCGCGCCGGTCTCGGCCAAGGCGAGGACTCCGATCCGCTCGGCCGGCCGAGCGGGCGCCGACGCGCCCAGGATTCGCGCGCCCGGCTCGATCCGCTGGGCCTGCCGCCCGCCGTCCGCGCTCGCCGCGTGCAGGAAGAGCTGCGCCGCCGCCTCGGCCAGCCCGAGCGACCGGCCGACGAGCTCGACTATTTCGAGCGGCTGCTGAAACGATAAAGATCAGCCGATTCTCGACGCGCATTCCTTCTCCCACTCGTGGGACAAGGAAGCGCCCCTGCCACGAGCGCCCTCGAACTATGACAGCGCCTGACCCCGCGGCAGCGGGCGCCCGCGCAAAAACGCCTCGATCGGCATGGGGGCCTTGCCGCCGCGTTGAACCTCGACGAGGCGCAGCGCGCCCTCGCCGCAGGCGATGAGGCCGCGATCGTCCAGCGCTTCGCCGGGCGCGCCCTTCCCTTCCTCGATCTTCGTGCGCAGAACTTTCACGCGCTCGACGCCATGGCCGAGGTCGCTCTCGAAAAAGGCGCCGGGAAAGGGCGAGAGCCCGCGCACGAGATCGTGAAGGGCGCGCGCCGGGAGGCGCCAGTCGATCCGCCCCTCGTTCTTGTCGATCTTCTGCGCATAAGTGACGCCCTGATCCGGCTGCGGCGTGAAGACGAGCGCGCCGCGCTCGAGATCGCGCAGCGCCTCGGTCATCAGCTCGGCGCCGGCCATGGCGAGCGCGTCATGCAGTTCGCCGCAGCTCATATCCGGGCCGATGGGAACACGCGCGGTCGCCGCGACGGGGCCAGTGTCCAGCCCCGCCTCCATTTTCATCACCATCACGCCGCTCTCGGAATCGCCCGCCATCACGGCGCGCTGGATCGGCGCCGCGCCGCGCCAGCGCGGCAGCAGCGAGCCATGCAGATTGAGGCAGCCCAGACGCGGCGCGTCGAGCGCCGCCTGCGGCAGGATGAGCCCATAGGCCGCGACCACTGCGACATCTGCGTCATGGGCGGCGAAGAGGCGCAAGGTCTCCTCGCCGCGAAAATTCTTCGGCGTGAACACGGGAATCGACAGAGACTCGGCCAGCCGATGCACCGGCGAGGGCTTCAGCCCCATGCCGCGCCCGGCCGGCGCCGGCGCGCGCGTGTAGACGGCGACGACCTCGTGACCGTCGGCGACGATCTTCTCGAGCAGCGGCGCGGCGAAATCGGGCGTGCCCATGAAGACGACGCGCATGGCGTTGTTTACGCCTCGACTTTGTCCGCCACCGGCGGCTGCGCGCGCGCGGCGGCCTTGACGAATTTCTTGACGACGCGCTCGCGCTTCAGACGCGAGAGATGATCGATGAAGAGCCCGCCCTCGAGATGATCGATCTCATGCTGGAGCACAGTGGCGAGCAGGCCGTCCGCCTCGATCTCGCAGGTCGCGCCCTCGCGATCGAGGAAGCTGACGCGCACCCGCGCCGGCCTCTGGACCTCCTCGAAATAATCGGGAACGGAGAGGCACCCCTCCTGATAGACGCCGAGCTCCTCGGACGCCCAGACGATCTGCGGGTTGATGAACACCATCGGATTCTTCGGCTCGTCGCCGCGCGTCGCGTCGGCGACGAGGATGCGCTTGGCAACCGCGACCTGGATCGCCGCGAGGCCGACGCCCGGCGCGTCGTACATGGTCTCCAGCATATCGTCGAGAAGCTGCCGGATCTCCGCGTCGATCACGGCCACCGGCTCGGAGACGAGCCGCAGGCGCGGATCGGGCAGGGTGATGATGGGTCGAATGGCCATTGGTGCGCCTGGTCGCTTGCGGTCCTGCCGCCGAGATAGGATTGCGCCCGCGCTTCGTCAAATCGAGGCGCGGCGTTCGGCCGCGAGCATAGGCTGATTTCGCGGGCGATGGTAGCGGCAGGCGAGCGGGAGCCGAGCGGCGGCGGTATCTATTGACGACGAAAGTGAGCCTCATCACTGCGAGTGTAACGAAGCAATCCAGCGCCCGTGGGGCGGCATCTTTCGATATTTCGCGGCGGCTCGCTTCGTCGCGCTTAAACTGGACATCTCCTCACGCGCGCCAGCGCCGCCTTAGCCGGATGTTCGCCGTTGTCGCGCCGCGGGAAAACGCCTAACATGGCTGCGAGGGACGACGCGCGAACCATTTGTTCACCAACGCGAAAGGAGCGGATCGTCCGCCTGCCGAAAAGGAATGGACAGCCGCTCGATGCTAGCGACGCGCGCCCCCGCGAAGATCAATCTCACGCTTCATATCCTCGGCCGCCGCGCGGACGGCTATCACGAGCTCGAGAGCCTCGTCGCCTTTTCCGGCGGCGGCGACGCGTTGCGGCTCGCGCCCGGCCCCGAGCTTTCGCTCGCGGTCGACGGCCCGACCGCCGCCGCGGCTGGCGTCGGCGACGATAATCTGGTGCTGCGGGCGGCGCGGCGGCTCGCGGAGCGCGTCCCCGGCCTCACGCTCGGCGCTTTTCGGCTCACCAAATATCTGCCGGTCGCGGCCGGAATCGGCGGCGGCTCCTCGGACGCCGCCGCGGCGCTGCGCCTCCTCGCCGCCGCCAACGGCCTTTCCGCCGACGATCCGCGGCTGATGGAAGCGGCGCGCGCCACGGGATCGGACGTGCCGGTGTGCCTCACGCCGCGCGCGCGCTTCATGCGCGGCGCCGGCGAGGCGGTCGGCGCGGCGCTCTCTCTGCCGCCGCTGCCAGCGGTCCTGCTCAATCCCGGCGCGCCGGTGGCGACAGCCGCAGTGTTCAAACGGCTCGGGCTCGCGCCCGGCGAGCGCACAGGCGCCGGCTCGCATCCCGCCATCACGCCCGGCATGGACGCAGAGGCGCTGCTGCTCGCCGCCCTGCGCAAGAGCCGCAACGACATGGAGGACGCGGCCTGCCTCGAAGCGCCGGTGATCGTCCATGCGCTGGCCGTGCTCTCGGCGGCGCGCGGCTGCCGGCTGGCGCGCATGTCCGGCTCCGGCGCCACCTGCTTCGCCATCTTCTCGACGCCCCATGCCGCGGCGACCGCCGCCGCGGCGATCGCCCGCCAAAACCCCGGCTGGTGGGTGAAGACGGCGGTGCTGCGATGACGCGCCCGCCGCACAAAGGTCCCCGCAACGACCGCCGCTTGCCGCCGCGCGAGGCGCCGCCGGCGGAGCCGTTCCGCCGCCCCTCCGCCGATGTCGTCGTGCTCTACGGCGCCCATGCGGTGCGCGAAGCGCTGCGCGCGCGTCGGCGCAAGCTGCTGACGCTCTACGCGACGGAAGGAGCGGCCGAGCGCATCGCCCCGCTCGCCGCCGAGGCCGGACTCACGCCGCAGATCGTCGACCCGCGCGCGCTCACGAGCCGGCTCGGCGATGAGAGCGTGCATCAGGGCCTGTTGCTGGAGGCGCGGCCCCTGCCCGCGGCGGAGATCGCCGATATCGAGACGAAGAGCGGCGTCGTGCTCGTGCTCGATCAAGTGACCGATCCGCACAATGTCGGCGCCATTCTGCGCACCGCCGCCGCCTTCGCCGTCGACGCGCTGGTGATGACCGACCGGAACAGTCCCGAGCTCACCGGCGTGCTCGCCAAGGCCGCCTCGGGCGCGCTCGAGCATGTGCTGATCGTGTCGGTCGTCAATCTCGCGCGTGCGCTGCAGGAGCTGTCGCAAAGCGGCCGGCTGGTCGTCGGCCTCGACTCCGAGGCGCCCGCGCCGCTCGAGGAGACGCGCTTGCAGAACCCCATCGCCCTCGTGCTCGGCGCCGAAGGCAAGGGCCTGCGCCGGCTGACGCGCGAGCGCTGCGACGTCCTCGCACGGCTCGACATGCCGGGACCGATCAAGAGCCTCAATGTCTCCAACGCCTGCGCCGTCGCGCTGACGACGCTGCGGTTGAAGGGGATAGCGAGTAGCGAGTAGTCCCTACTCCCTACTCGCTATTCGCCCTCACATCATCGTCATCTTGATGTAACGCCACAGATCCCTGAGATTCGTCACGATCAGCAGCAGCACGAGGCCGAGGATCACGAGTCCGAAGATGCTTCCTCCGCTCATTGGACGCTCCCTTCCGTGCAACCTGCCTCGCGCAGCGAGGCGACCAGAGTTTCGACGAGACGCGCCGCCGGCTCCACCGCGGCGGCGACCGGCGCGCTGAGCTCCATCGCGCCTTCCTCGCCGCCGAGCGTCAGCGGCTCGCAGGCGACCAGCAGGACGCGCGGCGCGTGGCCGCCGATGCGCGCGACGCTCTGCAGCACGGCGACCGGATCGAGCCCATGGGCCGAGACGATGGTCTCGTCCTCCGCGTCGATCTGCGGCTCGACGATCGACAACGTCCCCGGCTCCTCACCGCGCGGCGCCGCATCGACGAGGATCGCGACGTCATAGCCGTCGGTCAAAGCGAAGGCGAGATCGATGCCGCTGATGCCGAAATCGACGACATCCGCTTGCCCCAGCGCGTCGCTGCGCGCCAATGCACGCGCGACCTCGACGCCGAAAGCGTCGTCGCCGCAAAAAATATTGCCGATGCCGGCGACGAGAATGCGGGTCATGAAGCGCCTCCATCCAGCGGCTGCAATTCCTGCGGCGAGAAGAAGAAGCGATGGCCGGGAAAACCGGCGGCGCCGAGATCCGCGCCCGGATCTTCGACGAGCGTCACCGCGACATGCGCGCGCCCTTCGAAATCACGCTCGACCGCCTCGACCACCGCGACCTTGCCGGCGAGCGCAATGTCCATGATGTCGCCGCCCGCCTTCGGCGCGATGCGCACGCGCGCCCCGACCGCGAAGGGCGCCTCGTCGCCTTCCTCCAGCGGCCGAAAGGCCCCGTGCAGCGCGCCGAGATCGTCGCGCGTCATCGTCTCGCATCGTTGCAATATGTCGCGCGTGCGCGGATCGGCGGCGGCCATCTCGCGCTTCTCGTCAGCCGAGAGCGTGCGCACGCGCAAGGTCAATAATTCGTCGATCTCCGCGCCATCGAAGAATGCATTGCGGCTCTCCGGCGCGACCTGCGGATAATCGGAGAGGATGATCGGCGACGCCAGCATCCTGTCGCGCCGTCCCGGCTCGCCGACGAGGGTCGGCCATAGGCCCTCGCCGGCGCAGCCCCGCGCCGCGGCGCGATGGCGCTCGGGCGGCTCGATGAGCGAGACGAAGGCGCCGCCGCGCGCTTCGAATATGAGATGCGTCGAGAGAAAGGCGCGCGCCCGCGAATCTTCGCGCGCGTCGGCGTCCATCAGCGGCGACAGATTTTCGATCTCCACACGCAGGCGAAACAGCGCGTCGTCGAGCCGCGTCGCGGAAAGAACGACCTCTCCTTCCACCGCCTCGCTGCTGCGCGCGATCACCGCGACGATCTCGCCATGCGCGCGAATGGGCTCGATCTCGCGCGACGCCGCGAAGGAAAAACGCCGGCGTTGCGCCTTTCTGCAGAGATCGTCGAGCCTCGCCGCTTCGATATCGACCCGCCGCTCGATCGCTTCCTCGAAGGAGAGGAATTTCTCGCCATCGATGACGAGCGAATCCGTCGGACGATAGAATGCGATCGCCTCGACATCGGCGACCGGCGCCGCGATCTCGCCGATCTCGCGCCAGCGGTTCTGCAAAAACCGCAGCGCCATCTCGACCTCGGCGCCGGCCTCCGCCTCGATCAGAAGCTCCGCACGCATCAGCGACGCCTCGCCGCCGGCGCGCTGCGCGCTGCGCGGATGCAGCTCGCCGAACATCCAGCGCGTTCTGTTCTTCGTCGCCGACGGCCGATAGGGGTAGAGAATATAGCCCTCATAGAGAACGGCGTCGGCGATCGGCTTCACGCGGTCGATGTTCATCGCGTCGCCTCCATCTCGGCCTCGTCGAGAAGACGCGCGACGGCTTCCGCCTCGCCGAGCAGCGCGGCGCGCCGCTGGAAACGACGCAATCGCTCGAGCGTCTCGGCGCCGAGACGAATCCAATCGCCCTCGCCATAATGCCGCGTCATCAGCCGCTCCACGATCGCCAGCGGCAAAGCGAAGGACGCCTCCTTCGACCATGGGATCTGCTCGACGCGCAGCGCGCCATTCTCCTCAGTGTAGAACACCGAACCGCTGAACAGGAACAGGAGCGGCGCCGCGCCATCGATGAGCCCGCCGAAATATTTGGCGCTGGCGATTGCGACGTCGCGCGTGCAGGCGACCGGCAACCGCAGGATCGTCTCTTCGTCGAAGGCGGGAACGGCGACGCTCGCATGAGCGAAGACGAAGCTGCGCAGCGATTGCCCCCAATGCTCCGGCGCGCCGAACAATTCGACGAGCCGCTCCTTCTCCTCCACGCGATAGGAGCGGCGCATGGGCTCGATGCGGATTTGGCAGCCGAGCGTCACATTGCGAATGCGCGCGCGCGGCGTCGCGTTGGCGATGCGCAGCGAAAAGTTCAGCAACGGCGACACGGAAAAAGGCTCCGCTTCGACGCCGCTCACCTCGAAGGTAAGATCAACCATGGGCGAGGACTCCTCGCTGCGGCGCCTCGTTCAACGACACGAAGAAGCGTTCGACCTCGTCCCAGAGCGCCGCGCCGCCCGAAAGCCCCTGCCAACGCGCGCGCATGAGGCCGGTGAGCGCATAGCAGCGATCGATGGAGACGCGAAAATAGCGGCGCGCGTCGCGACGATCGATCAGCAGCGCCTCGACGTCCGGCGTCATGTCGAACAGAATCGGATTGGCCGCGGCGAGCGCCGACCAGGCGTCCTCGCTCAGAACGGATTCGATCGCGCCGGCCGGGCTCGGATAGACGGCGAGCGGACGACGCTCCTCGCCGCTCTCCAGCAGAAAGGCGAGGCCGATGGGAAGCTGCAAGCGCTCCCACAGATCGTCGGGAAGCGTGAAATCGCCGAGCGCGATCGTCGTCGGCGCGATGGCGCGTAGCGGGCCGCCCGCAGCCGCCGCGCGTAGGCAAGAGTCGCAGGCGCAGAGCATGCGGCGGCTGGACAGATCCATCGCATGACGGTGGACGGCGCCCAGCGCGGCGCCGCAGAGCTCGCAACGTTCCGCGCCGCCGTCATCGGCGACGAAGCGGCGCATGCGGGAGACCCAGCCGATAGTCATGCATCACTCCGCGAGACTGCGCGCCGTGGCGCGCTCCTCTATGACGATGCGGTCGAGATCGGGAGCCGCCTCGGTCAGCGACCGCTCGATCTCGCGCCGCGCATCGGCGCGATCCTCTTGGTCCTCGGGCAGGCGCACAGAGACGCGGGCGATGGCGCGCGAAACGTCGATGAGCTCGATTGTCGCGCCCCATTTCTCACGCAGGCCCGAGATGGCGCGCCGCAGCCGCGTCTCCGGCTCGTCCGGATGCAGCCCGTGCAGCAACAGCGCCGACGCGACATAATGATCCGCCGCGAAGGCGGCGAGCAGACGTCCGTCCTCGGCGCCGGAAGCGAGCGTCAACATGCGCGCCAGCGCCAGCCCATGCAGATCGAGGCAGGCGTCGAGCAGCGCGCGCGCGAGCGCGCGAGCTTGCGCGTCTCTCGTCTCGTCCAGCGTTTCGATCAGCCGTTCCATGCGGCCGAGACAATCGGCGAGCGCATCGCTCATGATCCCTCCCGCGGCGCGCCGAACATCGGCGAATGAACGCGCTCGAGCGTGCGGCCGCCGCCGAGATACATATGCACGCCGCAGGGCAGGCACGGATCGAAGCTGCGCACCGTGCGCATGATGTCGATGCCCTTGAACTTGTCGCGGCCGTTCTCCTCGAACAAGGGCGTGTTCTGCACCGCATCCTCATAAGGCCCCGGCGTGCCGAAATCGTCGCGCGGCGTCGCGTTCCAGGGCGTCGGCGGATAAGGGTGATAATTGGCGATGCGCCCCTCGCGAATGACGAGATGATGCGAGAGCACGCCGCGCACCGCCTCGTGAAAGCCGCAGCCGATCGCTTCGTCCGGCACGGTGAACTCGGTCCAGGTGCGCGTGCGCCCGGCCTGCACCTCCGCCAGAGCCTTGTCGATGAAGTGATAGGCGATAGCGGCGCAATAGGCTTGGAAATAGGTGCGCGCGCGATCCCGCTCGATGGCGTTGCTCCATTTGGGAATCTTCCACTCGAACTCGCATTCGGGCTTCAACGCGGTCTTGGGCAGATAGATTTTGACGCTGTCGCCCGTCGCTTTGACATAGCCGACATCGACGAGCCCGGCGAGCGCGGTGGCCCACAGGCGCGCCAGCGCGCCGCCGCCGGTGTCGAGCGCCAGATAATCGCCCGTGCGCTTGTCGTACCAGCGCGGACACATCACCCAGGAATAGTTGCCGCCGTCGAAATCGCGCTTCTGCGGCCGTGGTATCGTCGTCTGATTCCAGGGATGGCGCTGATCCACCGGATTGCCGAGCGGATCGGTCGAGACGAAGGTCTCGCGGTTCTGCCAATCGTCGTAATAGCTCGCGCCGAGCAGGATGCGGATGTTGAGATTGATGTCGACGAGATCGGTCGTCACCAGCTTTCCATCGACGATGACGCCGGGCGTCACGAACATGGCCCGGCCCCAATCGGTCATCGTCTCATAGCGATAGTCGCACTTCTCCGGATCCTGGAACGCGCCCCAGCAGCCGAGCAGAATGCGGCGACGGCCGACCTCCTCATATCCCGGCAGCGCGTCGTAGAAAAAGTCGAACAGATCATCGTGCAGCGGCACGCATTTTTTCATGAACTCGGCATATTTGACGAGGCGCACGAGATAATCGGTGAACAGCTGCACCGAAGGCGTCGTGCCGACGCCGCCGGGATAGAGCGTCGACGGATGCACATGGCGCCCTTCCATCAGGCTGAACATTTCGCGCGTGTAGCGGGAGACATGCAGCGTCTCGCGATAGAACTCGCCGGTGAAGGGGTTGAGCGCCGTCATGATGTCGGCGATGGTGCGGTAGCCGTGATCGGCGGCATGCGGCGCCGGCGTCGATTGCGCCTTGGCCCAGACGCTCGGATTGGTCTCCTTGACCATCTGCTCGCAGAAATCGACGCCGACGAGATTGTCCTGAAATATATTGTGATCGAACATATATTCGGCCGCCTCGCCGAGATTGATGATCCAATCGGCGAGCGGCGGCGGCTTGATTCCATAGGCCATGTTCTGCGCATAGACGGAACAGGTCGCGTGATTATCGCCGCAGATGCCACAGATGCGGCTGGTGATGAAATGCGAGTCGCGCGGATCCTTGCCTTTCAGGAACACACTGTAGCCGCGAAAGATCGACGAGGTGCTGTGGCATTCGGCGACGGTGCGGTTGTCGAAGTCGATCTTGGTGAAGATGCCGAGACTGCCGACGATGCGGGTGATCGGATCCCAATTCATCTCGACGAGATTGGGAGAGGACTTCCGCTCGTCGTCGATACGTCGCGCTTTCTCGTCCATATCGTTCTCCTAAAGCGGATACGCTTCTTCCGGCTTATCCGGATGATAGCCTGTGGTGCGCTCGTCCTCGTTGTGCCGCCATTTCGGCTCTTTGCTGAGCGTCGAATTGGTGAGGCGACGCAGATTGCGGATGAGGAATCCGTATGGCGTGACCAGCGTGGAGGAGATGCGCGCGCCGGGCGGCTCGTCCATGAACGGCATGAGCTTGTCGGGAAAGCCCGGCATGGTGCAGCCGATGCAGATGCCGCCGACATTGGGGCAGCCGCCGACGCCGGCGATCCAGCCGCGCTTGGGCACATTGCATTGCACGACCGGGCCCCAGCAGCCGATCTTCACGAGGCATTTGCGCGAGCCATATTCATGCGTGAAGTCGGCCTGCTCGTAATAAGCGGCGCGATCGCAGCCTTGGTGCACGGTCATGCCGAATAGCCATTTCGGCCGCAATTCCTCGTCCAGCGGAATCATCGGCGCGAGGCCGGCGAGCTGACGCAGCACATAGAGCAGCGTCTCCATGAAATTATCCGGCTGCACCGGACAGCCGGGGACATTGATGATCGGCAGCCCGGCCTTCGATTCGAAATGCCAACCGAGATAATCGGCAAGACCCATGCAGCCGGTGGGATTGCCTTTCATTCCATGCACGCCGCCATAGGTCGCGCAGGTTCCCGCCGCGATCACGCCGAGCGCCTTGCCGGCGAGGCGATCGATCCATTGCGTGGTCTTGATCGGCTCGCCCGTCTCCGGATCCGTGCCGAAGGCCGCCCAATAGCCTTCGCCGCTCAGATGCTCGTTGGGAATGGACCCTTCGACGACCAGCAGAAAATTCTCGATCTCGCCGCGCGCGGCGCTGTGAAAGAATTTCATGAAGTCGTCCCCGACCTCATAAGCGAGAACGGCGTTGTGCAAATGTACTTTCGGCAGGCCGGGCACGGCGCCCAGCAGAATGTCCTCTATGCTCGGCTCGCTCGCCGCCGTGATCGAGACGGTGTCGCCGTCGCAAGAAAGTCCCGCGGTGATCCACAGAATGTGGACCTCCTCGATGTTCGGAACATGCTGGGTGGAGCGTCCATGAGGGACCGCATCCGGAGCCGCATCGGCCATGCTCGCCTCCGCTATTCGACAAAGGAACCAAACGCGGCGTTGCGGTTTTAGTTCCTGAATGCGGGCCACGGCCGTAGTCGAGACGAAAGAGCGCCGGCTCCGGCGCTCCACAGCTCCGCATAAGTGGAATTGCGAGATTTGCGCCGACTTTGCCCTCGTCTAGGCTCGATTCTGCCCACTTTCTCCCAAAACGATCAGTAGAAAGCGCGGTCGAGGACTCGAAGGATGAGCGACATGATCGACCTCGGCGACAGGCTGGCCCGGCTCCTGTTCGAACGATTCGGCGCCGCGTCGCGGCGCTTCGACGAGCTTTCGTCCGCGGAGCGCGATCTTTATTTTCGCACGGCGCAGGACGTGCTGCGCGAGGTGGCGGCGAGCGCGCCATTCGACGCCGAGCGTCTCGTCGAGCGCGTGAGAGAGACGCGGCCGTCACGGCTCGGCTTTCTCTACATGAGCTATGCGCTCAATCGCACCGAAGCGGCGTCTCTGCTCGCCGCACGCGCCGCGCTGCCGCGTCAACGCAAGCCGGCGGCTTAGTTCCGCCGTGTCCCTCGTATCGAAGAGCGGCGTCGCCCCGCAGAGCTGGCTTTGCGCGGTCGCGCTCGCTCTCTGTGATTGCGAATATGAGCTTTCGGCGTCGCCTTCGTTTGTGCTTCAGCGCATAGCGCGACGCGCGTTGCTTGCACGGAATAGAGCGAACCTGAAGGCTCGCGGTCCACACAGCATCTGGACCGCGAGCCTTCTGGCTCGCTCTTTGGACAAAGAGTCGAGACTAGCAGCAGCGAAACGCGCTGCGGCCGCCCTCGCCGAAGCGGCTCGCCTGCCGCTCGCGGAAATAATCGTCGCGCGTCATCGCCGGCTCGTCCGGATGATTGGCGCGCCGATGCGCCGCATAGGCCTCGTAATCGCCCTGGCCGATCATCAGCTGCGCGCTCTGGCGCAGCTTTGCGGCGAGGCGCGCGAGATCAAGCCCGGGCGATGCGCAGATCCGGCACTTCATCGGTCGTCTCCCTGGTGGTGACGGTCTTGGCGCGCAAGGCGTCGCGAATCGAAACGAGGCCGAAGCCGAGCATGGACAGAACCAGCGCGATGAAGATCGCGCAAAGCGTGATGTTCACATAATCGTTGAACACGATGCGGCTCATCTCCGCGGCCGTCTTGGCCGGCGCCAGCAATTTGCCCTCGGCCGCGGCGGCGGAGAAGCGCGCCGCATGCGCGAGGAAGCCGATCTTGGCGTCGGGATGGAAGATTTTTTCAAAACCCGCGGTCAGCGTGCAGACATAGAGCCAGGCCGCCGGCGCCGCGGCGACGAAGGCGTAGGCCTGCCGCTTCATGCGGAACAGCACGACGGTGCAGAGCGTCAGCGCGATCGCCGCCAGCATTTGATTGGCGATGCCGAACAAGGGCCAGAGCGTGTTGATGCCGCCCAGAGGATCGACGACGCCGGCGTGCAGGAACCAGCCCCAGCCGCCGACCGCGAGCGCGGTGGAGGCGAGATTGGGAATCCACGCGCGCGTGTGGCGGAAGCGCGGCGCGAAGGTTCCGACGAGATCCTGGATCATGAAGCGCGCGACGCGCGTGCCGGCGTCGACGGTGGTGAGGATGAACAGCGCCTCGAACAAAATGGCGAAATGATACCAGAAGGCCATCATGCCCTGACCGCCGAGGGCGCTCGACAATATCTTCGCCATGCCGACCGCGAGCGTCGGCGCGCCGCCGGTGCGCGAGAGCACGCTCTTCTCGCCGACATCGGAAGCCGCCTGCGTCAGCGCCTCGGGCGTGATGGAAAAGCCCCAGGAGGAGATCGCCTGCGCCGCCGAATCGGCGGTCGAGCCGATCACCGCCGGCGCGCTGTTGAGCGCGAAATAGACGCCGGGCTCGAGCACGCTCGCCGACACCAGCGCCATGATGGCGACGAAGGATTCCATCAGCATCGCGCCATAGCCGATGAAGCGAATCTGCGTCTCGTCGCCGATCATCTTCGGCGTCGTGCCGGAAGAGACGAGCGCATGAAAGCCGGAGACGGCGCCGCAGGCGATGGTGATGAAGAGGAAGACGCTGCCGGCGAACACCGGCCCCGTGCCGTCGATGAAGCGGCTGACCGCCGGCATTCTCAGCTCCGGCATGACGATGAAAATGCCGATGGCGAGCGAGGCGATGGTCCCGATCTTCAGAAAGGTGGAGAGATAATCGCGCGGCGCGAGCAGCAGCCACACGGGCATCACCGAGGCGATGAAGCCGTAAGCGATCAGCATGAAGGCGAGCGCCTCGCCCTTGAAGGAGAACAGCGCGGCGAGCGCCGGAGTCTCGGCGACAGTGCGGCCATAGGCGATGCCGGCGATGAGCAGCACGAAGCCGATCGCCGACATTTCGAACACGCGCCCCGGGCGGATGTAGCGGCCGTAGATGCCCATCAGCACGGCGGTGGGCAGAGTGGCGAAGACGGTGAAGGTTCCCCAAGGGCTGTCGGCCAGCGCCTTGACGACGATGAGCGCGAGCACGGCGAGCAGGATCACCATGATGGTGAGAATGCCGACCATGGCGACGAGGCCCGGCAGCGGACCCATCTCGGTCTTGATGAGATCGCCGAGCGAGCGTCCGTCTCGGCGCGTCGAGATGAACAGCACGACGAAATCCTGCACCGCGCCGGCGAAGACGACGCCGGTGAGCAGCCACAAAGTGCCGGGCAGATAGCCCATTTGCGCGGCGAGCACCGGGCCGATCAGCGGCCCGGCCCCGGCGATGGCCGCGAAATGATGGCCGAACAGCACATATTTGTCGGTCGGCACATAATCGAGCCCGTCATTGCGCCGATGCGCAGGAGTGAGGCGAGTGGGATCGAGCCCGAGCGCGCGGTTCGCGATGAACAGCGAATAGAAGCGGAAGGCGATGAGATAGACGCAGATGGCCGCTGTGACGAGCCACATGGCGTTGACCGATTCGCCACGCGAGGTCGCGAGCGTGAAGAGCGCGAAGACGCCGATGAGGGTGACGGCGCTCCAGAGCGCGAACGAGAGCGAATTGCGGGTGGGAATCGGGTCGGACATGGGATCGCCTCGGTCGCGATGGTGGCTGCGCGACAACAAGCCGCCTTTCCCGAAAAATGCAAGAAGGGGCGCATCCATTCTCCCACTCGTGGGAGAAGATGGCCTCGCGAAGCGAGGTCGGATGAGGGTCCCGCCGCGTCGACAACTCGGTAAAACCGTGCGCGCCCTCATCCGACCCGGCTCCGCCGGGCCACCTTCTCCCGCCCTGCGGGAGAAGGATTCCGCCCTCTCTTGATTCCATGCGCAGCGACGTATATAGATATCTTTATATCTGCCTCGGACACGCCATGACCCCTTCGCCTCGTCTTCTCCCTCTGGAGCCCGCCCTCGCCGCGTTGAATGCGGCCGGCGAGGAGACGCGGCTGCGGCTGCTCGGGCTTCTGGCCGAGACCGAGCTCACCGTCAGCGAGGCTGTCGCCATTCTCGGCCAGTCGCAGCCGCGCGTCTCCCGGCATCTGAAGCTTCTCGTCGAGGCCGGGCTCGTCGAGCGTCGCCGCGAGGGCGCCTGGGCCTTCTTCCGCCTCGCCACGGCCGATGTGCAGGGCGAGATCGCCCGCAATGTCGTCTCCTGGCTCGATCCGCTCGATCCGGTGCTCGCCGGCGACCGCGCCCGGCTCGCCGAGGTGCGGCAGGCGCGCGCCGACGCCGCGGCCCGCTATTTCGCCGACCATGCGAGCGAGTGGGACGAAATCCGCTCGCTGCATGTGCCCGAGGCGCAAGTCGAGGCCGCGATGCGCGAGGCGGTGGGCGAGGCCCCGCTGCGCCGCCTGCTCGATCTCGGCGCCGGCGCCGGCCGCATGCTGGAGCTGTTCGCGCCGCAGGCGGAGCAGGCGATCGGCGTCGATCTCTCCTCCGCCATGCTCGCCGTCGCGCGCGGCCGGCTCGAGGAGGCCGGCGCGCGCAATGTGCAGCTGCGCCAGGGCGACATCTATGCGCTGCCGATCGAGCGCAACAGCTGCGATCTCGTCATCGTGCATCAGGTGCTGCATTATCTCGATGATCCCGGCCGCGCGCTGCGCGAGGCGGCGCGCGCGCTCGCGCCCGGCGGACGCCTGCTCGTCGTCGATTTCGCGCCGCATCGCGAGGAGGCGCTGCGCGATGCGCACGCCCATCGCCGTCTCGGCTTCGCCACGCAGGAGATCAGCGCGCTGCTCACGCAGGCGGGGCTCGAGGTGCTGTCGCAAAAAGACCTCGCTCCCTGCGCCGAGGACGGCGGCAAGCTCACTGTCTCGCTATGGCTGGCGCGCGATCCGCGCATTATCGCCGACCCCCTTCCTCGAACGAGCTATGAGACTGCCTGATGGCCGATGCGCGCACCTCCTGGCCTCCGGGTCATTTCGACATCTCCTATGAGTTCTTCCCGCCGAAGACGCCGGAGATGGAGATCCAATTGTGGGATTCCATCGCACGCCTCGCGCCGCTGAAGCCGAAATTCGTCTCGGTCACTTATGGCGCCGGCGGCTCCACGCGCGAGCGCACGCATAATATCGTCGCGCGGCTCGTCGCCGAGACCGACATTCTTCCCGCCGCGCATCTGACCTGCGTCTCCGCCTCGCGCGCCGAGATCGACGAGATCGTGCGCGGCTATTGGAACGCCGGCGTGCGCCACATCGTGGCGCTGCGCGGCGATCCGCCGACGGGCGTCGGCACGAAATTCGAGCCGCATCCCATCGGCTATCAGAGCTCGACAGAGCTGGTGCGCGGCATTCGCGAGATCGGCGATTTCGAGATCTCCGTCTCCACCTATCCCGAAGGCCATCCCGAGAGCCGCAGCATCGACGACGACATCGATGCGCTCGCCTCGAAGATCGACGCCGGCGCGACGCGCGCCATCACGCAATTCTTCTTCGAGAACGACGTCTATTTCCGCTTTCTCGACAAGGCGCGCAAACGCGGCATAAAAATTCCGATCGTGCCCGGCATCATGCCGGTGCAGAACTTCAAGCAGACCGCCAATTTCGCGCGCAAGGCCGGCGCGAGCGTGCCCGGCTGGCTCGCCGATCGCTTCGAGGGATTGGACGACGATCCCGTCACCCGCCGTCTCATCGCCGCCGCCGTCGCCGCCGAGCAGGTGCTCGGCCTCGCCGAGAATGGCGTGCGCGAATTTCACTTCTACACCAATAATCGCGCCGACCTCGTCTTCGCGATCTGTCATCTTCTGGGCGTGCGTCCCGTTACCGAGAAAGCCGCAGCATGAGCTTCGACAAGAACCACGGACCGAAGATTCTCGCCGCGCTGGAGCAGGCCGCGAGCGAGCGCATTCTCGTCCTCGACGGCGCCATGGGCACGATGATCCAGCGCCACAAATTCACGGAGGCCGATTTCCGCGGCGAGCGATTCAAGGACCATCCGAAGGATCTGCGCGGCAATAATGATCTGCTGACGCTGACGCAGCCGGACGCGATCGAGGCGATCCATCGCGCCTATCTCGAGGCCGGCGCCGACATCATCGAGACCAACACCTTCTCCTGCACCGCGATCGCGCAGGCAGACTATGGTCTCGAGCATATCGTCTACGAGCTCAATCTCGAAGGCGCGCGTCTCGCGCGCAAGGCCGCCGACGCGGTGGCGCGCGAGACCGGCGTTCCGCGCTTCGTCGCCGGCTCCATGGGCCCGACCAATCGCACCGCCTCGATCTCGCCCGACGTGTCCAATCCCGGCTTTCGCGCCGTCACATTCGAGGATCTGCGCGCCGCTTATCACGAGGAGGCGCTCGGCCTAATCGAGGGCGGCGCCGATATTCTGCTGATCGAGACGATCTTCGACACGCTGAACGCCAAGGCCGCGATCTATGCCGTCGAGGACGCGTTCGAAAAGGTCGGCACGCGCTTTCCGGTGATGATCTCGGGCACCATCACCGATCTCTCCGGCCGCACGCTCTCCGGCCAGACGGCCGCCGCCTTCTGGAACTCTATTCAGCACGCGAAGCCGTTCTCGATCGGCTTCAATTGCGCGCTCGGCGCGCGCGAGATGCGCCAGCATATCGCCGAGGTGTCGCGCATCGCCGACACGCGCATCTGCGCCTTCCCCAACGCCGGCCTGCCCAATGAATTCGGCCTCTATGACGAGAGTCCCGAATATATGGCCGAGCTCGTCGGCGAATTTGCGAAGTCCGGCCTCGTCAATGTGGTCGGCGGCTGCTGCGGCACCACGCCGCCGCATATCGCCGCCATCGCCGGCGCCGTGAAGGGCGTCGCGCCGCGCGCCATTCCCGAGATCGAGCCGCTGCTGCGCCTTTCCGGCCTCGAGCCTTTCACGCTCACCAAGGACATTCCCTTCGTCAATGTCGGCGAGCGCACCAATGTCACCGGCTCGGCCAAGTTCCGCAAGCTGATCACCAATGGCGATTACGCCGCCGCGCTCGATGTCGCGCGCGATCAGGTGGCCAATGGCGCGCAGGTGATCGACATCAATATGGACGAGGGCCTGCTCGATTCGAAGAAGGCCATGGTCGAGTTCCTCAATCTTCTCGCCGCCGAGCCAGACATCGCGCGCGTACCGGTGATGGTCGATTCATCGAAGTTCGAGGTGATCGAAGCGGGCCTGCAATGCCTGCAGGGCAAGGGCGTCGTCAATTCCATCTCGCTGAAGGAAGGCGAGGAGAAGTTCATCGAGGCGGCGACCAAGGTGAAGCGCTATGGCGCCGCCGTCGTCGTCATGGCCTTCGACGAGGCGGGACAGGCCGACACTTTCGCCCGCAAGGTGGAGATCTCCGGCCGCGCCTATAAGATTCTCGTCGAGGAAGTGGGCTTTCCGCCGCAGGACATCATCTTCGATCCCAACATCTTCGCCGTCGCGACCGGCATCGAGGAGCATTGCAATTACGGCGTCGACTTCATCGACGCGGCGCGCGCGATCAAGACCACCCTGCCCCATGCGCATGTGTCGGGCGGCGTCTCCAATCTCTCTTTCTCCTTCCGCGGCAACGAGCCGGTGCGCGAGGCGATGCATTCGGTGTTCCTCTATCACGCCATTGCGGCGGGCATGGATATGGGCATCGTCAACGCCGGCCAGCTCGCCGTCTATGAAAAGATCGATCCCGAGCTGCGCGAAGCCTGCGAGGACGTCGTGCGCAATCGGCGCCCGGATGCGACCGAGCGCCTCGTCGATATGGCCGAGCGCTTCAAGGGCGCCGGCGCCAAGTCTGCGGAGAAGGACGCCGCTTGGCGCGAGGCCAGCGTCGAGAAGCGCTTGGAATATGCGCTCGTCAATGGCGTCGCCGATTATGTCGATCAGGATGTCGAGGAGGCGCGCCTCGCGAGCGCGCGGCCGCTCGATGTGATCGAAGGCCCGCTGATGGCCGGCATGAATGTCGTCGGCGATCTCTTCGGCCAGGGCAAGATGTTCCTGCCGCAAGTGGTGAAATCCGCGCGCGTGATGAAGCAGGCGGTGGCGCGTCTCCTGCCTTACATGGAGGAGAACAAGGAGACGCGCTCCTCCGCCGGAAAAATCCTGCTGGCGACGGTGAAGGGCGACGTTCACGACATCGGCAAGAACATCGTCGGCGTCGTGCTCGGCTGCAACAACTTCGAGATCATCGATCTCGGCGTGATGGTCCCGACCGCGAAGATTCTGGAGACGGCGAAGGCCGAGAAGGTCGACATCATCGGCCTCTCCGGCCTCATCACGCCGTCGCTCGACGAAATGTGCTTCGTCGCCTCGGAGCTGGAGCGCGAAGGTTTTTCGGCGCCGCTGCTCATCGGCGGCGCGACGACGAGCCGCGTGCATACGGCGGTGAAGATCAGCCCCAATTACAGCAAGGGCCAGGCGGTCTATGTGACCGACGCCTCGCGCGCGGTCGGCGTCGCGCAGGCGCTGATGTCGCAATCCTCGCGCGCCGATTATGTCGCCAAGACGCGTGAGGAATATGAGAAGGTCGCGGAAGCGCATGCGCGCGCCCAGGCCGAGAAGCAGCGGGTGTCTCTCGCCGCTGCGCGCGCCAATGCGTTTGCGATCGATTGGAGCGCCTATGAGCCGCCGAAGCCGAGCTTTCTCGGCGCGCGCGTCTTCGCCTCCTATGATGTCGCAGAGCTCGTCCCCTATATCGATTGGACGCCCTTCTTCCAGACATGGGAGTTCAAGGGCCGTTATCCCGCCCTGCTCGAGGACTCCGAGCGCGGCGCGGCGGCGCAGCAATTGTTCGAAGATGCGCAGACGATGCTGGCGCGCATCGTCGAGGAGCGCTGGTTCAATCCGAAGGCTGTGATCGGCTTCTGGCCCGCCAACGCCGTCGGCGACGACATTGCGCTCTTTACCGGCGAAGGCCGCGTCGAGCGGCTGGCGACGCTGCATACGCTACGTCAGCAGCTCCTGCGCCGGGACGGCAAGCCCAATGTGGCGCTCGCCGATTTCGTCGCGCCCGAGGGCGCGGGCGCGGATTATATCGGCGCCTTCGTCGTCACCGCCGGCGCGCAGGAGGCGAAGATTTCCGAGCGCTTCGCCCGCGCCAACGACGATTATGGGGCGATCATGGTGAAGGCGCTCGCCGATCGTCTGGCGGAAGCTTTCGCCGAGCGCATGCATGCGCGCGTGCGCCGCGAGTTCTGGGGCTATGCGGCCGATGAGACCTTCACGCCGGAGCAATTGATCGGCGAGACTTATCGCGGCATTCGTCCGGCGCCGGGCTATCCGGCGCAGCCCGACCACACCGAGAAGGCGACGATCTTCCGCCTGCTCGAGGCGGAGAAGCGCACCGGCGTCGCGCTGACGGAGAGCTATGCGATGACGCCGGCGTCATCGGTCAGCGGTCTCTATTTCGCGCATCCGCAGGCGCATTATTTCGGCGTCGCCAAAGTCGAGCGCGATCAGGTGGAGGATTACGCCGCCCGCAAGGGCGTCGAGACCGCCGAGATCGAACGCTGGCTGCGGCCGGTGCTGAACTACGAGCCGGCGCCGCATAGCGAGCTGGTCGAGCCGGCGCAATAGACCTCACGACGCGCCCCTGCTCTTGCCTGCGGGAGAAGGGGCCTAGCATAGATGGGTCGGATGAAGTGAAAGCTCGCACTCGGTGCAATTTGAACGTCGGCGAGCAGTCGTACAGGCCCGCCGCGCGAGCCCACGACGAAAAGTACCTGAGTGGTACGGATTATGGCGTCAGTGGTCTGCCTAAATTAAACGTTTGGCTGAGGGCGCAGCAGCCTTGACGCATCGCCGCCGGGGGCGGAGGCGGCAGATGCACCACATCGAAAATCCAAAGAAGCAACGCCGCCGCCTCCTTGGGCGATTCCGGCGTCACCCGCACGTCGAAAATCTTGCCCTCGCGATCGACACGGAAGAGCACTGTAACTGCGCCGCGATTGAACAATAAAGCTGCCGGTGTGTGATTCTGGAGCCGCGTGGAGACGGCTCGTATCCATTGGCGTCCTTCGTCCGTCGTTTGCCAGGTCTGTGGCTGTCGAGTCGCTCGATCGCCCGCACGCCCGGCTTCCTGCACTGCCGCGGCGAGGGAAGCATTTGGCAGACCACTCGACAAAAACCCAACAAATGTCAGCGCAATTAGTTTCATTTGTGCAATATCCTTGAAGACTCAATGAAAATTGAACGTCTGCGAGCCCTCGAACGATCCGGCCGGCGGCGGCGGGCCTTGCAGGCCGGTGAGGATCTTGCGCACCAGCTCCGCATGCTTGGCGCTGCTCGAGCGCGCGATCGTCACCTTGTCGACGCGGCCTGCCGCGTCGATGTGGAAATTGGCGGTCGCCGAGCCGGGGCCCGGCGTGTTGTTCATCGGCGTGCGCTTGGCGATCTCGCTATAGAGCAGGCCGAGAAACTTGCTCTGCGACAGGCCGGAGGACACCGGCGCCGCGGTCGGCTTGGGATCGCCGGCCTTGTCTTCCATCGCGGCGACGTCGCCGCAGATCAACGTGAGCCCGCACAGAAGGGCGAAGGTGTGACGTTTCATCATGCGTCCGGATTCGATCCGGCGCGGCCCGGGCAAACGCCGCGAGCCGCGCTGCGCGATCAATGAAAGTTGAATTCCTGAACCGCGGTGAAGGCGCCGCCGGGCGGCGTCGGCGTGTGGACCGCCGCGAGAATGCGGCCGACCACCGGCTCCAACGCCGGATTGGACGAGGACTGCACCTTATGGGAGACGACGCGGCCAGAGGCGCCGACCGTGAAGGCCACATGGATCGAGCCGGTCTGCGCATCGGCGCTCGTCGGCGTATGACGCTTGAGCTCAGCGGCGAGCAGCTTGACATAGGCGTTTTTGGAGAGAGCGGGCTTCTGCTCGCTCACCTTCTTCTCAGTCTTATCCTTCGTCTTGCCCTTTTCCTCGCCCAAGGCGGCGTGGGTCGTCGGCTTCTTCTTGGCCGGCTTTTCCGCCGCGCCATGATCGGCCATGGCCGGGGCGGCCTCGGGGGCCGCAGCGTCGCCTTCGACCGCGAAGGCGGGGCCGCCGATCAAGAGGGCGGCCGTCATCAGTGCGAGCTTCTTCATCTAGACGTTTCTCCGCATTTGCATTTTTAGTGAAAGTGAAAGCTCTGACTGGCGTGGAATCCCCCGCCCGGCGGCGGCGGAGCATGGACAGACCCGAGAATCTGTCGCGCGAGCGCCGCATGCGCCGGAGACGAGCCCGAGGCCGCAATTCCGCTGATGCCGCCGCCGGCGGTCACATGGAACGAGCAATGGGCCGTGCCTTCGCCGAGGGCGGTCGTGCCGGGCACGTGACGGCGGATCGCCGCCGCCAGCAGCGCCTTATAGGCGGCCTGCGACATGCCGTTGGACTGCGACTGGCCCTCTGGAGCGCCGATTGTCCGGCGCGCCGACGCCTCACGCTTCTTGTCGTGATCGATCTCGCGCTTGCGTTCGACGATCTTCTTTTTCTTCTGCTCGACGACTTCCTTCTGCTGCGGTAGCACCGGCGCGTCGGGCGCCATCACCTGCGGCGGCGGAATGGCGAGATCGGGCTGCTCGATCTCCTCGGGCGGCGGCGGCTCCTCCTCCGCCGCGGTCACCTCCTGCGATTCCACGAAATCGCCCTGAGGCACCAGCTCCATGCTGATCGATTCGAGGCTGGTGATCGCCGGCACGGCGAGCTTCAGCAGCAGAAAGGCGACGCCCGCATGCGCCAGGACGACGCCCGAGAGGCTCGCCGCGCGCAGCCACGGCGGCTTGACGGGCGGTGGGGCGCTGTCGCCGCCCACTCCACCCTCGACGGGAGAATAAGCGACATCGGTCATTTCGCCGCTCCTCCCGCCGGAGCCGGGACCGCGGCGGGAGCCGGCGCGGCGGCGGGCGCCGCCCCGACGGCAGGCGCGACGCCGGCCGCCGCTTGGCCGGTCTTGCTGCGCGAATCGGTCAGAATGGCGAGATGGGTGATGCCGTTCATCGCCAGCCGATCCATCACCGCGATCACCTCGCCGTAATTGGCTTCCTTGTCGCCGCGCAGATGCACGACCCGGCTCAGATCGTCGCCCATGGCGGCGCGCACCATATCGACCAGCGCCTCGGGAGCGACCTCGTCGGCGCCGAGCGCGACCTTGCCCTCCTTGGAGACGACAATGACGATCGGCTCCTTGGGATTGAGCGGCTGCGCGGCTTTGGATTGCGGCAGATTGACCTTCATGCCCTTGGCGAGCAGAGGCGCCGTCACCATGAAGATGATGAGCAGCACCAGCATGACGTCGACGAGCGGCGTCACATTGATGTCGGCGAGCGGCTGATAGAGGCTGTCGCCATTCTTGAAGCGGGTGGGAAGGCCAGCCATCACGCCGCCTCCCGCTTGCGCGTCACGACCGCATGGCCGCTGGTGATGGCGAGCGCCTTGTCCTCGACGTAATGCGCGACCTGCTGGCCGGCGCGGGCGAAGGCCGCGCCGATGCGGTTATAGCCGACGGAGGCCGGAATGGCGGCCGCGAGGCCATAGGCGGTGGCGGCGAGCGCCTCGGCGATGCCGGGCGCGACCACCGCGAGGCTCGTGTCCTGCGACTGGGCGATGCCGGCGAAGCTGGTCATGATGCCCCACACCGTGCCGAACAGGCCGACGAATGGCGCGACCGACGAGATCACCGCGAGATTGGGCAGGCCGCCTTCCGCGCTGGTCAGCAGCTCGCGGCCCGCGCGGCTCATGATCTCGGCGACGCGCTCGCGCTTCTCGCCGATCGACTCGCCGGGGAGATCGAAGGAGCCGGCGTGCTCGCCCGCCGCCTCGACCGGCCCGAGCAGGCCCGCCGCGCCGCCGGCGCGCGCCGAGCGCGCCGCCCGGCCGATGCGCACGACCGAGACGACGCCCTCGACGATGAGGACCCAGGTCCATACGGAAGCGAGAATGAGCATTCCCATGACCACCTTGCCGACAGGCCCGGCGTTCATGAACATGGTTACGGGTGAAATCGAAGAATATTCCATGAGACGCACTCGTGCTCGGGGTTCCCCGACCGCGCGGCGACGCCGGCGATCTTTAGATTGGTTTTCTTTGGCTTTGCAGCGTCGTCGAATCGCGAGCGCCGTCCCGGCGGCGCGCGGCCGAATAGGCGTCGCATCCGCGCGGCGCGCGAAGCGTCCGTTCAAGCGAGCGGCGCGAACGCTGGCGGCGCGCGCGCGCAATTGACGGCTTGGCGCAGCGCGAAATGCGGAAGCGAAATGGGAGGAACGCCAAAGACGGCGGGCATCGGCGCCGGCGGCTCGAGCCGCAACAGAAGAGCCACGCGCTCCGGCAGCACCGCCGGGGCCGCATGGGCGGCGAGGCAGCATGGACAGGAGTTCTGCTTCTTGGCGCCGTTCTTCTCGGCCGGCCCGCGCTCGACGGAGGCGGCGTTCGGCGCACGATCATGACAGAAAACGGAGGCGCCCTGCGCAGCGCCCTGCAGGCCCGCGCGCGCCGACGCATGCGGCGCAGCGGCGACGAAGACACTGAATAGCAGCGCGCAAACCGAGACGATCGCGAGGAACGCGCGCATTTCTGCTCTGAGGCCTCCGCCCTGTGACATAAATGTCTCTTAACGGATTTTTTAATTTCTGACAATCTGCAGGGTCTTGGAATTGTTCTCCGCTACGCTCTAATGGCCGCCGCTCGTCTCGACACGGTTAACAGCGTACCCCTCGGCAATGGCGCTCCTCACTTTCGTCCGGCTCCTTTTCGTCCTCGCCCTGCTGACGCAGGTCGCGGCCGGCGCATTCGCGTCGCCGCAGAGCGGCGGCGCGCGGCTGTGCGGCTTCACGCATAGCGAGGCGCGCGTCCCGACCGTCGTCGACGCCTCCGAGCAGGCGCCGCAGAGAGAGACGGGCCATCGACATGGCGCCTGCGTCCTCTGCCTCTTCGGCTCGGGGGACGCTCCGCTCCATGCGCGGATACTCGCCGTCGATCCGCTCGCCGTCGCCTCCGGCGCTCGTCTTTCCTTCGTCTATGCCGAGGGGCTGGTCCGCTTTTTCGTCGACCGCAACGCCTCGGCGCGCGCCCCGCCGTCCCTCTCCTGAGCCACGATCATCTCGCACTCGGCGCCGCCGGCGCCGGTGTTCCGGCATGCGCCTTCACAGGCGCCAGGGAAGGACATCGTTCATGCATCGTCATCATCTGCTGCGCGGCGTCTCCGCCGGCGCGCTCCTCGTCTGCGCGTCCGTCATCGCGCCCGCTTTCGCCCAAGAATCGCTGCCGACCATCGATATCGGCGCCGCGCAGACCGAGGGCTCGCCCCGTCCGGCGCCGGTCTCGACCTGGTCGCCGACACGCCCCGACGGCACGTCCGCGCAGGTCGAAAAATTCAAGCTGCCCAATACGGTGGCGAGCGTCACGCGCAAGGATATCGAGGACAAGATCAATGTCATCGACACCGAGGACGTGGTCAAATATCTGCCGAGCCTGTTCGTGCGCAAACGCAACAACGGCGATACGCAAGCCGTGCTTCAGACGCGCACCTGGGGCGTCTCGTCGAGCGCGCGCAGCCTCGTCTACGCGGACGATCTGCTGCTGACCGCGCTGATCGGCAACGACAATACGATCGGCGCGCCGCGCTGGGGCCTCGTCGCCCCGGAGGAGATCGAGCGAGTCGACATGCTCTACGGCCCGTTCTCGGCGCAATATCCGGGCAATTCGCTCGGCGGCGTGCTGCAGATCACGACGCGCATGCCCGACAAGCTGGAAGTGACCGCCAAGCAGAGCGTGTCCTTGCAGGATTTCTCGCTCTATGGAACGAACAAGCTGTTCAATACGGAGGTCACGAGCGCCTCGGTCGGCGACAAGGTCGGCGATTTCTCCTGGTTCGTTTCCGCGAACTACCAGCACGGCACGACGCAGCCGCTCACTTACGCGACCACGGGCGCCGGCGTGATGTATCCCGGCGCCTATTGGGCGACGAACAAATTCGGCGCGCCCAATGTGGTGGTCGGCAGCACCGGCAATCTCGAGAACGATCAGATCAACGCGAAGTTGAAGCTCGCCTATGATTTCTCACAGGCCATTCGCGCGACCTACACGCTGGGCTTCTGGTCGAATGACGGAACCTCGATCCCCGACAACTATCTCGCGCCTGGAACCCAGAACTTCTCGGCCACGCCCGCCCTCTCCGGCTCGACCTTGCAGAGTTTCGGGTCGGGGTATTACCGCATCCAGGAGAAGATGCTCACCAACGCGCTGGCGGTGAAGTCCAACACGGGCGGCCCGTTCGACTTCGAGATCTCGGCCTCACATTTCACCTATCTGCAATCCGATCAGCGCAGCCCCTGGTCGGCGCTCGCGACGGGCGGCTATACGCAGGCCGGCAAGGACGCGCGCTATGACGGGACCTATTGGACGCTTCTCGATCTCAAGGGCATCTTGAGGCCGGAGGGATTCCTTTCCGGTCATGACGTCAGCTTCGGATTGCACGGCGATCAATTCCACCTCAACAATCCGACCTATCTGACGTCCAATTGGACCGCCGGGGCCGCCACCGCCTATCCCGGCGTCGTCCTTTCGGTGGGCAATGGAACGACGCGGACACAGGCGCTCTGGTTCCAGGACTCGTGGAAAGTCCGGCCCGACGTCAAATTCACGGTCGGCGGGCGCTGGGAGCATTGGGAAGCCACGGACGGCTACAATCAGTCGCTGCCGACGAGCGCGGTCAATTCGACAGCGACGGCGATCGCGGCCACGAATCCGAACTCCGTGCAGCCGATCTATCAGCCCAATCTCTATCACACGCGCTTCTCCCCCAAGGGATCGCTGCAATGGACGCCGGATGAGGACTGGACGCTCACCGGCTCGATCGGCCTCGCCAATCGCTTCCCGACCGCGAAGGAGCTCTATAATTTGTCGACGGTCTCGTCGACAGGCCAGAACGTGAACCCCAATCCCAATCTGCGGCCCGAGGTCGCGCTTTCGAGCGAGATCGCGGTGGAACGTAAGATCGGCGAGGACGGCAATGTGCGCGTCTCCTTCTTCAACGAGGAGGTTCGCGACGCGATCATTTCGCAGAGCTCCTATCTCGCCGGCACCAACGTCCTCTCCACGACCAACAGCAATGTCGACAAGATTCGCAATCGCGGCGTCGAGCTCGCCGCGCGCAAGGACAATGTGCTGCTGAAGGGATTGGAGCTCTCGGGCAGCCTCACTTATCTCGACGCGCGGGTTCTGGCCGACAGCAGCTGGGTCCCATCCACGGCCTATCCCTGGAACACCTCGGTCGTCGGCAAGAATGTGCCGAACGTGCCCGACTGGCGCTGGACGCTCGCCGCCACCTATCGGCCGGACGAGCATTGGGCGCTCACCGCGGCGGCGCGCTTCCAGGGCCGCATGTGGACGACGCTCGACAACAATGACGTCGCCCATGGCGTCTATCAGAGCTTCGACCGCTTCTTCGTGCTCGACACCAAGATCTCGTATAAATGGAACCAGCACATCTCCTTCGCCTTCGGCGTCGACAACATCAACAACTATAAATACTTCCTGTTCCACCCGTTCCCGCAGCGGACCTTCGTCTTCTCAGGAAAATACGAGTTCGGTCATAATCGCGGCGAGCGCGGCATCTTCTTCGAGGGTGACGAGCCGGGCCTGTTCGACGCCTTCCGCACCGCCCTCGCGCGGTGAGATCGGAGTAAGATGGGGCGGCCCGGAGCCGATACGCGCTCCGGGCCGCCTTGCTTCCTCGCGGCGGGGCAAGCTTGCCGCGAAAGAAGACAGGAGAGCGCCGTCTCTCGAGGAAGACGGCGCGGCATGGGGTTCCGAGGCCGATGTTTCGCCCGAGCCGGCGATGCTCTGCTGTGCCGCAGCGCACATCACGAAGAAAAGGCCCCGGATCGCTCCGGGGCCTTCGTTTTTTCTCGGGGGAAGCGAGATCAGAAATCCATGCCGCCCATGCCGCCGCCCGGAGGCATCGCCGGCATGGTCTCCTTCTTCGGCTGCTCGGTGATCGTCGCCTCGGTGGTGACGATGAGGCCGGCGATCGAGGACGCGTCCTGCAGCGCCGTGCGCACGACCTTGGTCGGGTCGATGATGCCGAACTTCAGCAGATCGCCATATTCGCCGGTCTGGGCGTCATAGCCGTGATTGTAGTCCGTGGACTCGAGCAGCTTGCCGACCACGACCGCGCCGTCGCCGCCGGCGTTGTCCACGATCTGACGCGCCGGAGCCTGGATCGCCTTGCGGACGATCGAAACGCCGGTCTGCTGATCGGAATTGGCGACCTTGATGTCGGCGAGAGCGGCGATGGCGCGCAGCAGCGCGACGCCGCCGCCGGGGGAGATGCCTTCCTGCACCGCGGCGCGGGTGGCGTTGAGCGCGTCGTCGACGCGGTCCTTCTTCTCCTTCACCTCGACCTCGGTCGCGCCGCCGACGCGGATCACCGCGACGCCGCCCGCGAGCTTGGCGAGACGCTCCTGCATCTTCTCACGGTCGTAGTCCGAGGTGGTCTCCTCGATCTGCGCCTTGATCTGCTGGACGCGGGCCTCGATGTCCTTCTTCTCGCCGGCGCCGTCGATGACCGTCGTGTTCTCCTTGTCGATGCGGATGCGCTTGGCGCGGCCGAGCAGCGGGAGAGTGACGTTCTCGAGCTTGATGCCGAGATCCTCGGAGACGACCTGGCCGCCCGTCAGGATGGCGATGTCCTCGAGCATGGCCTTGCGGCGATCGCCGAAGCCCGGAGCCTTCACGGCCGCGATCTTCAGACCGCCGCGCAGCTTGTTGACGACGAGAGTGGCGAGCGCCTCGCCTTCGACGTCCTCGGCGATGATGAGCAGCGGCTTGCCGGTCTGCACAACGGCCTCGAGGATCGGCAGCAGCGGCTGCAGCGTCGACAGCTTCTTCTCGTGGATGAGGATATAGGGATCCTCGAGCTCGGCGATGAGACGCTCGGCGTTGGTGATGAAGTAAGGCGAGAGATAGCCGCGGTCGAACTGCAGGCCCTCGACGATGACGGTCTCGGAGTCGAGGCTCTTGGCCTCCTCCACCGTGATCACGCCCTCATTGCCGACCTTCTGCACCGCCTTGGCGATCTCCTGGCCGATGTAGCTGTCGCCGTTCGCCGAGATGGTGCCGACCTGGGCGATCTCGTCGTTGGAGGTGACCTTCTTGGAGTTCTTCTTGAGGTCGGCGACCACCGCCTCGACCGCGAGGTCGATGCCGCGCTTCAAATCCTGCGGGTTGAGGCCGGCCGCGACCGCCTTGGCACCTTCGCGAGCGATGGCGGCGGCGAGCACGGTGGCCGTCGTGGTGCCGTCGCCGGCGGTGTCGTTCTGCTTGGAGGCGACCTCACGAACGAGCTGCGCGCCGAGATTCTCGAACTTGTCGGCGAGCTCGATCTCCTTGGCGACGGTGACGCCGTCCTTGGTAATGCGCGGCGCGCCGAAGCTCTTCTCGATGACGACGTTGCGGCCCTTGGGGCCGAGAGTGACCTTCACCGCATTGGCGAGGATCTCGACGCCGCGCAGGATACGATCGCGCGCGTCGGAGGAGAAACGGATGTCCTTGGCTGCCATTGTCGTTCAGCTCCGTTGGAATAAGAGAATGTCGGGGAAAGCGCGAGGCGTCAGACGATCACGCCCAGAATGTCGCTTTCCTTCATGATGAGGAGATCTTCCCCGTCGATCTTGACCTCGGTGCCGGACCATTTGCCGAACAGCACGCGGTCGCCTTCCTTCACATCGAGGGCGACGAGCTTGCCGCTCTCGTCGCGCGAGCCCGGGCCGACGGCGATGACCTTGCCCTCGGCGGGCTTTTCCTTGGCGGTGTCCGGAATGATGATGCCGCCTTTGGTCTTGTCCTCGCCCTCGAGGCGCTTGACCACGACCCGGTCGTGGAGGGGACGGAACGCCATGTCGTCTTCCTTCATCTGGAGCCGGCGCGTCGCCGCGACGCGCGGGCGAAGATTGCGTAAAATGCCCATTAGCACTCACCCGCGGCGAGTGCCAGCAGGCAGGCGGTGACATAGGAACGCGCCCCCGCCTTGTCAAGGCGAGAGGCGTGAACTTCGTCGCGGCGAAGAACAAGTTTCTGATTATGCTGGGAAAGAAAGTTGAGGCGCCGGGCGAGAGCGGCGTCGCGCCGTCCCGGGTCCGATAAGAATTCGGCCGGGGCGCTCGGGCTCCGGCCGTCGGATGGGGCGGTCAGCGACGCGCTTCGGCGCCCTGCCCGGTCTTGGGAATGCGCAGCACCTGGCCGGGGTAGATCTTGTCCGGGTCCGACAGCAGCGGCTTGTTGGCGGCGAAGATCTCCTCATATTTGCCGCCCTTGCCGGCGCCATATTGCGACTCGGCGATCTTCCACAAGGTGTCTCCCTGGCGCACCTTGTAGAAGAGCGACTCGGTCTCGGTCTTGCCGACAGCGATATTGCTCTCGACCTGGGAGACGCCCTTGGTGTTGCCTACGGCGAGCACGATCTTCTCCGCCTCGCTGGTCGAGGCCGCCTTGCCGCCGAGCTTGACCTTGTCGCCTTCGACATTGATCTCGATCTTGGAGGCGTCGAGCCCCTGCTTCTCGATCTCCTTCTTCAATTCTTCGGGCGGCGCCGCGGCGTTCTCGGTCGCGCCCTTGGGAGCCGGCGCGTCCTTGGCGATCGGCTCGCCGCTCTTGGCGTGGTTCCAGAAATTGAAGAGACCCATTCGTCTTCTCCTTCACAGCATGGACGCGGCGGGAAGGCTCTCGCTCGCGTGCGGCTTAGATAGGGCGGAGACGGCGGGGTCGAGGGCGCCGGCGCGGCGCAGGGGGGCTGAACGGCCGGTCGTTCAGGCGGCGGCGCCGCAGCACTTCTTGTATTTCTTGCCCGACCCGCAAGAACAAGGATCATTGCGGCCCGGCCGCGCCTCGCGGATGACGGGCGCGCTCTTGCGGGCCTCGCCTTCGACGAAATACCAACGCTGATCGGCCGCCTCGAAGCGGAACAGGGCGCGCTCGCGATGCGTCTGACGCAGCCCTTCGGCGATATAATGGGCGGTGAAGTCGACATGGCCGGTCGCATCGCCCGGCTGGCCGTCCGCCGTCGCCTCGACATCCAGGCCGAGCCATTGCGAATTTTTCGACCAGCCGGTCGCCGCCTCGCGATGAAAGCCGGCGCGATGCTCGGGCGCCAGCGTGTCGTGCAGATAATCGATGTCGCCGAGCGCATAGGCCGTGTAGCGCGAGCGCATGAGCGCCTCCGCGGTCGGCGCGGGCCTCGACCCGTCGACATAGGGGCCACAGCAGGCGGAGAGAGGCGCCGGCTCAGCGTCTTTGGCGCGGCAGGGGCAAGGCTGTTCGGTCATGCGGGATGCGGCTCGTGTCGGAGAAAAAGATGCGGGACGACTACACCAGTTCCGCCGAGATCGAAAATGCGCCCGCCGTCCAGAACACGCCCTTTGCATGGAGTTGAAGAGAACCAGAAGGCTCGCGGTCCAAGCCCGGATCCGGACCGCGAGCCTTCAGATGAGTGAATTGTGATGATCGAACGATTTCGTTCGATCGGACAGCGCTCTAATGCCCCGCCGCCGGCGGCCGATCGGTGAGCGTCAGCAGAAAGGCCACGATCGCATCGATCTCGCCGTCGTCGAGCCGCGGCTTCTCGCCGGGATTGCGATCATAGGGGACCTCCTTCACATTCACATTCTCGTGGCTCTTGGGGGCGAGATCGTTGAATTTCGCCACTTTGCCGTCGACCTTGGGAAACCAGCGCTCGGGATTGGTGTCGCGCGTCGCATAGAAGGCGACGACGTCGCGCAGGCTCGAGAACACGCCATTATGCAGATAGGGGCCGGTGATCGCGACATTGCGCAAGGTCGGCGTCTTGAACTGCCCGCACAGCCCATCGACATAGCTCTGCGGCGCGAGCGGCCGAAACGCCTTGCGGACGCAGAGACCGGGATCGAAGAAGGCCGGGTCCTTGTTGTCGGGAATCTCGGGGTTGCGCGGCGCGCCGAGCGCATCGAAGGTGAAATCGGTGAACAGCCAGTCCTGCGGCTTGTGCGAGCCGGTCTGGCCCGCGTGGCAGGCGAGGCAATTGCCCTTCTTCTTGTCCTTGAACAGAGCGAAGCCGCGCGCCTCCTCCTTGGTCAGCTTCGCCTTGCCGCGCAGAAAATCGTCGAATTTCGACGAGAACGGGTGAAAGCGCGGCGTGCTTTCGAAGGCCGCGACCGCGCGGGCGATCTTCTCGAAGGCGTCCGGCTCGGAAAAAACAGTCTCGCCATAGACCTCTTTGGCGAGCCCGGCGTAATCGCCGGCTTTGATCTTGTCGAGCACGGCGGCCTTGGACGGATTGTTCATCTCGCGCGGCTCGAGCAGAGGCCCCTCCACCTGCGCGACGAGATCGTCGGCGCGCCCGTCCCAGAACATGCCGCCGGCTGGAACCAGCGCGCCCTCGGTCGCCTCCTCCTCCTGCTCCTCGACGAGGCCGAAACGCGGCGAGAAGGAGAGATAGGAGAGCGTGGGCGTGTTGCGCTTGCCGAGCACGCCGGGACGGCTGCCCTGCGCCAGCGCCGGAACCGGCGAGCCGTTGTTGCCCTGAAAGGCCTTGGACGCGTCATGGCAGGAGGCGCAGGAGACGCCCGGCGGCTCCGAGAGGCGCGCATCCTCGAAAATCCTCTTGCCCAGCAGCTCCTTCGGCGACAATCCCGCCTCATCCGCAGCGGGCGCCGGAGCCGCGGTCTCGGCCGTCGCAGGGCCGGAAACGGCGACGAAAAAACTGAGAACCGCCCCGGACGCCAGCGTCGCGAGCCGGCGCGAGAGCGCGGGCGCCATGAGAAACTCCGAATGCGAGAGATGCGCGATAAGCCTTATCTCGGCGCGAAATGTAGAAAATACGAAACGCGCGCGTCAAACGAGATAGATTGGACGCCTTCCAAACTAAAGCGCTTCAGGCGCGCGCGTCGCAAGGCTCCGGTGTCGCGAGAAAGATCAGCACGATCGCCAAAATCACGAGAAAGCGGAAGGCCGGCTGCTGGAAGTTCCACTCGGCGGAACGCCACATCTGCAGCCATTCGCCGCCGACGATCATGAAGCCGAAGCAGTAGAGAAGCACGCCGAGCGTGAGGCCGGCGACGGCCATGCTCTTGGCCGCCTCGAAATCCGCGGCGCCGCCCTTCAGCGCGACGAAAAGTCGCTGCGCGCCGACGAGGCAGAGGCCGCCATAGGCGAGCTCGACGGCGATGATAGCGGCATAGGCGACGCGGTGGAGCGTGTCGGAAAGAATAGCGCGCGCCATCATCGCCTCGCCGGCGCCGGTCGTGTCCATGGACATGACATGGCGCACGACCTCGAAATTCGTCCCATAATCCAGAACATTGCCGAGGCCCGTGACGAGGCCGAGCAGGCCGGCGCAGGCGACGAGCAGGATTTTCGACAGGCGCAAGGTCATGGGAAGCCAGTCTAGAGCGCTTTCCGATCGAACGGAATCGTTCGATCGATCAGAATTCGCTCTAAACGCTGTGAGCAACGACGGGAAGCGCGGTTGACCGCGGCGGCGCCGTCTGAAACAGTGCCGGCCGCTCCCCGACTTTTTCGAGGTTTCCGTTGCTGTTCGTCGCCCTCTGCCTGGACAAGCCCGATCACGTCGCCCTCCGCCTCGCCACGCGCCCCGCGCATCTCGGCTTTCTGGCCGAGAACGCCGCAATGGTGAAGCTCGGCGGCGCCTTTCTCGACGACGCGGGCGAGAAGCCGATCGGCTCGATGCTGATCGTCGAGGCGACGGACGCAGCGGCGGCGCAGGCTTTTCTCGCGCGCGACCCTTACGCTCTGGCCGGGCTCTTCGCCAGCGTCGAGGTCAAGCCCTGGCGGCGCGTGGTCGGAGCCGAGCTCTGATGGCGCATTGGCTGTTCAAGAGCGAGCCCGCGACTTGGTCCTGGGACCAGATGGTCGCGGCGGGGGCCGAGGGCACCTTCTGGAACGGGGTGCGCAACCATCTCGCCAAGCAGCAGATGATGGCGATGCAGCTCGGCGAGCGCGGATTCTTCTATCATTCCAACGCCGAGAAGGCGATCGTCGGCATCGTCGAGGTGATCCGGACCTATCATCCCGATCACACCGATCCGACCGGCAAGTTCGGCATGGTCGACGTCAAGGCGGTCGAGCCGCTGAAGACGCCGGTCTCGCTCGCGCGAATCAAGGCCGACCCCCGACTCTCCGCCATGATACTGGTCAACAACTCCCGCCTCTCGGTGCAGCCGGTGACCGAGGCGGAATGGGAGCTGATTCTGTCGATGGCGGGGTGACGCGTCGACGCGCCCCTCTCGGCCGTTACCTCACGAGGGCTCGAATGTGATCCGCAGCCGATGCCCGACGGCTTCGGCGTAGCGTTCCAATGTGCGCGTCGATGGTTTGCCGCGCCCGGATTCGAGCCTCGACACCGCGCTTTCCGTCGTGCCCATGCGCTTCGCCACTTCCGCCTGCGACAATTTGGAACGCGCTCGCGCCTCGATCATGGAATTGACGAGAGCGAACTCCTCTTCGAGCGCGTCATAGGCGGCGCGATAGGCCTCGTCTTCGGCCATCCGCTTCGCATGAATGATTCGCGCGTCGATCGTCTTGGTCATTCGACCTCCTTCGCCCGTCGTCGAGCGAGCTCCAGCTCGCGCCGCGGCGTTTTTTGCGTCTTCTTCACGAAGATTCGAACGATGACCACGCGCCGTCCTTCAGCTGTGACATAGATGGCGCGGGCGACGCCGTCCTTCCCGGTGATCCGCAGTTCCCACAATTTGCCCTCGAGCGGCTTCACCCAGTCGCGCGGCAAATTTGTCAGCCCCGCACGGCGGATGACATCGAGCATCCGGGCGAGTCTCGCCTGCATCTCGATCGGAAGCGCCGCTTCCTCTTCGGCCGCAGCGGGCAGATATTCGACAGACCACATATAGACGCCTTAGCAAAAATGTGAAGCTGCTGTTCATCCACAATGGACGCGGAGCGTCGGCGAGGCGCCGTCGCTCCCATGCTCAATTTTCGTGCGAAAGCCTGTCCGGGGCCAGTCCCGTCTTTTCAGACGCGAAAAAGCGCGCTAGCACTGTTTTTCGCGACGCTCGCCCATAGGAGAAACGATGGCGCGCAAGAAAATCGCATTGATCGGCGCCGGAAACATCGGCGGCACTCTGGCTCATCTCATCGGCCTCAAAGAATTGGGCGACATCGTCCTGTTCGACATCGCCGCCGGAGTGCCGCAGGGAAAGGCCCTGGATCTCGCCCAGTCCTCCCCCGTCTCCGGTTTCGACGCGACGATCTCCGGCGCGGATGATTATTCCGCGATCGCGGGGGCCGACGTCGTCATCGTCACTGCCGGCGTGCCGCGCCAGCCGGGCATGAGCCGCGACGATCTCCTCAGCGTCAATCTCGGCGTCGTCTCCAAGGTCGGCGCCGGCATCAAGACCTATGCGCCGGACGCTTTCGTCATCTGCATCACCAACCCCCTCGATGTGATGGTGTGGGCGCTGCAAAAATGCAGCGGCTTGCCGCCGGCGAAGGTGGTGGGCATGGCGGGCGTGCTGGATTCGGCGCGTTTCCGTTATTTCCTCGCCGAGGAGCTGCAGGTTTCGGTCGAGGATGTGAGCGCCTTCGTGCTCGGCGGCCATGGCGACGACATGGTTCCTTCCGTCCGCTATTCGACCGTCGCCGGCGTTCCTCTGCCCGATCTCGTCGGCATGGGCTGGATCACCCAGGCGAAGATCGACGCCATCGTCGAGCGCACGCGCAAGGGCGGCGGCGAGATCGTCTCTCTGCTCAAGACCGGCTCGGCCTATTATGCTCCCGCCGCCTCGGCGATCGCCATGGCCGAGAGCTATTTGAAGGACAAGCGCCGCGTGCTGCCCTGCGCCGCTCATCTCTCGGGCCAATACGGCGTATCGGATCTCTATGTCGGCGTGCCAGTGGTGATCGGCGCCAATGGCGTCGAGCGCATCGTCGAAATCTCGCTCGATTCCGCCGAGCGGCAGATGTTCGATAAATCCGTCGCCTCGGTGCGCACGTTGATCGCGGCGAGCAAGGCGCTCGACCCGTCTTTCGCCTGATCCCCGCGAGCCGCGAGCGCTCGCGGCTCGCTTCGACCCGTTCTTCGGCCCATGTCGCATCCAGGATCGACCACAGATGAACATCCACGAATACCAGGCCAAAGCGATTCTGCGTGAGTTCGGCGCCCCGGTCGCCGAGGGAACGCCCGTGTTCGAGGCGCAAGAGGCGCGTCAGGCGGCGCAGTCTCTTCCGGGCCCGGTGTTCGTGGTGAAGGCGCAGATTCACGCCGGCGGCCGCGGCAAGGGCAAGTTCAAGGAGACCGCCGCCGGCGACAAGGGCGGCGTGCGTCTCGCCCGCTCGCTCGACGAGGTCGAGACCTTCGCCAAGGAAATGCTCGGCTCGACGCTCGTCACCGTGCAGACCGGCGCGACCGGCAAGCAGGTCAACCGTCTCTATATCGAGGACGGAGCCGATATCGCGCAGGAGTTTTATCTCTCGCTGCTGATCGACCGCGCCACCTCGCGCGTCTCCTTCGTCGTCTCCACCGAGGGCGGCACCGATATCGAGGCCGTCGCCCATGCGACGCCGGAGAAGATCGTGACCTTCTCCGTCGATCCGGCGACCGGCGTCATGCCGCATCACGGCCGCAAGGTCGCCGACGCGCTCGGCCTGAAGGGCCCGCTGGTGAAGGAGGCGGTCGATCTCACGGAAAAACTGTTCTCGGCCTTCCTCGCCAAGGACATGGAACTGCTGGAAATCAATCCGCTGATCGTCACCAAGGACGGGCGCCTGCGCTGCCTCGACGCCAAGATCTCCTTCGACGACAATGCGCTCTACCGTCACCCGGACGTCGTCGCGCTGCGCGACAAGACCGAGGAGGACGAGAAGGAGATCGAGGCCTCCAAATATGAGCTCGCCTATATTGCGCTCGACGGCACGATCGGCTGCATGGTCAATGGCGCCGGCCTCGCGATGGCGACCATGGACATCATCAAGCTCTATGGCGAGAACCCGGCCAACTTTCTCGATGTGGGCGGCGGCGCCGGCAAGGAGAAGGTGACGGCGGCGTTCAAGATCATCACCGCCGACCCCAAGGTGAAGGGCATTCTCGTCAACATCTTCGGCGGCATCATGCGCTGCGACGTCATCGCCGAGGGCGTCATCGCCGCGGTGAAGGAGGTGGGGCTCGCCGTGCCGCTGGTGGTGCGGCTCGAGGGCACCAATGTCGAGCTCGGCAAGTCGATCCTCGCGGCCTCCGGCCTCGATGTGATCCCGGCCGACGACCTCGACGACGCGGCGCAGAAGATCGTCGCCGCGGTGCGTGGACGCGGCTGACGCGAGCGGCCGCGGGCTCGAGCGGGGAAATATTCACACTTGCGAGGATGGCCCAAAACGGCCATCTTCCCCCATGATGGTGACGCTGCGGGGCGCAGTGTGAGGCGAATCGGCGCCGCTCCGGCCGCTTGCGGGAAACACAGCACGTGAAAAAATCCATTTCGCTTCAGGCGCCCGGCCGACGTGGCGCCGGCGGCTTCTCGAACCGCGCGGCGACCGCCGTCGCGGCGTTTTGCATCTTGTCTTTCGGCGACGCTGGCTTCGTCGGCAAGGGCTTCGCCCATGCGCGCGAAAGCCTCTCCATCGCCACGCCTTTCGAGGTCGGCGAGAGCGCGTCGGGCAATTATCTCGCCGCGATCGTCGCCGGCGCGGAGCGCGACACCCATGCCGCTTCGACCTTCTTCCGCGAGGCGCTACGCGACGATCCGCGCAATCGCGAGCTGACCGAGCGCGCCTTCGTCGCCGCGCTCGCCAATGGCAATATGGCCGAGGCTTTCGACCTCGCCGCACGCGTCGCCTCCTACGACAAGAAGAATGGCCTCGCCAATCTCGCGCTCGGCGTCGAGGGAATCAAAGCCAAGAAATACGCCAAGGCGCGAGCGGCGCTCGCCAAGGGCGGGCTCGACCGCAAGCATGACGTGACCTCCACCCTGCTCACCGCCTGGGCCTATGCCGGGGCGGGCGACAATAAGCAGGCGCTGCAGACGGCCGATAAACTGAAGGAGGACGCCTTCTCCGTCTTCCGCGACTATCACGCCGCGCTCATCGCCGACCTTTTGCCGAACGGCAAGGCCGAGGCGGAAAAGCGCTTCAAATCCGCCTATGGCTCCGAGCGCAACACGCTGCGGCTCGTCGACGCCTATGGGCGCTTTCTCGCCCGGCGCGGCAGCCGCGAGGAGGCGCGCCGCGTCTATCGCGCTTTCGACGACGTCTCGCCGCGCCATCCGATCATCACCGCGGCGATGGCCGACATCGACGCCGGCAAGCCGTTCTCGCCGCTCGTCCGCAACGCCGAGGAGGGCGCCGCCGAGGTGCTCTACGGCCTCGGGGCGATCGGCGGCCGCCAGGGCGACGAGCTCGCCTCGCTCGTCTATCTGCGCCTCTCGCAATTCCTCGCGCCCGAAAATTCGCTGGCGACGATCACCCTCGCCGACATTTACGAGCGGATGAAGCAGGAGGCGATCGCCATCGACCTCTATGACAGCGTGCCGAAGATCGACCCACTGCGCGTCAACGCCGATGTGCAGGCGGCTCTGCTGCTGGAGACGCTCGGCCGCAACAAGGAGGCGACCGACCATCTGCAATCGGTCATCGTCGAGCATCCCAAGGATCAGGAGGCGCTGACCGCGCTCGGCAACATCCAGCGCTCCCGCAAGCTGTTCGCCGAGGCGGCGGACACCTACACCAAAGTGCTGGAGCTGCAGCCGCTGCCGGACCGCAGCCAATGGCTGATCTATTATTATCGCGGCATCGCCAATGAGCGGCGCAAGAGCTGGAGCCAGGCCGAGGCCGACCTCAAGAAGGCGCTGGAGCTGTTCCCCGACCAGCCGCTGGTGCTGAACTATCTCGGCTATTCCTGGGTCGATCAGGGGCTCAATCTGGACGAAGCCTTCCGCATGCTGCGCCGCGCCGTCGATCTGCGCGCCCGCGACGGCTATATCGTCGACAGCCTCGGCTGGGCCTATTATCGGCTCGGCAACTACGACGATGCGGTGCGCGAGCTCGAGAAGGCGATCGATCTGAAGCCGTCGGATCCGGTGAGCAACGACCATCTCGGCGACGCCTATTGGCGCGTCAATCGCAAGCTCGAGGCGCGCTTTCAATGGAATCACGCGCGCGACATGAGCCCCGATCCCGACGATCTGCCCAAGATCCTCGAGAAGATCGAAAAGGGCATGACCGACGCGACTCATCCGGTCGCCAGCGACCAGACCAAGAAGAACGGCGGTTGATGGGACTTTTCCCTTCTCCCACGAAGTGGAGCGGGGTCGGATGAGGGCGCCTCCAAAAGGGGCGCGGCTCGTCACCGCTGAAACGACGTCTCACCCCATTCCCGGCGGACCCTCATCCGACCCGGCTGCGCCGGGCCACCTTCTCCCGCCAGAGCGGGAGAAGGAAACGCGCGTCGAGATTTCCGCTGGGCAGCGTCTCTCACACCAGCCGGCTCTGCGCCTTCGCCGCCTCGATGAAGCTCGCGAACAGCGGATGCGGATCGAAGGGCCGCGACTTCAGCTCCGGGTGATATTGCACGCCGATGAACCAGGGATGGTCGGGAATTTCGACCGTCTCCGGCAGCAGCCCATCCGGCGACATTCCAGCGAAGCTGAGGCCATGCGCCTCGAGTCGCTCGCGATAGGAGGAGTTCACCTCATAGCGATGGCGGTGACGCTCGGAGATATTCTGCTTGCCGTAGATTTTCGCGATGCGCGAGCCGGGCTTCAAATGCGCGGCGAAGGCGCCGAGCCGCATTGTGCCGCCGAGATCGCCGCCCGCCACGCGCTGCTCCAGCTCATTGCCGCGCAGCCATTCGGTCATGATGCCGACGACCGGCTCCTCGCAGGGGCCGAATTCGGTGGAATTGGCTTTCTCTATGCCAGCGAGCGCGCGCGCCGCCTCGATCACCGCCATCTGCATGCCGAAGCAGATGCCGAAATAGGGAACGCGCCGCTCGCGCGCGAAGCGGGCCGCGAGAATCTTGCCTTCGGCGCCGCGCTGGCCGAAGCCGCCGGGCACCAGAATGCCGTGGACATGCTCGAGATGGGCGGCCGGGTCGCTGGTCTCGAACACTTCCGATTCGATCCAGTCGAGCCTCACCTTCACGCGATTGGCGATGCCGCCATGGGCCAGCGCCTCGATCAGGCTCTTATAGGCGTCCTTCATGCCGGTATATTTGCCGACGACGGCGATCGTCACCTCGCCTTCCGAATTATTGATGCGCTGCGTCACCGCATTCCAGCGGCTCATGTCGGGCTTGGGCGCCGGATCGATGGCGAAAGCCGCGAGCACCTGGGCGTCGAGCCCGGCGGCGTGATAGGCGCGCGGCACGTCGTAGATATGGGCGGCGTCGCGCGCCTCGATCACCGCGCTCTCGCGCACATTGCAGAACAGCCCGAGCTTGCGGCGCTCCTCGCGTGGAATCTCGCGGTCGGTGCGGCACAGCAGAATGTCCGGCTGAATGCCGATCGAGCGCAGCTCCTTCACCGAATGCTGGGTGGGCTTGGTCTTCACCTCGCCGGCGCTCGGGATGTAGGGCAGCAGCGTCAGATGGATGTAGACGCAATGCTTTTCGGGCAGCTCATTGCCGAGCTGGCGGATCGCCTCGAAGAAGGGCAGTCCCTCGATGTCGCCGACCGTGCCGCCGATCTCGATCAGCGCGAAATCGACATGGTCGTTGCCCTCGAGGATGAACTCCTTGATGGCGTTGGTGACATGGGGAATGACCTGAATCGTCGCGCCGAGGTAATCGCCGCGCCGCTCCTTGGCGATGATGTCCTGATAGATACGCCCCGTGGTGACATTGTCCTGCTTGCAGGCCGGCCGCCCGGTGAAGCGCTCATAATGTCCGAGATCGAGATCGGTCTCGGCGCCGTCGTCGGTGACGAAGACCTCGCCGTGCTGATAGGGGCTCATCGTCCCCGGATCGACATTGAGGTAGGGATCGAGCTTGCGCAGCCGCACGGTGTAGCCACGCGCCTGAAGCAGCGCGCCGAGCACTGCAGACGCCAAGCCTTTGCCGAGTGAGGAGACCACGCCGCCGGTGATGAAGATGTACCGCGCCATGGGGTCCCACGCTTAGCGCCTTCCCGACCGATTCGGAAAGGCTTTTTTCGTCGAGCCGGGGCTTTTCCCCGGCTCACCTTCGCAATTGCGCTCGCGGCTCGGCTGACGCTATTTCTGCTCGGTCGCGGGCGCCTTGTCGGCGCCCTCCTCCGGAGACTCGGGCGCCTTCCACTCCAGCGGCTTGGCCGGCTCTTCGACCGCGGGCGCTGCGTCGAGCGTGGCGGGCGGCGCCGCGGCCGGCTCCCCCTGGCGCTGCTGCTGAGCGCGCTGCAACTGCTCGAAGATGCTTTCTTTCTTCCCGCTCGGCGCGGCGGCTCCCGGCGCCGGCGGTGCGCCCGGCGTCGCCGCTGGCGCGCCGCCCGACGGCACTTCCTTGAGCTCGATGATCTTGCCGGCGTCGAAGCCCTCGCCGGCGCGCTCCCAGGCGGGCAGCACCGTCAGTATGATGCTGGTCACGAAGAAGATCGCGCCGAGAATGCCGGTCGCGCGCGTCATCGCATTGGCCTGACCGCGGCCGGTGAACAGACCGCCGCCGCCGATGCCGAGCGCTCCGCCCTCCGACTTCTGATAGAGAATCAGCACGACGAGAGCGACCACCACCATCAGGTGGATGACGATGACGACCTGTTGCATGAACGGCTTTCTCCCGGCGCTTCGGTTCCGCCCGCCCGCGGCCCGCGCATGTTCTTTTCGCCGCGCCTTCTACACCATTTGCGCGGGCCGAGGGAAGAGGCGGACACGACGAGAGCGCTTTCCGATCGAAGGGAATCGTTCGATCGATCAGAATTCGCTCGAACGTAAGGAATTCTTGATCAATAGGAATTGCCGTCCTGGCCCTTCCACCCCTTGCCCGCCTCGTCGAAGCGGGTCTCGTCCTTGAACTCGATCTTGGCGCCCGGCTCGATATATTGCTTGTCCTTGACCTCCTGATTGGAGACCGTCGTCGAAAAATATTTGCTGGCCGAGCATCCCGGCTTCACCGCGCCGGCCTCGTCCGGCTTGCATTCGGGATTGGCGCCCGAAGGGAAGGAGACGGCGGCGTCGAAATAATATTCGACGGCGGCGTGGCCGGCGCCCTCGACATCGAGCCGCCAGAACCGCGTCACCTCGAACTTATCGATCACGGCGTCGGCGGCGAATTTCTGCTTCACGCGGTTCTCGAACACTTTTCGCGCATTCTCGGCGGTGGGCTCGCAGGAGAACAGGCAGAAGGCCTCGGCGCGGGTCCCCGCGAGCGAAGCGGCCAGCAGCGCGGCCGCGAGAACATGGACTTTCGACATGTGCGTCTCCTCTTATTTTCTTGAATTATTCGAGCCCGAAAGGGTCGCCGCCGCGCCCGCCGCCCGCGATGCGTCGTTTCCCGATCCATCGCAGGCTGCACGGTCGCTCCGCGACCGGCAAGAGCCGCGGCGGCGGACAGATTGTCGCATGAGACGGCTCCCCGGGACCAGTGTTGCGTCGGCGCCGCGAGCGCCGTATTGACGGCGCGACCCCAAAGAGAGACTCACTCCTAGAGAGGATTTCATGGCCGCCTACAAGCTCCTTCTTCTGCCCGGCGACGGCATCGGCCCGGAGATCATGGCCGAGGCCGAGAAGCTCGTCGCCTTTCTGAGCGCGGCCGGCGTCGCCGCCTTCGAGACGGAGAAGGGCCTCGTCGGCGGCGCCGCCTATGACGCCCATGGAGTCGCCATCAGCGAAGGCGACATGGCGTTGGCGCAGAGCGCCGACGCGGTGCTGCTCGCCGCCGTCGGCGGGCCGAAATGGGACGGCGTGCCTTATGACGTGCGCCCCGAGGCGGGCCTCCTGCGCCTGCGCAAGGACCTCGGCCTGTTCGCCAATCTGCGCCCGGCCATCTGCTATCCGGCGCTGGTCGACGCCTCCTCGCTGAAGCCCGATCTCGTCGACGGGCTCGACATCATGATCGTGCGCGAATTGACCGGCGGCGTCTATTTCGGCGAGCCCAAGGAGATCACCGATCTCGGCAATGGCCAGAAGCGCGGCGTCGACACGCAGGTCTACGAGACCTATGAGATCGAGCGCATCGCCCGCGTGGCCTTCGAGCTCGCGCGCAAGCGCTCCAACCGGGTGACGTCCTCGGAAAAATCCAATGTCATGAAGTCCGGGCTGCTGTGGCGCGAAGTGGTCACGGCTCTGCACGCGCGCGACTATTCCGATGTGAAGCTGGACCATATGCTCGCCGATTCGCTCGGCATGCAGCTGGTGCGCCGTCCCAAGCAGTTCGATGTGATCGTCACCGATAATCTGTTCGGCGATCTCTTGTCGGATGTGGCGTCGATGCTGACCGGCTCGCTCGGCATGCTGCCCTCCGCCTCGCTCGGCGGAGAGGATGCGGCGACCGGCAAGCGCAAAGCGCTCTATGAGCCGGTGCATGGCTCGGCGCCCGACATCGCCGGCAAGGGCCTCGCCAATCCGATCGCCATGATCGGCTCCGTCGTGATGGCGCTGCGCTATTCCTTCGGGCTGACCGCCGTCGCGGATGCGGTCGACAAGGCGATCGCCGACGTTCTCGCCGCGGGCCTGCGCACGGCCGACATCGCCGCGGGCGGCGCGACCGTCTCGACGAGTGAGATGGGCGACGCGATCCTGGCGGAGCTGAAGAAGACGTTTGGGTGAGGCCGGGACGCGACTCCGCGCGTCCGACCACTGTGGCGGAGCGCGCGGAGTCGAGTCTCGGGATCTTGACGATATGCGGGACGTATCGTTAATGACGCGACCGTGATACAGGGCTTCGCGGACGCCGAGACAAAGCGCTTCTTTGAAACGGGAGATTGTCCGGCGCAGTGGCGGCGCGCAAGCTCGATATGCTCGATCGACACGCGCGGCTTAGGCGTGGGAGCCGCCGCCCGAGCGCGCTCGCCTCGTGGCCAAACGGGCTTGTCCGAGGGCAATGATCGCTTAACGGCTTCCCGTGCTGGAAAGCGACCCCGAAGGCTCGCGGTCCGACGCGCCCCCTGAACGCCCGGCCTTCAGGCTCGCCTCCACCTCCGCCCGTATCGGCGCCAGATCCTCCTCGACAAAAGTCTCCTTGTCGAGCAGCCGCTGCGCCGAGGACTCGTGCACGCTGGCGCATTCCTTCAAGATTCGCGTCGCCCTCGCGAACGCCTCGTCCACCAATTCGCGCACGGCGCGGTCGATGCGCGCGCTCGTCTCCTCGCTCGCCTCGGAGCGGCGCTGGCCGAGGTCGGCGACGTCGAGATAGCGCGGCCGCTCGGCGATATAGGAGGCTTGGCCGACCGAGGGCTCCATGCCGTAGCGCGTCGCCATGGCGCGCGCCATTTCGGTGGCGCGCTGCAGATCGTCGGCGGCGCCAGTCGTCGCCTCGTGGAACACGACCATCTCCGCCGCGCGCCCGCCGAGCAGCGCCGTCATGCGGTTCAGCAATTCGGTGCGCGTCATCAGATAGCGGTCCTCGGTCGGCATCTGCATCGTATAGCCGAGCGCGCCCATGCCGCGCGGAATGATCGACACCTTCTTGACCGGGTCCATATCGGGCAGCGCCATGGAGACGATCGCATGGCCCATCTCGTGATAAGCGACGATGCGCCGCTCGCGCGGATGCAGCAGGCGATTGCGCTTCTCCGGCCCGGCGATCACGCGTTCGATCGCGGCGGTGAAATCGTCCAGCGTCACCGAAGCGGCGCGCCGCCGCGTCGCCAAGGTCGCCGCCTCATTGACGAGATTGGCCAGATCGGCGCCGGTGAAGCCCGGAGTCATGGCGGCGATCTCGTTCGGGTCGACATCGGCGCCGAGCTTGATCTTCTTCAAATGCACTTTCAGAATCGCCACGCGGCCGGTCTTGTCGGGGCGATCGACGGAAATCTGCCGATCGAAGCGTCCGGCGCGCAGCAGCGCCGGATCGAGCACCTCGGGCCTGTTGGTCGCCGCGAGCAGCACGACGCCCGAAGAGGGATCGAAACCGTCCAGCTCGGCGAGCAATTGATTGAGCGTCTGCTCCTTCTCGTCATGCCCGCCGGAGAGGCCGGAGATGCCGCGGGCGCGGCCGAGCGCGTCCAATTCGTCGATGAAGATGATGCAAGGCGCCGAGGCGCGCGCCTGCGCGAAGAGATCGCGCACGCGCGCGGCGCCGACCCCGACGAACATTTCGACGAATTCCGAGCCGGTGATGGAATAGAACGGCACGCCCGCCTCACCCGCCACGGCGCGGGCGAGCAAGGTCTTGCCGGTGCCCGGCGGGCCGACGAGCAGAATGCCTTTGGGAATGCGCGCGCCGAGGCGCCCATAAGTGCCCGGGTCCTTCAGAAAAGCGACGATCTCCTGCAATTCCTCCTTGGCCTCGTCGACGCCGGCGACATCAGCGAAGCCGACCTTCACATCGGTCTCGACGAAGATCTTGGCGCGGCTCTGGCCGATCTGCATCATCGAGCCGAGCCCCTGCGTCATGCGTCGCGACAAATAGCTCCACACGAGGAAGAACAGCGCGATCGGGACGACCCAGGAGAGCAGCGTCGTGACGAAGGTATTCTCCATGACGCCGGAATATTGGACATTGGCCGCCTGCAGCTCGGCGGCGATGTCGGTCGGCACGCGCACCGAGACGATCTGCTTGCGCCCGTCCTTCAACGGCTCCTTCAGCGTCGCATGAACGAGCTGATCGCCGACCTGGACCTCTTCGATCTTGCTGTCGCGCAGCAGGTTCTGGAACTCGCTATAGGGGACGACCTCGGTCTGTCGATAGCTCGTCCACATCTGCTGCAGCAGCAGCACGCCGATCAGCGCGAACAGCAGATAGGCGACGTTGAATCCCCAATTCGCTCGCTTGCTCGGCTTTTCGTCCGGCGGCTTCGCCATTGTCGACGCCCCTTCTCGGCAGGTCTCGCCGAACATATAGGCGCCGACGCGGGCTTATCCATATTCGGCGGCGAAGAAGGCGAGCGTGGCCTTCATCACCCGCCGCGCGCCGCACGCTCGAGAAAATCCTCGAGCGCGCGGATATAGTCCGGGTCCTCGAAGGCTCTCCACTTGTTCTCGGCCATGAAGCGCGCGAGCGCCTCGCGCTTTTCGCCGTCGCGTCCGAGCGCGATGGCGATCTCGACATAATCGTCGAGCGAGGCGGCGATCGTCTGCGCGCAGCCGATGCGCTCGAGGATCGCCGCCGTGTGGCGCCCGCGCATGAAGCGCCCTGGAAGCGTGACGATCGGGCGATCCGCCGACAGGCAATCGAGCGTCGAGCGCCCGCCCGACCAGCCCGGCGTGTCGAGGATGACATCGCAGGCGCGCGCCGCGGCGACGAACATGTCCTGCGGCATTTGCGGCAGGATCACGCAATGATCGTCGGCGTCGAGCCCCATGGCGGCGAAGGCGCGGCGAAGACGCTCGCGAAAGGCGCGCGTCACCTCGTCGCTCTTGGCGAAAGCGATGAACAGAAACTTGCACGGGCCGAGCGCCGCGGCGATGCGCGGGAACACGACATCGTAGCGCGGATGATATTTGTAGAGCGCCTGCCCGGACCAGAACAGCGGAACGCCGGGCGCGATCCCGAGCGCGGCGCGATCGAGCGTCGTCGCCGACACCGGATCGGGCGAATAATGCAGGCCGAGATGGGGCAGACGGACCAGCCGCTCCGTGTAGAAGGCCTCGGCTCCGTCCGGCTCCATCAATTCGCTCGACAGGAAATAATCCATCGTCGGCATGCCGCTCGTCTCCGGCTGGCCCCAGGCCATGCATTGCACGGGCGCGAGGCGCTGGGCGGCGAGCCATCCGGCGGTCGGATCCATGCCGATTTCGGGATAGAGCAGCACATGCGGCGCAGCGTCGATGATCGCCTCCCGCCACGCCTGCGGCGTCGCCGGCTCGCGCGGGAAGCAGTCGCATTGCGCCGCGGCGCGCCGCGTCTCCGCGTCCTCGATCTTGCCGGTGTGGAAGCCGATCACCTCGAAGCGGACGCGATCGAGATGCGCGAGCCAGCTATCGAGAAAAAGGCGAAACACCGTGTGGCGGCAAAAGAAGCCGCTGACGATTCCGATCCGGATGCGCTCGCCCGGCGCCGGCCGCGCCGCGAGCGGCGCCGGCGGCAAGGCGCGCGCGAGCAGCCCGCAGGCGAGTTCGCCATAGAGGCGCTGCAGAGCAATATCGTCCTCGCCCTGATAAGGCAGGAAGAACGGCTGCGTCGTCGCCAGCGCCGGCGCCAACGTCGCGACCGCCTGCTCGTCCTGCGCCGAGGCGGCGAGGCGCGCCAGCGCCTCGGAATAGCGCGCGCGTCGCGTCGCGACCTCGCTCTCGTCGTCATAGAGGATCGGCAGCTCGGCCATGCAGGCGGCGATGCGCGCCGCGCCATGGCGCGGATCGGCGGCCGCCGCCCCCACGTGATGCGCGACCGCCTTGTCGGCGTCGCCGGCGAGATGCAGCAGGCAGCCGAGATTGTAGAACGCGTCGGCGTGGCGCGGATCGAGGGCGAGGGCGCGCTGATAGCAGGCGAGGGCGTCGGCGAAGCTGCCGAGCTCCTGCAAGGCCGCCGCGAGATTGTTCCAATAGCTCGGCTCGCCGGGCGCGAGCCGCGCCGCCTCGGCGAGCCGCTCCACGGCCTCGGCGAAGCGGCCGCGCCGCATCAGCCAACGGCCGTAATTGCCCTGCGCCGCGACGAACCCCGGCGCGAGCCGCACAGCGTTGGCGAAGGCCTCCTCGGCCTCGCGCGCCGGGCCGACCTCGGCGAGCAGATTGGCCAGATTGTACCAAATCTCCGCCCGCTCGGGCGCGCAATCGGCGGCGCTGCGATAGTGCAGGATCGCCTCCTCGCGCTGGCCGAGCTCGTCGAGCATGGTCGCGAGATTGCAGCGCAGCTCGCCCGAACGCGGACGCAGGGCGACCGCCGCGCGCGCTTCACGCAGCGCGTCCTCATGGCGACCGAGCGCGCGAAAGGCGGTCGCGAGGCTGTTGTGATGCACGGCGGCGCCCGGCGTCAGCGCCATCGCGCGGCCGATCAGCTCCGCCCCGGTCAGCGCGTCGCCGCGCTCGACGCGAACGAGGCCGAGCAGATGCAAAGCCTCGGCATGAGACGGCTCGGCGCCGAGAATGGCGCGATAGAGCGTCTCCGCTTCATCCAGCCGCCCGGCCTCATGCCGCGCGCGGGCGTCCCTGAAGGCGGCGTCGATCGTCATCGGGACGGCATTCGTGTGATTTGCAACGACCTTCGTCTCCCCTCGCCTCTCGGTTCGGGCCACTCCGCCCGCGCCCGCGACTCGCATTGTTCCAACGAGCACTGTGTCGCGCGCATATTTCTGGAAAACTCTCCCCATATTTCCAAAACGTGAACCCACGCGCATCCTTTTTCGAGGCCGGCGCGCTAAATCCACAATGCGGAACTGTCTCGCTGTTGCGTGCTCGGTCGGATCGGGCGCGCATTTTAGCGACCGCTCCTCTGCGCCCGAGGATGGGAGGCCCGCGTGAGCGATGCCGCGAGCGACGAACCGCGCTGGGAGTGGCGCATCTTCGGCGCCGATCTCGCGCTCCTTGAAGCGCAGCTCGGCTACCCGCTCGACGCGCCGCATCGCAGCGACGAGATTTATCTCGTCAATTCGGCGACGCCGCACAGCGCGAAGATTCGCGACGGCGCGCTCGAGGTGAAGCGATTGCTGCGCGTCGACGGCGATGGGCTGGAATTGTGGCGTCCCGCCTTTCGCGCCGAATTTCCGTTCTCGGCGGATCAGCTCGCGCGCGCCGCCGCCGCTCTCGCTCTCCCCTCTCCGCCGCTGCGCGCGCAAACCTATGAGCGCGGCGATTTTTTCTCGGAGATCGTCGCGCGGTGCCGCGCGCTGCGGCCCATCGCCGTCCGCAAGTCACGCCGGCGCTACGCCTTCCGCGGCTGCGCCGCCGAAGCCGTGCGGGTGCAGATCGGCGCCGTTCCACTCTGCAGCGTCGCCGTCGAGAGCGCCGACGCGGCGCGACTGCGCGAAGCTCTGCGCGCGCTCGGCGCCGATGCGCGGCTCAATGTCAATTTTCCCAAAGGGGTCGAGCGCGCCGCGGCGCTGGCCGCCTGAACGCGCGCGAAAGGAAGAGAGAATGGCTCTGGAAATCGAACGCAAATTCCTCGTCGACCGCGATCTCTGGCGGCCGCGCCATGACGGAACCTTCTATCGCCAGGGCTATTTGTCACGCGCCGAGGACCGCGTCGTGAGAGTGCGCGCCCTCGCCGGCCGCGCCGCCTTTTTGACCATCAAGGGACGCAGCGCCGGCCTCAGCCGCATCGAGCTCGAATATCCGATCCCGGTCGAGGACGCGGAGCTGATGCTCGATCGTCTGTGCGAGCGCCCGCTGATCGAGAAGACCCGCTATGAGGAGACCGTCGGCGGCCGGCTGTGGACCGTCGACGTGTTCCAGGGCGAGAATGACGGGCTGATCCTCGCCGAGATCGAATTGTCGTCGGAGAGCGAGAGCTTCGAGCGCCCGGCCTGGCTCGGCCGCGAGGTCTCGGACGATCCGCGCTATTTCAATTCCGAGCTGTCGAAGCAACCCTTCGGCTATTGGAAGACGCCGTGACGGCGCGCGTCGAGGATTGGTGAATTTCGTGAGCGCCAGAACGGCGCTGAGAATGACGAGCGTCTGAAAGCCGATCGTCCCGAACTGCCATTTGACGATCTCGGCTTTGGTCGCCTCGAGCTCCGCTTCGGCGAGGCCCCCGCAGCAGCGCGAGACCGGCCTTGGTCGCCAGTTCCTGGCTGGTCGCCTCGGCGAAGGCTTCCGCCTGCGCGTGCAAAACTCCCGTAGCCTCGAGCTTCTCGACGAATTTCAGCGTATCGAATGCGCCGGCGGCGCTCATGAACGGTCCTCGTCAGACGCGACCGCAATATGGCGCAGCTGCGCTTTCACATTCAGCGTGATCAAGTCCGAGAGCGTCTTCCGCCCAATTTGCGACCGCTTCGACCCCCTGTTCCGCGCGCATGGACAGAGCAAAGTCCCGCGCCGCGCATATATAGCCGTCATCGCAAAGCTCGGCGAGGGCGCGCGTGGCGCTTTGCAGATCGTAGCTGGAGAGCTTCAGAGCCTGGCCGAGACGCAGACGCGCGATACGTTCGCCATGGTCCGGCTGGTCGCCGAAGAATGGAACGATCAATTGCGGCTTTCCGGATCGCAAGGCCTGGGCGGTCGTTCCAATTCCGCCGTGATGCACGACGCATGCGGCGAAAGGAAAGAGTTCGTCATGCGGCGCCTCGCAGCAGACGAATTCGTCCGCACCGACGGCGGCCGAAAGCCGCTCGGCGTCTTTGGGACCGGCGAGCAAGACTGCGCGTCGTCGAAGGGCGCGGGCAGCGTCGATGCTGACGTCATAGAAATTGCCCGAGACCTGCGGAGCGAACGACCCCAAGGTGAAGACGATGGGCGCACTCCCCGAGGACAGAAACCTTCGCAAAGCTTCGTCGAGTCCGCGCCGGCGCTCGTCTCGCGGTTCATAGAAGGGAAAGCCCGGTATCTCCATATTGGCCGGCCCATCCGTCGGGCGCGGCGCAAAACGGGGAGAATAGAGACCGAAGATTTTCGACGCGCTGTTCTTCCGGCCGAAGTCGAGGAAGAAATCCTCGCGCGAACGCGGCAGGCCGAGCTTTGTGCGAAAGGCGTGGAAACGCTTCATCCGCATGTTCACGCCCGTCCGTATGACGAAGCGGACCATTTCATTGAACGTGATCGCCCACCGCGACCTCGGTCGAAGAATGTAGGGCGCCGGCGGAGTCAGTGACGGCGCAGCAGCGGACTGCACATATAATGGCGCGAGGGCGACTCTCGCAGTCGGAAGACCGAGACGCTCCGCGGCCAAATTCGCGCCGACGAGCAGATTATGCGTCACGATGGCGTCCGCTCCCTCCGCCGCGACCAGAGCATCCTCATAGGTTGCGGCGAGGAAGCGAAGATAGATTTCGTCCAAGATGAAATAGGGATTCTTCAACATGATCCGGAAAGCGCCGGCGAGATCGACGCCGAGCGCCTGGACAATGTCGTTCTCGTGCGGCCGCAAGCGCGCATAGGCGATCCCTTCGCGCTCGATCGATCCCCTATGCATCTCAGGCGCCGCGATGACGACATCGAGCCCGCGCCGACGCAGCGCATGAGCGATGGCGATGAACGGATAGATGTCGCCGAGCGTGCCGAAGGTCGCCAGCAAAATCCGCTTGCCGTGCCGCATATGCCGTTCCTGAAAATCGAATGCACTTCACGGCGCGCGCCGAATGGTCACTTCTACACGGCTCGGCTTTCAATGGAAATGGAAACAGAACCCCCGCTGGATGTGTCGCCGACGGAAAGCGGTGGCGATCCCCGATGTGAGTCGACGGAAGCCGGGGCCGTCATTGCGAGCGGAGCGAAGCAATCCAGAGCCGCGGGGCGGCCCCTGGATTGCTTCGTCGCTTCGCTCCTCGCAATTGTCTGATGGCGAGATGTTAATGAAGGGCCGTCCCGCGTGAGCGGGATGCCTCGGGCCGGGTGGCCACCCGGCCCGAGGCGCGGACCGTCAGACCGTCTCGCAATTGGGCGCGACGTCCGTCGTCATCATGGTCGGCGGTCCGCTTTCCTTTGAAACGCTTGATGAGTTGCATGGGCCTCTGCGTCGAAAGGCGAACGCCCGAAGACAATCATAAGCTCCTTCAGGATAGCCCCGAATGTCCATCTCCACCACCGCCCCTCGTATCATCGGTTGCGACGTCGGCAAGGCCCGCATCGAGATTTTCGTCAGCCGCGATCAGAGCCGCAAATCCATCGCCAATGATCCCGTCGCCCTCGCCGAATGGACGGCGACCCTCGATCCCGACTGCCTGGTCGTCTGCGAGGCCACCGGTGGTTATGAGGCCGCTCTCCTCGCCGCCCTCCTCGCGGCCGGCGTCCCGGCCCACCGCGCCGACGCCAGAAAAGTGAAGGCCTTTATCCGATCCTTGGGCGTCCACGGGAAAACCGACGCCCTCGACGCCCGCGCTCTCGCCCGCTACGGCCAGGAGCGTCATCTCCAGCTCGCCCGCTGGCAGGCGCCCGACAAAACCCGCGGAAAGTTGCAGGCGTTGGCGCTCACGCGACGCGATCTCGTCGTCCAGCGCACCGCTTTCTCAAACCGCGCGCAGGCCCCTGGAGCCGAGCCGGTGCAGAGCTATTTGAAAGCGCTTCTCGACTGTCTCGATGCTCAGATCGCGGCGATCGACGCCGACATCGCCGCTCTGATCGAGGCGCATGACGAGCTGCGCCGCTCCGAAAAAGCCTTGCGCCGCGTGGCCGGTCTCGGAGCAAAGACCGCCGCCGCCTTGCTCGCCCTCATGCCCGAGCTCGGCTCTTGTGATCGGCGACGCGCCGCCTCTCTCGCCGGCCTCGCTCCCCATCCGCGACAGAGCGGTGAAAAAGACGCCTACCGCCGCATGACCGGCGGCAGGCCGGAGGTCAAGCGCGTGCTGTTCATGGCCGCTATGTCAGCCGCAAGGCATAATCCTGCCTTGCGCGACGTCTACAAGAGGCTTCTCGCAAACGGCAAAAAACCCATTGTCGCCCTTTCCGCAATTATGCGAAAAATCATCGTCATCGCCAACGCAAAGCTGAGGGACCTCAAAATGACCCCTCAACTGAGTTGATGACGCCGCCCCCAACGTTGCGGTTTCTCGTGACGAAGTAGAATTAACTCACGCCGCCTTTTCGGCGCGCAAGCCGCGCCTTCCGATGGGCCGGCCATTCAGCGTCAGCCCTTGGCTGTCGGTCGACACACGCACGGTGGAGCCGTCGACGATGTCGCCGGCGAGCAGCGCCTCCGCGAGCGGGTCCTGCAACTCCTTCTGGATCACGCGCTTCAGTGGCCGCGCGCCATAGGCCGGATCATAGCCCTTGGCGGCGAGCACGGCCCGCGCCTTCTCGTCGAGCTGCAGGACGATCTTGCGATCGTCGAGCAGCTTTTGCAGCCGCTCGAGCTGAATGTCGACGATCGCGCCCATATCCTCGCGCCGCAGGCGATGGAACAGAACGATCTCGTCGACGCGGTTCAGGAACTCGGGCCGGAAATGCGCGCGCACCACCTGCATCACTTCATCATGCACGGCGGTCGAATCCTCGCCCTCCTGCTGCATCACCAGGAACTCGGAACCAAGGTTCGACGTCATGATGATCAGCGTGTTCTTGAAGTCCACCGTGCGGCCCTGGCCGTCGGTCAGGCGGCCGTCGTCCAGCACCTGCAAGAGCACGTTGAACACATCCGGATGCGCTTTCTCGATCTCGTCGAACAGCACGACCTGATAGGGCCGGCGCCGCACCGCCTCAGTGAGCGCGCCGCCTTCCTCATAACCGACATAGCCGGGAGGCGCGCCGATCAGCCGCGCGACCGAATGCTTCTCCATATATTCCGACATATCGAGACGAACCATCGCCGTCTCGTCGTCGAAGAGGAAGCTCGCGAGCGCCTTGGTCAGCTCGGTCTTGCCGACGCCCGTCGGCCCGAGAAAAATGAAGGAGCCGATCGGACGATTGGGATCCTGCAATCCGGCGCGGGCGCGGCGCACCGCCGTCGAGACGGCGGCGACCGCCTCCTTCTGCCCGACGACGCGGCGCGCCAGCTCGTCCTCCATCAACAGCAGCTTCTCGCGCTCGCCCTCGAGCATCTTGTCGACTGGAATGCCGGTCCAGCGCGAGACGACCTGCGCGACATGCTCGGGCGTCACCTCCTCCTCGAGCATTTTCTGCGCGCCTTCCTTCTCGCTCGAGGCGAGCTTGCGCTCGAGATCGGGAATGACGCCATAGGTGAGCTCGCCGGCGCGCTGGAACTCGCCGCGGCGCTGAGCCTGCGCCAGCTCGTTGCGCGCCGTCTCCAACTGCTCCTTATATTTTTGCGCCTGGCCGAGCTTGTCCTTTTCGGATTTCCAGCGCTGCGTCAGCGCGGCCGATTTTTCGCTCAACTCGGCGAGCTCGGTCTCCAATTTCGCGAGCCGGTCCTTCGACGCGGCGTCCGTCTCCTTGCGCAGCGCCTCCTGCTCGATGCGCAGCTGAATGATGCGGCGATCGAGCTCGTCCAGCTCCTCGGGCTTGGAATCGATCTGCATGCGCAGGCGCGAGCCCGCCTCGTCGACGAGGTCGATGGCCTTATCGGGCAGGAAGCGATCGGAGATGTAGCGATTGGAGAGCGTCGCCGCCGCGACGATGGCGCCGTCGGTGACGCGCACGCCATGGTGCATCTCATATTTCTCTTTCAGCCCGCGCAGAATGGAGATCGTGTCCTCGACCGTCGGCTCGTTGACGAACACCGGCTGGAAACGTCGCGCCAGCGCTGCGTCCTTCTCCACATGCTTGCGATATTCGTCGAGCGTGGTCGCGCCGACGCAATGCAATTCGCCGCGCGCCAATGCCGGCTTCAGCAGATTGGACGCGTCCATCGCGCCATCGGCCTTGCCGGCGCCGACCAGCGTGTGCATCTCGTCGATGAACAGAATGATTCCGCCCTGCGCAGCGGTGATCTCGCTCAGCACCGCCTTCAAGCGCTCTTCGAACTCGCCGCGATATTTCGCGCCGGCGATCAGCGCGCCCATGTCGAGCGCCAGCAACTTCTTGTCCTCGAGCGATTCCGGCACGTCGCCATTGACGATGCGCAACGCCAGACCTTCGACGATCGCCGTCTTGCCGACGCCGGGCTCGCCGATCAACACCGGATTGTTCTTGGTGCGCCGCGACAGCACCTGAATGGTGCGGCGAATCTCCTCGTCGCGGCCGATGACGGGATCGAGCTTGCCCTCGCGCGCCGCCTCGGTGAGATCGCGCGCATATTTCTTCAGCGCGTCATAGGCGCTCTCGGCCGAGGAGGAATCGGCGGTGCGGCCCTTGCGCAGATCCTCGATCGTGGCGCTCAGCGTCTGCGGCGTCACGCCGGACTCGCTCAGAATGCGCGCCGCCTCGGTTCCCTTCTCGAGCGCGATGGCGAGCAACAGGCGCTCGACCGTGACATAGGAATCGCCGGCCTTCTGTGCGATCTTCTCGGCATTGTCGAAGAGCCGCGCCGTCGCTTGTGCGAGCTGCGGCTGTCCGGCGCCGCCGCCCGAGACTTTCGGCAGCTTGGCGAGCGCGGCTTCCGTCTTCGCCAGCGCCTCGCGCGAGCGTCCGCCCGCGCGGTCGATCAGCCCTGCGGAAAGGCCCTGCTCGTCGTCGAGCAGCACTTTGAGCACATGCTCGGGCTGCAGCTGCGGATTGCCCTCGCGCGTCGCCAGCGACAGCGCCGCCTGCACGAAGCCCTGGGCGCGCGTCGTATATTTGTCGAAATTCATATGACCCCTCCGACCGGCGAGACGCCGCGAATCGGCGCGCCTCCCCGTCACATATGGCGTGAAACCGGCCCCTCTCGGCGACCGCTGGAGGCCGATATGGGAAGGCGCGTCGGCGCCGGAAAGAGGGTGCGACGAACTGGAGCGCGAGGTTTTTGCGCATCGTTCGAGCAGATTGCGGAAAGCGAGCCTCGAGGCTCGCCTCGAGAGGCGTCACGGAAATGCTTCGCGCATGCCGATGACCGAACTGGCGATCGTCGTCGCCCTGATCCTGGTGAATGGCGCGCGCCATGGCCGAGCGCGCCTCAGCGCGCGTCCCGAGGCGTCGAGCAGGAACACGACCTGCGCCCCGCGCCGATCGTCCCCGATTCGGCCGATGCGCTCGATGTGGCGCGCTGGCCCTCGACGAATTCGAGCGCTTCCAGGGGATCGTGACCGACGCCGATATTCTCGAGGCGATCGCCGGCGGCTTCGGCACGGCGGAAGCTATCAGACGGCCGCCAGCGCGCTTGTAGACAAGGACGCCGACCCTCTCTCCGCAAGCGGGGAGAGGGTCGGCGTCGCCGTCGAATATCAATCGCCGAGCGGCAGCTCGCCGGTTTGCGTCGCCGGCTCGTCGCCGGTCGACACCGCGACATTGCCATTCGCCTCCTCGGCGCCCGCGCGCGGACGACGGCGGCGACGCGAGTTCAGATGAAAGCCGGCGGCGGCCTCCTCATGCTCGCGCACGGCGGTGCGCTCGGCGCGCGCAAAAGTATCGGCGGGCTCGTCGGCGCCCGCGGCGCGGATCGGCGTCGGCGCCGTGATGAAGGAGGGCAGACCCGCAGGCTGCTCGTCGGCGACCGGCGCCGGCTGCGGCCGCGGCTGAAAGCGGCGATTGTCCCGATTGTCCCGATTGTCGCGATTACGATCGAAGCGCTCGCCGCCCGCATCGGCGTTGCGCTCGCCGCCGCGATCGCGATCGTTGCGGCCGCTGCGGTCGCGGAAGTTGCGGTCCTGGCGTGGCTGGCGTTCGTAGCGGGGCGGAGCCTCGCCGCCGCCGATCGGGCGCTCCTCGAAAGGCTGAGGCTGCTGACCGAATTGCGGCGGCGGATTGAAATGCGGCTGCTGCGCGGGCGGCTGCTGCTGCTGATAGGGGGCCGGCGCATAAGGCTGCGGCTGATAGGCGACCGGCTGCGGCAGCCGCTCCGAGAGCGGCGCGAACCGGTCCTGCGCTCCGCCGAGATCGTCGTCGTCATCCACATCGGCTTCCGACTCGAAGGAGCGTCCGAAGCCATTCGGCTGCTGCGCCGCCTGAGCCGCGGCGATGAGGCGGAAATAATGCTCGGCGTGCTGCAGCAGGCTCTCGGCCATGATCGTATCGCTGGACGACTGCGCATCACGCGCGAGCTGCAGATATTTCTCGGCGATATGCTGCGCCGTTCCGCGAATCTTCACATCGGGGCCATTCGACTCGTAGGACCGCGTCAGGGGGTTGGGCCCCTTGCGATTGCTGCGGCCGCGGATACGCTTGTTCTGTCCAGGTCTCATCGAATATCCTCGAGAAGGTCCGTCGCTGTTCTGCATGGGCGTCGCCGTTTCATCCCGTCATGTCGGTAGAGCGCAAATACGCGACCGCTGATTACGCGACCGCAAAATCACGCGACCGGACGCACGCTTGGACGTGGTCGCGCGAGGAGGCCATCGGCGGCTTCATTCGCTCGCGTCTCGCCGCGCGAGCGCGCCCCCGGAGAGCGATCACGCGAAGACGCAGCGCAATGCGCGCCCGCGCCTCGTCGCAATCCCCTGGCGAGCGCCGGCTGCAACGCCGGCGTTTGAGTCCGTTTCGAGACGAAAACGCTTCCCGCCCGTTCGAGACGAACTCTTGCGAGCTTGCGCCGCGTCCATTGACGCGGACTGCGGCTCCCTCGACGCCGCGACGCTCGCGCGGCGTTCTGCGTCTGTCGAGAAGCCCGTCCGGCTCCACTCCGCCGCCTGAACGCGCTGCACTTCAGATCAGCTCGATTCGGAGCCTCGACCGCCCTGTTCAGACCAGAGCCGGGATTCTCGACGATCGAGCCGCTTGTTCCGTTAAGGGCGCTTCCGAGTTGATCTGCGCTCCGGCGAGTGACGAGCGATTCGCATTGCGTCTCGTCCCGTGAAATCGGCGTTCAATCGAGAAGGACTATAATCTAGCCCCCTCCTCCCGCCAAGCGAGAGATCGCGCCCTCGCGCATTTAAATAGGGAGTGTAGCGAATTTGTCACGTCCCCCGCTCGCGCTTTTCGTCACCGCGCGCGGAATTCGCGATCCTCCCACCGGCTTCGGTCTCGGCGGCGCGCGGCGACGGCGCGCTCGCAACCAGCAAAATCCTCGCGAATTTCGGCGATCTCGAGGCCGGCCGCTTCGAGCAACGCGGCGATCGACGCCGCCTGCCCCGCTCCCGCCTCCAGCACCGCGAGCGCGTGCGGCGCCAATATGCGCGGCAGATCGGCGATGATCTCACGATAACATGCGAGTCCGTCCGCGCCGCCGTCGAGCGCGAGCGAGGGATCGTGAAGCCTCACCTCGGGCGCGAGCGTCGCGATCTCGCCGCTCGCGACATAGGGCGGATTCGACACGACGAGATCGAAACGCGTCTCGAGCGCCTGCGCCCATCGCCCACGCAGGATGGTCGCGCGCGCGGCGATGCCGCAACGCGCGATATTGACGGAAGCGGCCGCGCAAGCCTCTCCCGAAAGATCGACGCCGACTGCGCGCGCCTGCGGCAGCTCGGACAAGAGCGCGCAGGTGATCGCGCCCGAGCCGACGCCGAGATCGAGAATTGTGAGCGCATCGTTTCGACGCTCGCGCAACAGATCGAGCGCCAGCGCGACGAGCGTCTCGGTGTCGGCGCGCGGATCGAGCACATCGGGCGCGACGACGAGGTCCTGCGTCCAAAATCCGCGCGCGCCCAGGATGCGCGTCACCGGCTCGCGCGCGGCGCGCCGGCGTGCGAAATCATCGAGCCGGCGTTGCACGCACGGCGAGAGACGCGCATGCGGCTCGAGCAGAAGATCGGCGGCCGTCATCTCTCCCGCCGCGAGCAGCAGCGCGCGCGCGTCGCGACGCGGCTCCTCCACGCCATTCTTCTCGAGGAGCGAGGCGACGCGGTCGAGCGCCGCCGCGCGCGTCTCCCCGAGAGCGGGTGAAGCTGCGTCCATCACTCGGTCTTGCACACCGTCTTGGCCAGCAGCGCCGTCACGCGCTTCGCGAAGGCGCCGGCGTCGAGCGGCGCTTCGCCGTCGGCGATGCGCGCCGTGTCGAGCAGCAGCCAGAAGCCGTCCTCGGCGCTGGCGCGATCGGCCTTGGACTTCTTCGCCAGCGCGACGACGACCTCGTGACCCGGATTGATCTCCAGCACCGGCTTGCCGAGCAGACCCTTGCCGCTCTCCGCGAGCATGCGCGCGAGCTGCAGATCGAAGCCGTGATCGGGCGCGACGAGACAGGCCGCGCTCTCGCGCAGACGCGTCGACACGCGCACGTCGTCGACATGCTCGCCGAGCGTCTCCTTCATCATCGCGGTGAGCAGAGCGACCTCGGAAGTCGCTTCCGCCGGCGGCGGCTCGGCGGCGCCTTCGGGAGTCGGAATGGAGTCGATGTCGGCCTTGCCCTGCGTCGCCGATTTGAACGGCTTGCCGTCGAAGCCGAGCGCGCTCGTCACCCAGAAGCTGTCGACCGCCTCGTCGAGCAGCAGCACATCGACGCCCTTGGCGCGAAACGCCTCGAGCTGCGGGCTGGCGGCGAGGCGCTTCTTGTCGTCGCCGGTGATGTAATAGATCGCCGTCTGATTGGGCTTGAGGCTCGCGACATAATCCTTCAACGACAGATCGCCATCGGGATGCAGCAGGCTGGAGAAGCGCGCGATGGCGAAAATCTCGTCGCGCCGCTGCGGATCCTCGTGAAGGCCCTCCTTGATCACCGCCCCGAAATTCTTCCACAAGGACGCGAATTTCTCCGCGTCTTTCGTCGCGAGGTCGGTGAGCTCCTTGACGATGCGCGTGGAGATGGCCTTGCGCATGGCGTCGAGCAGCGGATTATTCTGCACCATCTCGCGCGACACGTTGAGCGGCAGATCGGCGCTGTCGACGACGAGACGCATGAAGCGCAGCCACGGCGGCAGCAGATCGATCTCGCGCGAGATCAGCACGCGGCGCACATAGAGCTTGGTCCGGCTCTTGCGCGCGGGATCGAAGAGATCGTAAGGCCGCGAGCCGGGCGCGAAGGCGAGCACCGTATATTCGATGCGCCCCTCGGCGCGCCAATGCACGGTCAACGCCGGCGCGTCGAACTGTCCCGAGAGCTGCTGATAGAAATCCTCATATTCCTTTTCGGTGATCTCGGATTTGGATCGCGTCCACAGCGCCGAGCCGTCGGTGAGACGGCGCGGCTCCGCGCCCGGCGCCTCGACGAGATCGATCGGAATGGGAATCGCGCCCGAATGCTCGCGCAAAATCTCCTCTATGCGCGAAGGCGCGAGGAACTCGTCCGATTCCGCGTTCAAATGCAGGGTCACGCGCGTTCCCGGATCGGGCGCGTCGGCGAGCGGCAGCGATGAAATCTGAAACGAACCCTTGCCGTCCGAGGTCCAGAGAAACGCGTCGCTCGCGCCGGCCCGGCGCGTCGCCACCTCGACCTTCTCGGCGACCATGAAGGCCGAATAGAAGCCGATGCCGAAACGGCCGATCAGCGAAGCGCTCTTCTCGCCGCCTTTCTTCTCGAGATCGTCGAGAAAGGCGCGCGTGCCGGAGCTGGCGATGGTGCCGAGCGCGGCGACGAGATCCTCGCGCGACATGCCGACGCCATTGTCGGCGACGGTGAGCGTGCGCGCGTCCTTGTCGATGGAGATGGTGACGAGCGGCGCCGCGGCCTTCGCGGCGAGCGCTTCGTCGGACAGCGCGTCATGGCGCAGCTTCTCGATGGCGTCGGCGGCATTGGACACGAGCTCGCGGAGAAAAATATCGCGCTCGGAATAGACCGAGTGAGTCATGAGCTCGAGCAGGCGCGCGACATCGGCCTGAAAACCGTGATCGCTCTTCGTCGCATCGATCGTGGTGGTTTCGTCGTGATCGCTCACGGGGATCGTCTCCAATTTTCGCGCTTCGCCCGTCGTCGCCGCCGCGCGGCGCATGGGCGCGCCAAGTCTTCGTCGATCGGCAATGCCTTCGTCGATCGGCAATGCGCGCTCCCGCCCGGCCGGCCGGCCGGCGCGAGCGGAGCGCGACGCTCATATCGGCGATCGATCCACGAGTTGCAAGGCGGCGGAAGCGCCGAAAACAAGACGGGCCGGCGCGAGCGTCGCTCGGCCGGCCCGTCCATCGCCACGAACTCATACTACTCGAACCGACGCCCTTCCGGGGGGCTGGGGGGCTGACGAATTCCGGAAGACCGCGTTCCGAGCCTGTCGAGGCAATGATCGGAATATTGGTCGCTCCCTTTGGCGCGCAAGGGGCTCGATAGGGGCGAAAATGTGAATTCGTCGCTCCGGCCGAGCCGGGGCGTCGCAGACCCGTCACAAATGCGCTTGCTCTCGCCGCGCGCCCGCGCAATCATGGGGTTCTGAAGAGGGACCGGCATGAACGAGATGGAGACGACGGATCCGAGCGGGCGGCGCGGCCCGTTCGCCGTGGTGGCGGGTCGCGCGAATAATTCGGACAGAAGCGCCCCCTCGCGGCGGGAGGCGCCGCAGGTCGTCTCCTTCGATCGGCGTGAGCTGCGCGTCCTCTTCGATCTATATGGCGCCAAGGTCGCGGCCGGAGAATGGCGGGATTACGCCATTGATTTCTCTCCCGCCAAGGCGGTGTTCTCGATCTTCCGCCGCGCCAGCGAGGCGCCGCTCTATCGCGTCGAGAAAGACCCGGAGCTCGGCCGGCGGCAAGGCGCCTACAGCGTCGTCGCCGCGAGCGGCCTCGTGATGCGCCGCGGCCATGACCTCGCGCGCGTGCTGACAGTGTTGCAGCGCAAGTTCGAGGTGGTGCGCTCCGATTGACGTGCGAAGCGCGGGAAGCAACGCGCAAGAAAAAAGCCCGGCGCAAAGCTCCGGGCTTTTTCGCTGTAGCTGCAAGCGGTGATCAGTATCTCGCGACGACCGGGGCTGGCGGCGCTCCAAACAGATCGAAGTGATAGTTTACGCCAGCGCTGATCGTGTGGAAGCGATTCTGGACGCCGACTTGATTGGCGACGAGGCCCAGAAGCGCGTAGGAGGCGTCGTGACCGCGCTCGAGCTCGGTATAAAGATACTCGACCTTGGCGGACCAGCGCGGCAGGAACGCCCATTCGACGCCGCCGCCGGCCGTCCAGCCGGTGCGCACATCGCTGTTGGAAACAGAGACGGTCACCGGGACGCCCACCGCGCCGCCGGAATAAGTGGCGCGATAGCCGCCATATGCGAAGCCGCCCGTGCCATAGACGAGCAGAGTGGGCGCGACCGCGTAGCCCAAGCGGCCGCGAACGGTGCCGAACCAATCGAGCTGCTGCCGCGCGTTGACGAACGGCGTGTAGCCGAATTGATTTGTCGGGCCGAAGCCGTTCGAATAGCCGTTCACGCCAGCGCCGCGGAAATCTGCTTCGAGGCCGACGACGAAACTGGTTCCCGCAAACTGGCGATTATAGCCGATCTGGCCTCCGCCGAGGACGCCGTCGACCGCGCTCGACGGAAAGGACCAAAAGGCGATCGGAGTTCCTGCGGCGCTCACCGTGCCGGCGATCGACTGCTTCTCGCTCCAACCATAGCCGATATTCAAACCCGCATAGACGCCGGTCCAGGTGAACGCGGGAGCCGGCTCGACAAAAGCGACCGGAGCTTTCGCGGACGGAAGGTCGGCGGCAGAGGCCGACGAGACGGCGAAACCCAGCGTGATCATGCTGAGAGCAGACAGCGTTTTCATAATTCCCTCCATTATCGGAGCGGCGCGACAAGCGAATCAATCAGCCACTCGGCGTTTCATCGATCCGACGCGGAGTACGCCCGGCCAACGGCTACGTCAACGCTCTACAGCCGCGATACTCGCCTTGGGGATGATTTCGCGCCCAGTTGTGGCAATTCTGCTACAGTGAATATTCACATTATTGATTTGAATTCACACCATAACCGAGCGCAGGCGCTCAGGTCGCCCCGCACAGAGACGAGGCAAAAATCTAACCTCCGATCTACTCACGTTTTTTCGAGTGATCTGTCATCGAGGCTTCCGCCGCTCTCGGCGCAGGCGCTCCCAATAGTCCAGCCGCTTGCCGATCTCACGCTCGAAGCCGCGCTCCACCGGCCGGTAGAATGTCTGGCGGCCGAGCTTCTCGGGCCAATAATCCTGGCCGGAAAACGCCTCTGGCTCGTCATGGTCATAGGCGTAGCCATCGCCATAGCCTTCGCCCTTCATCAATTTGGTCGGGGCGTTGAGAATGACCTTGGGCGGCATGAGCGAGCCGGCCGCCGCGGCGACGCGGCGCGCCGCCTTGTAGGCCACATAGCCGGCGTTGGATTTGGGCGCAGTGGCGACATAGATCACCGCCTGGGCCAGCGCCAGTTCGCCCTCGGGGCTGCCGAGAAAATCATAGGCGTCCTTGGCGGCGTTGGCGACGACGAGCGCCTGCGGATCGGCGAGCCCGATATCCTCCACCGCCATGCGCACGATGCGCCGCGCCAAAAACAGCGGGTCCTCGCCCGCGTCGAGCATGCGCGCGAAATAGTAGAGCGCCGCGTCCGGGTCCGAGCCGCGCACGCATTTGTGCAGCGCGCTGATGAGATTGTAATGCCCCTCCTGCGCCTTGTCGTAGAGCGGCGCGCGCCGCTGCACGACCTCGGCGAGCCGCGCGCGGTCGAAGACTTCCCCCTCCCCCGCCGCGCGCCAGATGTCCTCGGCGAGCGTCAGAGCGGCGCGCCCGTCGCCGTCGGCCATGGCGATCAGCGCTGCGCGCGCCTCGGCGTCGAGCGGCAGCGGCCGATTCTCCGTCTGCTCGGCGCGCGCCAAAAGCTTCTCGATCGCCGCGGCGTCCAATCGCTCGAACGTCAGCACGCGCGCGCGAGAGAGAAGCGCGGCGTTGAGCTCGAACGAGGGATTCTCCGTCGTCGCGCCGATCAGCGTGACCGCGCCATCCTCCATCACCGGCAGGAAGGAATCCTGCTGGGCGCGATTGAAGCGATGAATCTCGTCGACGAACAGCAGCGTCCCCTGGCCCACGGCGCGGCGCGCGCGCGCCGCCTCGAAGGTCTTCTTCAAATCGGCGACGCCGGTGAAGATGGCGGAGATCTGAACGAAGGCGAGATCGGTCTCATGGGCGAGCAGGCGCGCCACCGTCGTCTTGCCGGTGCCGGGCGGCCCCCAGAAGATCAGCGAGCCGATCGACCCGGAACGAATCATTCGCGTCAGCGCACCGTCGGGGCCGACGAGGCGCTCCTGGCCGGCCACCTCGTCGAGGCGCCGCGGCCGCAGACGATCGGCGAGCGGATGAGGCGTGTCGCGGCCCGGCGCGGCGGAAAAGAGATCGGTCATGGCGCTATCATAAGCTCCTCGCGCAATTGCGCCGCCCGCCCGCAAGGGCGGCGCCGCGGTCGTTCGTATCCCCGCCCCTTTGCGGAACCTTAACCATGGTCGGAGGCGATTAACTGGGGATTAACCTTTCGCAGGTTAAGAAGAAGCGTTAATATTTCACGATCCTCCCTTGTGTTGCGTGGCGTCCCCGGCTGCGTAGGAGCCCAACTTTCAACACAGGTCAACTCGCATGCGCACCATCGCATTCGTCACGCAAAAGGGCGGAGCCGGAAAGAGCACGCTCGCCAGCAGCATCGCCGTCGCCGCCCGTCGGGCGGGAGAACGCGTTTTCATCATTGATTTGGATCCGCTGCAATCATTGGTCAAATGGTCGCAGGCTCGCGAGGCCGCGGACGTGCCGGTCGAGCATGTGCCGCCCGCCAAGCTCGGCAAGGCGCTCGCCGCGCTCGAGAAGAAGGGCGTGACGCTGGTGGTCATCGACGCGCCCGGCGCCGATTCGGAAAATTCCGACGCCGCCATTCGCGCCGCCGATCTCTGCATCATCCCGGCGCGTCCCAATGTCTTCGATCTGTGGGCGAGCGAGCTCACCCGCGCGAGCATCAAGGACAAGAAGAAAGAATACGCCTTCCTGCTCAATCAATGCCCGCCGGCGCAGCAGAACTCGCGCGTCGAGCAGGGTGTCGCGACTCTGCAGGAGATGGGCGCGCTGCTGACGCCGCTCATCTCCTCGCGCGTCGACTATCAGGAGGCGGCGCGCCTCGGTCTCGGGGTCAGCGAGCTGCATCCCGACGGCGTCGCGGCGCAGGAGATGCGCGACCTGTGGGCGTCGATCAAGAAGCGACTGAAGAAGGGGGCCGCGCCGGCCAAGCCTGTGAAGGCCGAAGCCGAGCCCGAGGCGAAAGCCAAGCCCGAGACGAAGGCGCCGGCCAAGGCGGAGGCGAAAGCGACCGTGAAGGCCGCCAAGGTCATCGTCAAGGCGGAGCCGAAGCCGGAGGCCAAGCCCGAGGCGCCGAAGGAGGCCGCCGCGCCGGCCGCCGCCGAGAAGCCCGCCGCCGAGAAACCTGCCGCGAAGCCGCAGGCCAAGCCCGCCGTCAAGAAGGCGGCGTGACCCGACGCCGGCGCGAGCGCGGGCGACGCAATCCAGCTTCCGCCACGCGGCTGATGGATTGCTTCGCTTCCGCGTTCAGGCGATGTCGAGGATCGTCGCGCTGTGGCGTCCGACCTCGGCGCTGTCGCCGACGCTCTTGCCCAGCAGCTCCTTGGCGAGAGGCGCGACATAGGGGATGAGGCCCTTCGACGGATCGGCCTCGTCCTCGCCGACGAGGCGATAGCTCCTGCGCTGACCCTTCTCGTCCTCGACGACGACGCGGTGACCGAAGCGCACCTGCCCCACATCGGCGATGGCGTGAACCAGCTCGGCGCTGGCGCGGCGCGCGTTCCAATAACGCAGATCGCGCGTCACGCGGGCGAGCACATGCTTGTCGTCGCCCTGCTGCGCGGCGTCCAATTCGGACTGCAGCCGCGCGAGCTCGGCCTCGATCTGCGCGAGCCCCTCGGGCGTGACCAGATTGCGGTGCGGGCTGATCGGACGATCCGGCAGCTCCTCGCGCAGCTCGTCGTCGTCCTGCTCTTTCGTGAAAGCTCCGCTCATATTTCCCCCGTGATGCGCGTTCGTTGTTTTTCAACCGATTTCGATCACCAGCCGGCCGCGAATCTTTCCGCTGACGATCGATCGCGCCCGCTCCAGCGCCGCGTCGAAGGGCGCCGTCTCCGTCATCGCCGCGAGCGTTCCCTTGTCGAGGTCGCGCGCGAGACGCTCCCAGGCTCTCCGGCGCAGAGGAATACAGGGCCGCACGCTTTCGACGCCGATCAGCGACACGCCGCGCAGAATGAATGGCGCGACCGTCGCCGGCAGCTCCATGCCCTGCGCATTGCCGCAGGCCGCCACCGCGCCGTCCCACATGGTGCGGGCCAGAACATTGGCGAGCGTGACCGAGCCGACCGTGTCGACGCCCGCGGCGAACTGCTGCTTCTGCAGCGGCTTGCCCGGCGCCGACAATTCGGCGCGATCGATGATCTCGGCGGCGCCCAGAGATTTCAGATAGGCGTTTTCCTCGGGGCGTCCAGTCGATGCGACGACATGCCATCCGAGCCCCGCCAGCAGCGCCACAGCGACCGAGCCGACCCCGCCGGCCGCGCCCGTCACCACCACCGGACCCTTCGCCGGCTCCAGACCGTGGCGCTCCAGCGCCAGCACGCAGAGCATCGACGTGTAGCCGGCGCTGCCGATCGCCATCGCCTGCGCGGCGGTGAGCCCCTCCGGCAGCGGCACGAGCCAATGGCCGCTGACGCGCGCGCGCTCGGCCAGGCCGCCGAGATGGACCTCGCCGAGCCCGCAGCCGCCGGCGATCACCGTGTCGCCGATGCGAAAATCAGGATGCGCCGAGCGTGTCACGCGGCCGGCGAAATCGACGCCTGGGATCATCGGGAAGCGGCGCACCACCGGCGCCTTGCCGGTGACGGCGAGCCCGTCCTTATAGTTGATCGTGCTGTGGGTGACGGCGACGTCGACGTCGCCCTCCATCAAATCGGCCTCGCCGAGCTCGGCATAGGCGGCGCGATAGCCGGCCTCGTCCTTATCGATGCGAATGGCTCGGAAAGCGCTCATTTTCGACTCCCAGATGTCGATTACAAGTCTTGTGGCGATCGTGCAGACAGGAGCGTCACAATAGCGGCGACCTGAAAATTTAGAAATGTTATGAATGCCCTGTTTCCGGCTTGGACATTACCGAACATTAAGTTGATTTTTGGCGCAGGTGAACGAGATTTGTCAGCGTCTCCTCAACAATCCGGTGACAAAACATGAAAAACTATCTTCTCATTACGGCGACTGCGCTCGCTCTCGCCGTCCCGTCCCTCGCGACCAGCGTCTCAGCCGAGCCGCGGATGGGCCATCAGGAAATGACGGCCGAGGATCATGCGGCCTTCCTCGACGCCAAGATCGCAGCGTTGAAAGCCGGCTTGAAGCTGACGCCCGCGCAGGAGAAGAACTGGCCCGCGGTCGAAACCGCGCTGCGCGACATCGGCAAATCGCGCGCCGCGCGCTTCGCCGAGGCGAAGGAGAAGTTCAAGAACATGCAGGAGCATCGCAGCGTCATCGAGGGCCTGCAGTTCCGCTCCAAGGCGCTGGCCGCCCGTTCACAGGAGGCGGAGAAGCTCGCCGACGCCGCCAAGCCGCTCTACGACAGCCTCGACGAATCGCAGAAGCGCCGCTTCTCCCTGCTGCTGCACAAGATCGCGCGCGGTCATATGCATCACTGGGGACATGGCGAGCACGACATGGAGTCGTCGGACCACGACAGCAGCGAGTCGCACTGACGGCTGAATGCGGCGCTCCTCGCCAAGCGCGAGGAGCGCTCCAAGCACTCTGTGTTTGAGCAAACTCTGATCGATCGACGATCGGAAAGCGCTCTAATAAGCGCGCTGCACGCAGAAGTCGACGACCTCGAGCAGCGCGGACTTCCACGGCGAGGCCGGGAAAATCTCCAGAGCGTCGCGGGCGATGGCGCCATAATGGCTCGCGCGCTCGACCGTGTCCTTCAGCGCGTCGTGCTTCTTCATCAAGGCGCAGGCGGTCTCGACGTCGCCGTCGGCGATCTCGCCCTTCTCCAAGGTGCGCCGCCAGAACTCCCGCTCGTTCTCGCTTCCGCGACGGAAGGCGAGGACGACGGGCAGAGTGATCTTGCCCTCGCGGAAGTCGTCGCCGACATTCTTGCCGAGCTTGGCCGACTGGCCCCCGTAATCGAGCGCGTCGTCGATCAGCTGGAAGGCGATGCCGAGATTCATTCCATAGGAGCGGCAGGCCGCCTCGTCGGCCTTGGGACGGCCCGAGAGCATGGGCCCGACCTCCGCCGCCGCGGCGAACAGCTCCGCGGTCTTGGAGCGGATCACCGCCATATAGGCGTCCTCGGTCGTCTGCGTGTCCTTGGCGGAATTGAGCTGCAGGATCTCGCCCTCGGCGATCACCGCCGCCGCCTGCGAGACGACGGAGAGGCAGGGCAGCACGCCGGGCTCCACCATCATCTTGAAGGCGTGGCCGAGCAGGAAGTCGCCGACCAGCACGCAGGTCTCATTGCCCCACAGCATGCGCGCGGCGATCTTGCCGCGGCGCATGTCGCTCTCGTCGACGACATCGTCATGCAGCAGAGTGGCCGTATGCATGAACTCGATGCCGGCGGCGAATTTGATGTGGCCGTCGCCACGATAGCCGCACATGCCGGCGGTGGCGAGCACCAGCATCGGCCGCAGCCTCTTGCCGCCCGCCGATATGAGGTGGTTGGCGACCTCGGGAATGGTCGTCACATCCGACCCGGTGCGCTGCAGGATCAACTGATTGACGCGCTGCAGATCGGGGCCGATGAGCGCGAGCAGACTGTCGAGGCCGGCGGCTTTCTCTTCTCTTTCTTCCAGCGGAATGACGATACCCACGTAGCCCCCTCGCCTGCTTTCTTTAGATTGCGACGGGAACTTAAGGCTTTGCGAGGCGTGCGGCAAGCCGGCCCCTGTCCGGGACGGCCGACCGCGGAAAATGCGGGGGCGGCCGCCCGGCCCAGCCTGCGCCGTCCCCCATCCGCAGCGCGAGCCGTCGGCAGGCGATAGGAGACCGTGACGTCGACGCGCGCGTAGGCGTGACCGCGGCCGACGCCCTCAGCAGCCGTTCGCGCGCTCCAACCGGCGAATGCGCTGCACCTCGCGGCTCTCGGCGCCGCTCAGCCGGCCATAGGGCGGCGAGCAGCCTTCGCCGAAGGTCGCGCGGCCGCGATCGGTGGTGAAGCAATGGCCGGCGCGCGCGTAGATCGCGTTGCGCTGCCGCCAGAGCTGCTCGCAGGAGAACCCGCGCGCCGGCTGCGCGCCCGCCGGCGTCGGCGCGCCGATCGCCGCAACGCCGGACAGAACCGCCGCCGCGGCGACGAGCCGAACGATATCGCTGGTGGATGTCATATCGGGTTCTCCCTGTTTGCGTTCGCATGTGACCGACGCTTGTCGGACCGGCGGCGCTATGACATTTTCGCAGCCGATGAACGTCCACCGAGCGACGAACGTTCCGCCGAGCTCGGAGCAGCCCGCGCCGACGCACGACCTTTTTCTCGCGGGACGGCTGCGCCTGCGGCAGACGCCGCGCGGCCATCGGGCGGGAACCGACGCCGTGCTGCTCGCCGCGGCCGTCACGGCCGAGCGCCGCGGCCTCGTGATCGATGCGGGCGCCGGAACCGGCGCCGTCGGCCTCGCCGCGGCGCTGCGCGCGGCCACGGCGGAGGTCGCGCTGGTCGAGATCGATCCCGAGGCGGCGGCGCTCGCCCGCGCCAACATCGCCGAAAATGACGCGACGCGCGTGCGGCTCTGTGAAGCCGATCTCCTCTCGCCCGCCTCCCGCCGCGCCGCCGGGATCGTCGACGAGGCCGCCGATCTCGTCCTCACCAATCCGCCGTTTCTCGATCCCGCCCGCTCGCGCGTCTCGCCCGATCCGCGGCGGGCGCTCGCCCATGTCGCCGCCGGCGGGCTCGAGCCCTGGCTGCGCGCCTGCCTCGCTCTGCTGCGGCCCGGCGGCGAGCTGGCGCTGATCCATCGCGCCGACGCGCTAACGGACTGCCTCGCGGGACTCGGCGCAAGGCTGGGCGGCTTGCGCATCCTGCCGGTCGCCCCGCGCGCGGGAGAGCCGGCGACCCGCATTCTGCTGCGCGGCGTCAAAGGCTCCAAGGCGCCGCTGGCGCTGCTGGCGCCGCTCGTGCTGCACGAGGCGGACGGCGCCTTCACGCGCGAGGCCGAGGCGCTCGCACGTGGCGACGGCTCCCTGCCCTGGTGACGCAAAAAGCTGTGGGAACGCGGCTCGGACCGAGCTAATGATTCTCTCTCCACCGACGGGAGAAGAGATCAATGACCGCGCTCCGCGCCGCCGCCGCGCTGATCGGCCTCGCCTGCCTTATCGCCCCTCACGCGCCGCGCGCGCAGGAGGACGCCGACCAATCCGATCTGCCGCCCTATTCGGCCTTCCGCCGCTCGCTGCTGGCGGAGGGATGGACGCCGGACGCCAATTACGGCCTCAAGGTCGCCTCCGGCAAGCCGCTCTATCGCTTTCCCGAAGTGCTATGCGGCCCGCAGATCTGCCATGCGCGCTGGCTCGCGCGCGGGGGTGGCGAGAAGATCGTCACGCTGCGGCGCGGCGGCCTTTCCGACGAATATCGCGTCGCGCGTTAGCATCTTTCGCCGACTCTCGACCCTGCGCTCCTTCTCCCGCGCGCGGGAGGAGGGAGCGCCTCAGGCGGCGAGATCGGCGACCACGGCGTCGAGCACCGGAAAGCCTTCGGAGCTGACCCGCAGGCGATTGTCGCGCGTCAGCTCGACGAGCCCGTCGCCGACCAGCTCCGAGACCCGCGATTGCGACAGCTTCTTGCCGGTGAGCGCGAAGAACCGGCCGGGGTCGATGCCTTCGCGCAGGCGCAGGCCCATCAGCAGGAACTCGTCGCCCTCCTGCTCGGCGGAGAGCAGTTCGTCCTCGACGAGGCCGTGCCCCTCCGATTCGACGACGGTGAGCCACATTTCCGGATGGCGCTCGGTCGCCTGAGCGCGGCGGCCGCGCGGCGTGATCAGCCGGCCATGGGCGCCGGGACCGACGCCGGCATATTCCCCATAGCGCCAATAGACGAGATTGTGCCGGCACTCGCCGCCCGGCCGGGCGTGGTTGGAGACCTCATAGGCCGGCAGTCCGGCGCGCGCCGTCATCTCCTGGGTCACGTCCCACAGCGCGCGTTGCGTGTCGGTGTCGGGAACCTCGAGCTTGCCGGCCTCGTACATCCGCTCGAACATGGTCTCGGGCTCGATCGTCAGCTGATAGAGCGAGACATGCTCGGTGACGCGGGCGAGCGCCAGCTCCAGCTCCTTGCGCCAGGCGGCGGGAGTCTGCTGCGGGCGGGCGTAGATGAGATCGAAGGAGGTGCGCTCGAACACCTTATTGGCGACGTCGAGCGCCGCCAGCGCCTCCGCCACCGTATGCTGGCGGCCGAGCGCGCGCAGCTCGATGTCGTTGAGCGCTTGCACGCCGAGCGAGACGCGATTGACGCCGGCGGCCTTGAAGCTGCGGAAGCGCGACGCCTCGACGCTGGTGGGATTGGCTTCGAGCGTGACCTCGACATCCGGTGCGAGCGGCCAGCAATCGCCGATCTCGCGCAATATGGCCTCGACCGTCGAGGCGGACATCAGCGAGGGCGTGCCGCCGCCGAAGAACACCGAACGCGTCTCGCGTCCCGGCGCGAGCGCGGCCCTGTGCCTCAACTCCGTGCGGAAGGCGTCGACGAAGCGATCTTCATCGACCTCGCCCTTGCGGACGTGGCTGTTGAAGTCGCAATAGGGGCATTTCGACAGGCAGAACGGCCAATGCACATAGACGCCGAAGCCGGGGTCGAACGCGTTTCGAATCGTCGCAGCCATGAAACCCTTATGCCATGACGGGCCGAGAAGGTCACGCTGTAAGGGAGGCCCGTTTTCACTCCGCCAGCGGCAGGGTGAAGCTGAAGACGGTTCCACCCCCCTCATTGGGCTCCGCCCAGATCCGCCCATAATGCGCCTCGACAATCGAGCGCGACAGCGAGAGGCCGACGCCGAGGCCACGCGGCTTGGTGCTCTCGAATGGCTCGAACAAGCGCGCGCTCGCCGTCTCCGAGAGGCCCGGACCGCTGTCCGCGACATCGATCCGGATCATCTTTGCGGCGACGGCCGCGGTCGAGACGCAGAGCCGGCGCCGCTCCGCCTTTTGGAGCGCCTCGATCGCATTGCCGATCAGATTCGTCATCACCCGCTCGATCTGCTCCGCATCGGCGATGACGAGATCGTCGCGAGCGCCGAGCCGAAGGACGAGCTCGACGTCCCCGCCGCGCGCCATGCGCTCGCAGACCTCCGCGATCAGGCGATGCAGGCGCACGCAGGTCTTGTCCGGCTCGCGATGCGCGATGCATTCACGCAGGCGGCGGATGATGTCGCCGGCCCGCAGCACCTGCTCGCAGGCCCGGTCCAGCGCCTCCTCGGCCTCCTTCGCGCGGCACTCGCTCCCCTTCGCCACCATGCGCTTGGCGGCCTTGAGATAAGCGGCTGTCGCGGTCAAGGGCTGGTTGATCTCATGCGCCAGCGTGCGCGCGACTCCGCCCATCGCCAGCAGCCGGTCGCTGTCGAGGCGCCGGATGCGCGCTTCGGCGCGCCGACGCTCGCTGAGATCCTGCAGGCAGACGGCGAACAGTCGGCGCGGATGAGCGAAGCCGATCTCGCTGACCGCGCAATCGATCGGCACGATCGCGCCGTCCCGGCGGCGCCCGCGCAATTCCCGGCGGCGGCGAAAATAGCCGCGATCCACGATCGCCAGCAGGTCGCGCGGCCGCCGCTCACGGCGGCCGCGATCGACCAGCGAGTCGATCGTCTCGCCGACGAGATCGCCGAGGGCGTAGCCGAACATCGCCGCAGCGGCCGGATTGGCGGAGATCACCACGCCATCCTCATCGACCGTGACGATGCCGTCGGTCGCGCTCTCGATCGTCGCGCGGAGCCGCGCCTCGCTCTGGCGCAGGGCCTGCTGGGCCCGGCCGCGTCCATAGCTCTCGACCGCGCGCCATTGCCCGCCGCGCCGCAGCAGCGTCAGCTCATGCGCGCCCAGTACGTCGCAGGCCCTCGTCGCGGCGTGGTCGGCGAGCGGATAGGTGCAGAGCGCGATGATCCGCGACGAATGGATCAGCGGATCGACCTGCGCTTCATAGCGGACGAAATCATCCCATTCGTCCTCGCTCACCCAGGAGGTGTCGCCCGAGACGCGCATTCCCGCGTAGCCGCGCGCCAGCGCCTGCGCATATCGAGCCGACCAGGCGCGGCACACTCGGCTCGCGTCGAAACGACCGGCGGTCTTGTACCAGGCGCGATAATCGAGAATTTCGATCTGTCCCCGCTCGATGCGCCGCGGCAGATCCGGCGCGGCCGCCTCCAGCGCCTCCTTCGCTCGCAAGACGCCGATCCGCCCGGAGGTGATCCACACGCAGAACTCGCCGGCTGCGAGGCCCGCGGCGAAATAAGGCGCGAGCACCTCGAGCAGCTCATCGTCGTCCGCGTAGAATTGGCAAAGATGCGCGCCCCAGGAAAGATTGTCGATCCCTTTGATTCCGGACGGCGTCGTTGATGGGCGATCGGCGGCCGTCGGCGCGACGGCGACCTTCGCAGCGCTGCAATGTCGGTTCATGGAGGTGTTGGAAATTCCTCGGTGTCGAAACGCGTTGATTGTCGAAACAGGCCATTCGAACGGGGCCGATTCCATATCCAATCATACCACGGATCAAGGCGGCTTCGAGGAATCGCAACTAAGTATAATCCGCTAGTGGCGCGCCTCGCGCGACGCCCGAATGCGCCGATTCGCCGTTCGGCCGCGCTGGTTCGCCAGCGGCCGGGCCCGCGCTGCGCGCTTGAAACCCGCTCATTCGACGTTAATTGCCCGAGCGCGTCGGCGGCGGATCCGCCCTTCGTCGCGCCCCGCAGCTCAGCCGACGCGCTCCCCGAGGCATGATCGATCTCCTGACCCATTATGGCTTGTTCGCGGCGATCGCCTTTCTCCTCGGCGCACTCGTCGCCTTCGCCAGCCGCGGCCCCGCGGCCGCGGGCGGCCTGCTGCGCCGCGGCGATCACACGATCGCGATCTGGCTCTGCCTCGCCCTCGCCGTGGCGCAGGTGACGCTCGGCCGCATCTCCCTCTATTTCGACGGCGCCCTGCTGCTGCTCGCGGCCTGCCTCGCCGGCTTCGGCGCGGTCGCGGCGATATTCGGGCCGCTCGCGCGCGACCGGCTGACCTGGCGCGTCGGCGCCTGCGGGCTCGCCGTCACCTGCGCCCTCGCCAATCTCGAATCGGCGCGCAGTCTCGAATCGGACCTGCGCCACCGCCTCGGCTCGCTGCTCGCGCGCGACGGCGACGATCCGCTGAGCTTCGAGGTCAGCGGGCGGGACGTCCTGCTGCCGAGCGAAACGCCCGGCCATGCGACGCTCGCCGCGCGGCTCGAGCGCGCCGCGGGCGTGCGCGCGGTCTGGACCGTAGACACGCTGTCGCCGCCGGCCGCGGCGCTGCGCGAGCGCGCCCTCGCGGAAGCGGCGGCGCGAGCCGCGCAGGATCGAGCGGCGCTCGCCGAATGGGAACGTCGGCAAGCCGCACTTCCGGCCCCGCAGGAGCGGCGCAGCTCCTCAACAGGCGCGCCCGCCGCTCGCGCGCCACTGGTGTGGGCGCCGCCGCGCGATCCGACCCTGCCGTCGACGGCGACGCTGGAGCCCGAGCCAAAAGCTTCTGAGCCGGCCGAGCCGCCGGCTTGCATGGCCGCGCTCGCCACGCTCGCCGACGGCCGCGCCATCCGCTTCGCCCGAGCGAGCGCGGCGCTGGACAGTGAGTCGCAACAGCTGCTGACCCGTTTCGCCGAGCAGCTGAAGCAGTGCCCGCAGGCGGCCCTCGAGATCAGGGGCGCCGCCGACACGCTCGGAAAAGCCGCGAAGAACCGCCGCCTGTCCCTGCGCCGCTCCCGAGCCGTCGCCGATTATCTCGGCCGCATGGGCGTCGGCCGTGACCGGCTCGTCAACGCCGAAGCGCGCTCGCCGGCGCGCGCGGAGAACCGTATCGAGTTCGGGGTGAGATAGTTCGCGACAGCTCAGACGAGACACGCCCGCGCCAGCGCCTGGAAGGCGCGCGCGCGGTGCGAGAGCGCGCGCGAGCCGTCGCCAGGCAGAGCGTGCTTTTCCGCCGACATCATCTCGCCGAAGGTGCGGCTGAGCCCGTCGGGAAGAAAAATCGGGTCATAGCCGAAGCCTTGTTCCCCGCGTGGCGGGAAAACCAGCACGCCGTCGACCCGCCCCTCGAACTCCTCGACATGTCCGTCCGGCCAGGCCACCGCCAGCGCGCAGACGAAATGGGCGGGAAACGGAGCCGTCGCGCCGCGCTCGGCGAGCTCGCGCTCGACGCGACGGATCGCTGCAGCGAAATCGCGATTGTCGCCGCCCCAGCGCGCCGAATAGACGCCAGGGGCGCCGTCCAGCGCGTCGACGCAGAGCCCGGAATCGTCGGCGAAGGCGGGCAGCCCCGTCGCCGCGCAGGAGGCGCGCGCCTTCAGCAGCGCATTGCCGGCGAAGCTCGTCTCCGTCTCCTCCGGCTCGGTCACGCCGAGCTCGCCCGCCGAGACCGCATCGACGCCATGCGGCTCCAGCAATTGCCGCAGCTCCCACAGCTTGCCCGGATTATGCGTCGCGATGACGAGACGGCCCTCGATCTTGCGCGCGCTCACGCGATCGCCGCCTTCTGCATCTCGATGAGCTTGCCGATCCCGGCGCGCGCCAGCGACAGCATGGCGGAGAGATCCGCCTCGGTAAACACCGCCGCCTCCGCCGTCGACTGCACCTCGACGAGACCGCCTCCGCCGGTGATGACGAAATTGGCGTCGGTCTTGGCGGTCGAATCCTCGCCATAATCGAGATCGATTACCGGTCCGGCGTCGCAGACGCCGCAGGAGACAGCCGCGACATGATCGCGCAGCGGATTCTCTTTGATGATCGAGCGCGAGCGCATCCATTGGAAGCAATCGTGCAGCGCCAGCCAGGCGCCCGAGATCGCAGCGGTGCGCGTGCCGCCGTCGGCCTGAAGAACGTCGCAGTCGACGACCACCTGCCGCTCGCCCAGCGCCGGCAGATGCGTGACCGCGCGCAGCGAGCGGCCGATCAGCCGCTGGATCTCCTGCGTGCGGCCGGACGGCTTGCCGGAGCTCGACTCGCGGCGCGTGCGCGTATGCGTCGCGCGCGGCAGCATCGCATATTCGGCGGTCACCCAGCCGCGCCCCTGGCCGCGCAGCCATGGCGGCGGCTTGTCCTCGAGCGAGGCCGCGCACAGAACATGCGTGTTGCCGAATTTGACGAGGCACGACCCCTCGGCATAGCGGGCGACGCCTCTCTCGAAGCTGACGGGACGCATTTCGTCTGGCGCGCGTTTGCTCGGACGCATGGAGACTCCAAAAAAAACGTCTCCGGCCGAGTCGAACCTCCGTTCGCTCCGCGGGCCGGTCGACCGGGTTCGCGAAGGAGCGTTTCTAAACCGGTTCGCGCGGCAGGGGAAGCGCGGCGCCTCCGCATCGCGCGAACCGGGCGCTGCGCCGTCTCGTCATTGAATGACGAGATCGGCCTGCAACGCGCCCGCGGTCTTGATCGCCTGGAGAATGGAGATGATGCCGGTCGGCTTGAGGCCGATCTGATTGAGGCCGCGCACCAGCGTCTTCAACGTCGCCCCTTCGAGCGTGCCGACCTGCCCCACCTGCTCGGTCGCGGTGATGCGCGTCTGCGAGGTCACCGTCGTCTGCCCATTGGAGAAGGGCCCCGGCTGCGACACTTCCGGCGTCTCGTTGATGCGCACGGTGAGCCCGCCCTGCGTCACCGCCACCGGCAATATCTGCACATCCTGGCCGATGACCACGGTTCCCGTGCGCTCGTCTATGACAACGCGCGCCGGCGTCGTCGGATCGACGCGCAATTCGCCGATCTCCGCGAGCAGGCGCGTCGCGCCCATGTTCGGCGCGCCGCGCACCGCGACGCTGCGATTGTCGCGCTCGCGCGCGAGACGCTGGCCGTAGCGCTCGCGTGTGAACGCATTGATCGCATCGGCGACGCGCACCGCCGTCTGAAAATCGGGATTGCGCAGCTCCAGCACCAGCGCGCCGCTGTCGCCCGACGGCCGCGGCGCCTCACGCTCGATGGTCGCGCCATTGGGCACGCGGCCCACGGTGGCGACGCCATGCGTCAGCGATTCATTCTGTCCCGACACTGCGAAGCCGGAAACGGCGATCGGCCCCTGCGCGAGCGCATAGACATTGCCGTCGACGCCGGTGAGCGTCGTGAGGATCAAGGTTCCGCCCATCAGCGAGGAGGCGTCGCCCATGGCCGAGACCGTGATGTCGATCGACGATCCCCAGCCGACGAAGGGCGGCAGCGAGGCCGTCACCATCACCGCGGCGAGATTGCGCGTGCGTAGCTGCGTGTTGGGCACATTGACGCCCATGCGGCTGAGCATGGAGGCAACCGATTGCTCGGTGAACGGCGTATTGCGCAAAGTGTCGCCCGTGCCCTGCAGGCCGACGACCAGCCCATAGCCGACGAGCTGATATTCCCTCAGCCCGCGCACCGAGACGATGTCCTTGATGCGAACGGAAGCGAGCGCCGGCGCGCAGCCGAGCAGGAGCAGGACCGCGACGACGAGACGGCGCATCATCCCTCGCTCACCCTGATCGAGCCATCCGGCTGCACGCGGCCGGTGACGACGAGCCCACTGTCCTGATTGCGCACGCGAATGAAATCGCCGACGCCGCCCGCCTGCAGCGCCGCTCCATAGGCGACGATCGTCAGGCCCGTCACCTCGAACACGATCTTCACCTGCGCATTGACGGCGACGATCCGCGGCGAATCGACGGCCATGACCGGAATCGGACGGTCGGGCAGCAAAGTGCGGCGCGCGACCTTGCCGATGAGCGCGCTCCGCGTCTCGACGACCACTCCCGCCGCGCCGCCGTTGAAGGCGCGCTCGGCCAGCATGTCGTCGCGTATCGCCTCGCCGGGATAGATGACCACGCGCGGCGTCGGCAGCATCCGCTCCTGCGCGCCGGCCACAACCGGGCAGGCGACGAAGGCGGCGATGACAAAGGCGAGCGCGCGTCTCATCTGATGCCCTTGGAGACGGTGCCGGCCATCTCGTCGACCGCGCTGATGACCTTGGAGTTGAGCTCGAAGGCGCGCTGCGCGGCGATCAGATTGACGAGCTCCTTCACCGAATCGACATTCGAGCTCTCGAGATAATATTGGCTGATGACGCCATAGCCGGGATCGCCCGGCACGCCGACGACCGGCGTCCCGGAGGCCTGATTTTGGCGGAACAGATTGCCGCCCAGCGCCTCGAGGCCGGACTCGTTGGCGAAATTGGCGATGGTCAGCTGACCGAGTTGCTGTGGATTCGTCTGACCGCCGATGACCGCCGTCACGAGGCCCGACTGGCTGACCGAGACGCTGACCGCATTGTTGGGAATGATGATCGTCGGGCTCACCAGATAGCCGTCGCCGGTCACCAGCTGCCCATTGGCGTTGGTGCTGAAGGAGCCCGAGCGCGTGTATAGTATCTCGCTGTCCGGCCCGGTGACCTGAAACCAGCCGCGCCCGTTGAGCGCCAGATCGAGCTGGTTGCCGGTCTGCGCGAGCGAGCCTTGCGTCTGCAAGCTGCGGATGGCCGTGAGGCGCACGCCGAGGCCGGTCTGCGCGCCTTCCGGAACGGTCGCGTCGCGGCCGCGGTTGGAGACGCCCTGGAGACGATCCGCCTGATAGAGGAGATCGGTGAACTCCGCGCGCGAGCGCTTGAACGCGGTGGTGTTGATGTTGGCGATGTTGTTGGAGATGACTTCGATATTCTGCTGCTGGGCGTTCATGCCCGTCGCGGCGATCGCAAGAGCTCTCATGATCTCACGAGTCCTTTTTCAAATCGTCATTCGGCTGATTTCCTGATAGGCGCCGACCGCCTTGTCGCGCACAGCGATCGCGGTCTGCAACGTGCGCTCGGCCGTCATCACCTGATCGACGACCTGCTGCACGGAGGCCTTGCCCTGCACGGCGGCGATCGACGTCGCCTCGCTCGATTTCAGCGTGTCGACCGCATCCGTCGTCAGCTGGCCGAGCACCTCGGAAAAGGAGGGGCCGTCGACTTTCGGCGTGAGCGTGGATTTTCCCGTGATCCCCTGGAGCGCCGAGACGCCGAGGTCGGCCGCGACGGAGGAAACGATGCCGGTAGCGAGCGGAATCATTGGCTTCCCTTCAAAAGATCGATCGTCATCGAGAACAACTCGCGCGTCTGCTTCATCACCTGCACATTGGCCTCGTAGGAGCGATTGGCCTCGCGCATATCCGCGACCTCGGTCATCAGATTGACGTTGGGGTATTTCACATAGCCGTCGGTGTCGGCGGCCGGATTGCCCGGATCGTGCTCGACGCGGAAGGGCGCGCGGTCGACGCCGATGGGGCCGACCTGCACGAGCGACGCGCCCGACGCGCGGTCGACCTCGCTCTGAAAGCTGATCGTCTTGCGCGAATAAGGCGCGCCGCCCGCGGTCTTGGCGACCGATTGCGCATTGGCCATGTTCTCGGCGACGACACGCAGACGCGCCGATTGCGCCGAGAGGCCGGAGCCGGCGATCTTCATCGAGGCCTGCAGCGGGTCCATCTCGCTATCCCTTCAACGTCGCCATCCACATTCCGTGGAAGGCCTTCAGAATGCTTGTGTCGATCGAGAACGCGCCGCGAATCTCGCCGGCCTTGATCATCTCCTGCTCGAGGCTGACCGAATTGCCCGAGACGGTCGTCTCCCAAGCAGTTCGCTCCTTCGGAGACGCGGCTTGCGGATCGAAGGCGGCGGACTGCACATGCAGGCTGTTCGTCTCGCTCATCTGCAGTCCGCTCTGATCCAGCACCTTGGTGAAAGGCGCGAGATCAACGGCGCGATAGCCGGGAGAATTGGCGTTGGCGACGTTCTGCGCGACGAGCGCCTGCCGCGCGGAGAGATAGCTGCGCTGGCGCTCGACGAGATCGAAGAGATAAACAGGCTCGACCATGGGTCCTCACATGATCCTTCGTCCGTTTGTCCTACGCGCTTGGTCTTGCGTCAGGCTGGACGACGAAAACGTCAACGCGCGGATGAGCCGCGAGTGCTCTGCAGGAAGTGGATGAGCTCGGCGACGGGGCGATAGAACTCCGAGGGAATCATCTGGTCGACCTCGACATGATTATACATCGCGCGTGCGAGCTCCGGACGCTCGAGCACCGGCACGCCATGGGCCTCGGCGATCTCCCTTATCTTGAGGGCGACGAGATCCTTTCCCTTGGCGACGACCGTTGGCGCGCCGCCTTCCGTACGCACATAGCGCAGCGCGATCGCGTAATGAGTCGGGTTGGCGATCACCATCGTCGCCTGCGGTACCTGCGCCATCATACGCTTGCGGGAGCGCTCGAGCGCCAGAGAGCGCATGCGGGCTTTGACGAGAGGATCGCCTTCGGACTGCTTGTGCTCCTCCTTCATCTCCTGTCGGCTCATGCGCATGTCGCGCCGCCATTTGAATTTCGACCATGCGAGATCGGCGAGCGCGATCAGCACGACCGGTATGCAGACGACGCTGGTGAGCCGAATGATCAGCTTCAGCAGCAGCGACGGCAGATGCGCGGGCTCCATCCGCATCGCATCGATGATGAGGTCGCGATCGACGGTGAGCGAGAACACGACCGCGCCGCCGATGACGGCGATCTTAGCGATCGACTTCACGAGCTCGACCACTCCAGTGACGCCGAAGATGCGCTTCAATCCCTGCTGCGGCGAGATGCGCGAGAGATCGGGCTCGATGCGCTTGAAGACGAGGCGCGGCGCGCCCTGCATCGCCGCGGAGAGCAGTCCGGTGATCATGAAGATCGACAGCATCGGCGCGAGGAAGCGGCCGATCTCCTCGGCGACGGCGCGCGACTGCATGAACGCGTCGGCGCCATTGGCCAGCGAGAATTGCCCGACATTGGAGAGCATCAGCTCCATCGAAAGAGCGAGGCGTGGCCCCACCGTCTCGATGACGAAGCTGACGCAGAGGAGAAATCCGAGGAACAAGACGGCGACCGCGACATCCCGCGCGACAGGCGTCTTGCCTTGCTCCAGCGCGTCGAGAATTTTTTTCTCGCTCGCTTCTTCTGTTCGAGAGTCGTCGTCTTCCGACTCGCTCATGGCGCGGTCGCGCTCACTCCGGGATGCCCTCCGCCGGGCTCGAGAGATCGATCTTGCCCTGCTCCGCGAGCTTCAGCACCGTGTCGGCGATGAGGCGGCGAGCCTCGAGAATGTCACGCCGCGGCGGCGACGAGCCGGTCGCGAGCTCGCTCTCGACCATGCGGCGCATGCGCGAGGACAGTGCGGCGAGGATGAAGTCGCGAATATCCACTTCGGCGCCGCGCAGCGCCAGCACGACGCGATCGGTTGGCACGGTGTCGAACAAAATCATGCGGGCGCGAACGTTGAGGCGCGTGACGTCCTCGAAGGTGAACAGCATGCTCTTGAGCGCCTCGGCGTCGCGCGGACGCCGCTCCGAGAGGCTGCGCAGCGCGCCCTCGGCCTGATCGCGCTCCATCTTGTTGATGATCGACGCGAGCTTGGCGTTCTTGGCGGCCGAAGCGGTGAGCTCTGTGTTCTGCAGGAGCTCGACCTGCAGCACGGATTCGAGCAGGCGCAACGTCTCATCGGCGACATTGCGCGCCCCCAGCATGCGGCGCACGACCTCGTCGCGCAGCGCCTGCGGCACCGCGTTGAGCGTCCGCGCCGCGCGCGCCGGATCGATGCGCGAGAGCATCAGCGCCACCGTCTGCGGATGTTCCTTGGCGACGAATTCGGTAAAGGCGCCTTCTGGCGCGTCGCCGACGCGCTCCCACACCAGCCCATTGGGGCTGCCGCGCACCTCGGACATGATCTCGGCCACCTGATCCGGCGGCACGACTCCCGTGATGAGCTGCTCGGCCTCTCCAACGGTGCCGCGCAGATCGCCGCCGCCGCTCGAGAGCTCGCTCATGAACTCTTCGATCAGCGGCTCGATCGCGCTCGCCGGCACGGAGCCGAGACCCGCGGCGAATTTGGTGATCTGCCGCAGCTCGCTCTGATCGAAATGCTTCAGCACGCGCTGCGCGACGAATTTATCGACGGACAGCAGCAGAGCGGCGACCTTTTCGGGGCCGTTGAGCACGCGTGTTTGCTCTGTGGTCATTGCGCTCGTCATCGCAGCCCTTCGCCGCCGTCACGCTCGCCTTTCGGCGTTCCGCGGCTCGATGATTTCCGTCAGCGAAACGCCGAAGCGCGTGTTGTCGTCCTCGACGACCACCACCTCTCCGCGCGCGATCAACCGACCATTGACCACGACGTCGACCGGCTCGCCGATCTTCTGATCGAGCGGCACGATCGCCCCACGCCCGAGCTTCATCAGATTCGACACCGGCATGGTGACCGACCCGACGATCACCTGCATGACGACCGGAATGCGCAGGATCGATTCGAGCTTGCGTGAATCGACGTCCATTCCCGCCCGCGGCTCCTCGCTCGCAAGTCCCGCATCTATGCGCGGACCACCGCCGATCAGCCGCTCGAGTTCCTCGCTCTTTGAGCCTTCCATGCTCGATTTCTCCCAGATGGCTGCGCCATCGAGACGGGCTTCGGCGCTCTCATGCGCCGAGCATGTCGTCGATGAATTCCTGCTCCTTGTCGACGAAATCCGCGATGCGGATGGTGTAGGCGCCGTCCTTCTGGCCGATCTCGCACCAGAACAGCGTCTGCCCCTCGCATTCGAGCGCGATGAGTCCGGTCGGCGAGACCGGCAGCTCGACGATCTGACCGACCTCGAAGCGTGCGACGTCGCCGAGCGTCAGGTCGCGTCGCTCCATCACCGCGGTGAGCGACACCTCGGTCGCCGTGATGCGGTCCTTCATCCGCTGCGCCCACAGCGGATCGGCCGACTGTATCGTCGTCGCGGGGTCGGCCGCGAGCGCCTCGCGCAGCGGATCGAGAACGCCTTGCGGAAATGTGACGAGCGCCTCGCTCTCGGCGCCGAAGGCCGTCAATCGAAAGCGACAAATCAGGGCCGATCCGCTGCGCCGCGCGGCGCCCGCGGGCTCCGGCTTCGGCTCCACGGGATCGAGCGCGAGAGCGGCGCCCGCCGTCGAGGCGAAGGAGATCTGCAGCGCCTTGGCGAGACGATCGAGCACGAGCCGCGCGAGCCGGATCTCGACGCTGGTGAGCGCGCGCTCCTCCTCGTAGAACGGCTCGGAGCCGTCGGCGCCGAACAATCCCTCGACCATGGCGAAGACGAATTTGCGCTCGGCGCCGAGCGTGACGCGCGCATCGGGCTCGGCGCCGCCATACGTGGCGGTGATGGCCAGAGCGTCGAGCGCGTTCTGCGCCTCGGCGGCGCGCGTCGCCGCGACGCTCTCCACCGCCACTTGCGGCGACACGAAGCCGAGCTTGCGCAGCATCTCCTCGAAGCCGAGAGCGGCCTCGTCGAGCGCGACGCGCAGCATCGGCAGACGATCCGGCGACAGCCCGCCGCCGGCGAGCAGCCTTTCTCTCACCGCGACGCCGGGCGCGTCCGGCGCGTCGTCGCGTTTCTTCTTCGGCGCCGCAGGCGCGGCGGGACGCTTGCCCTTCGACCCGCGCGCGGGCGCCTCGGCGACCTCTCCGGCGGTCATCTCACGCAGCCTCCGCCGCGCCGCCCGACAAGGTCTCGTTCTCGACCTCGTCGATGGTCGGACGCTCGTAGGACGGGATCGACTTGCGGCCGTGCTCCACCGCCACCTGCGGCATACCGCCATTCATGAAGGCGAGCAGCGTCTGCTTGATGATGACGTAGAGATGGCACTCCTTGGTGCGCGCCACCTTGATCTTGAAGGCGAGCGGCGTGATGACGCCATAGGAGACGAAAATCCCCGCGAAAGTGCCCACCATCGCGGCGCCGATGAGGCCGCCGAGCAGCTCCGGAGACTGGTCGAGCGCGCCCATCGCCTTGATGACGCCGAGCACCGCGGCGACGATGCCGAGCGCCGGCAAGCCGTCGCCGACCGAGGTCAGCGCGTGATAGGGCTTCAGCCGGTCATAGCGGATCGCCGCGATCTCCTCGTCCATCAGCGCCTCGATCTCGAAGGTGCGCACATTGCCGATGATGAACAGCCGGCAATAATCGCAGATGAACGCCGTCATCTCCTTGTTCTCGAGAACCTTCGGAAAGGCGGTGAAGATTTTCGATTCGGCTGGATTGTCGACATGCGCCTCGACCTCGTTGCGCGGCTTGCTGCGCAATTCGCGCATCAAGGCGTGCAGCAGCCCCAGCACATCGAGATAATCGCGATGCTTGGGGCCCTTGCCCATGATCGCCTGGCCGATGGCCTTGCCGGAATCGATAATGACCTTCGTCGGATTGGCGATGACGAAAGTGCCGAGAGAAGAGCCCATGATGATCACGAACTCCCAAGGCTGCCAGAGCACGACGAGATGTCCGCCGAGCGCGGCGAATCCACCGAACATGCATCCCATCGTAATGATCAGTCCGACGAAGAATCCCATGACGATGGTCTCTCCCGAGGGGAAATCTACTTGCTTGGAATTAGGTTTATTCGCTTGCGCGAGGCTGACATTGAGCTTTCAGCCTCACACAAGCCGGCGCTTGCAGCATAAGGAAGCGCCGCACGCCGCGGCTGCGCCACGACGGATCGCTTCGAACATGCAATCGGCCTTCTATGTCTCGCTCTCCGCGCAGCTGTCGATCGACAAGCGCATGGAGACGATCGCCAACAACATCGCCAACGCCGCCACCGCCGGCTATCGCGCCGATGGCGTCAGCTTCGAGAGCGTCGTTACGAAGACGGGGGCCGACGCGGTCGCCTATGCCTCGGCGGGGCGCGACTATGTCTCCCGCGTCGCCGGCGACATGCAGCGCACCGGCGATCCGTTCGACGTCGCCGTCGTCCGGCGCGCCTTCTTCGCCATTCGCACGCCGGATGGCGTGGCATACACGCGCGACGGCCGCATGAAGATGACCGAAACCGGCGATCTGCAGACGGTCGGCGGATATCCGATCCTCGACGCCGGCAATTCCGCGGTCGTGCTCGACCCGACCGCCGGACCGCCGATGATCTCGCGCGACGGCATGATCAACCAAGCCGGCCGCCAGATCGGCGCGATAGGCCTGTTCATGATCGACGGCGACGTCAAGCTGTCGCGCGGCCCCGGCGCCAGCGTCATCCCGGATAAGCCGGCGACAGCGGTTCTCGACTTCGGGCGCAACGGCGTCGAGCAGGGCGTCGTCGAAACCGCCAATGTCAATCCGGTTCGCGAGATGGTGAAGCTCATCTCCGCCTCGCGCGCCTTCGAGAGCGTCAGCTCGATGAATGATCTGCTCGACAGCTCGCAACGCGACGCGATTCGCACGATCGGCGGCGGCTGATGGCGTCGCTCCAACGTCTGCGCGAGGCGGTCTCGCGCCATCAGCGCAACAAGGATCTCGCACGCGTTTCCGGCCTCGTAACCGAGGTCGCCGCCTCGCATTGCCGCGTCCTGGGTCTTTCGGATTTCGTCGAGCTCGGCGAATGCGTGCGCTTCGGCGCGCCGACAGACGAGCGGCTCGGCCAGGTGGTGAAGGTCGCGAAGGACGGCGCGATCGTCAAATGCTTCGACGATCGCGCGCGCATCGGCCTCAACACGCCGGCCTTTCGCGCCGGCCCCATCGAGATCGCGCCGCACCCCGATTGGATCGGCCGCGTGCTCGACGCTTTCGGCCGCCCGGTCGACGATCGCGGCGCCGTTTCGCGCGGGGACGCGTCGCTGCAGGTCGACGCCAGCGCGCCGCTGGCGATGCGCCGGGCGCGCGTGACGACGCCGGTGCGCACGGGCGTCAAGGCGGTCGATTGCTTCACGCCGATCTGCGCGGGTCAGCGCATCGGCGTGTTCGCCGGCTCCGGCGTCGGCAAATCCACTCTGCTCGGCATGCTGGCGCGCGCGCCGGGCTTCGATCTCGCGGTCGTCTGCCTCGTCGGCGAACGCGGACGCGAGGTGCGCGAGTTCCTCGAGGAGGCTTTGGCGGGCGCGCATGCGCGCGACTCCATCACTATCGTCGCGACCGGCGACGAAAGCCCGATGATGCGCCGCCTCGCGCCGCTGACGGCGACGACCGTCGCCGAATATTTCCGCGACTGCGGCCGCAATGTGCTGCTCATCGTCGATTCGGTGACGCGCTTCGCCCACGCCTCGCGCGAGGTGGCGCTCGCCGCCGGCGAGCCGCCGGTCGCGCATGGCTACACGCCGAGCGTGTTCGCCGATATTCCGCGCCTGCTGGAGCGCGCTGGACCCGGCGAGGAAGGCAAGGGCACGATCACCGGCGTCTTCTCGGTGCTCGTCGACGGCGATAATCACAATGATCCGATCGCCGATTGCGTGCGCGGCACGCTCGACGGGCACATCGTGCTCGATCGCGCCATCGCCGAGCAGGGACGCTATCCGGCCATCGATCTCAAGACCTCGATCTCGCGTCTCGCGCATCACGCGTGGCGACCGGAGCAGCGGCATCTCATCCAGAAGTTGCGCGCTCTGGTGTCGCGATTCGAGGATACGCGCGATCTGCGCATGCTCGGCGGCTATCAGAAGGGAAGCGATCCGGAACTCGACCAGTCGGTGCTGCTCGTGCCGAAATTATATGAGGCGGTGTGCCAGTCGCCGCAATCGCCGCCCAGCATGGACCCGTTCCGCGAGGTCGCGGATCGTCTGCAGCAGGCCTCGGCGCAGGGCTGACGTCTTCCGTCATGAACCAATCTTTCATTCCTTCCTGGGCATGATTCAGTCCGTCACACCGGCGGATGAGGCCCATGGACGATTTCGCGACAATCTTGACGCGGCTCGAGGAGACGCCCCGCTCCGACGAGCGCAAGAGCGACCCGTCGCTCGCCTCGCTCCTCGAGGTGTTCGCGCGTCTCGACACGGCGACGCCGAAGTCCTCGGATAAGGAGCGCGCGTCGCTGGCTTCGCGCGTCTATGGCGCTTCCTCCGAGCCGCCGGCGCCGCGCGCCGATGCGGAGCGCAGCCAACCCCTTCCCGACCGGGAGGCGTTTTTTGCCGAGCTGCGCCGCGCCGAAGGCTCCTTGCACGAATTGCGCGCGCTGCGGCGTCGCATCGCCTGGCTCTGTCATCCCGATCGCCGCGAGAAGTCCGGCGCGCGTCAGGCGGAACGCCTGCTCGCGGAGTTCAACGCGCAGATCGACGCCGCTGTCGCTCGCGCGCCGTGGCAGAAGCTGCGTCACGGCGGCGCGTCGCGACGATAGAGCGAGCGCCGCGCTCCCCGTTCAATTGCCAGCGACGATTCCGCTCGGCGTCACCAGCACCCATTTGTCGCCGCGACGCTCGAAGGCGGTGATGCGTCCCAATCCGGCGACGACGTCGCCGGGCGATACGCGCACGATCGCGTTCGGCGTCTCCAGCAGCGCCGCGCCGCCGCGCACCTCGAGCAGATGGAATCCCGTGATCGTCGGCGTCTGCGGCGATTCGCCGATCGAGCCGACCGGCGCATAGTCGACCTTCGCTTGCGCTTGCAGCTGAGGCCGAGACTCCGATTGCGTCTGCGGCTGCGTCTGAGCGATCTGCATCTGCGCGCGCTGCGCCGCCAGAGTCGCGGGCCGGCTGTAGATAGACAAATGCTCGATACCGGCGAATTGCGGGCTGCGCTCATTGTCGGAGATCATATAGCCGGCAAAGGCGGTGGAGGCGACCGCGAGGCCGATTCCGACTGAACGCACCACGGTTTCCCCGGTGGTCCGCGCGTGCGATTGCGGCGAGCCGCGGCGTTCGGCGAATAACGCCGGCGCCGGCGCGGATGGCGCGCGTCGCGCAGCGTCGGTTCGCGGTGTCGTCCCATTGCGCATGCGATCATCTCCCGAATCGGTCGATCATTGAATGGATAGCGCAAATCGAAGACGAGAGAAATCGGCGCCGCGAGAGACGACAAGCTTCGGGAAATGTTTGAAAGATAGCAATGTGCGCGTCAAGCGTCATTCGGGTCGAGGCGACCCTCTAGATGGTGAATTCGATGCGTGTCGACGATGCCTCGGTCCAACGCAACGCTCTGCCGATCGGTCTTGCGAAATTGACGCGCCTGGCTTTCGCCGGCGTCGATCTCGGCCGCATCGCCGGACGGCTGCGCGGCATGTGCGAGCGTGACCCGTCACATGCGGGCGCGCTGATGGATCTCTCTGTCATCGATCAGCTCAACGGCGATGTCGTCATCGGCCTCGAGCGTCAGGCGCTGGCGCTGAGCCAGCAACGCGTGTTCCACAGCACCTGCTGCGGCGCCAATCCACGGCTGCGCGTGCTCGCCTTCTTCGCCGCGGCCGATATCGGCGCCAACACGCCGCTCGAGTTCCTGCTCGAGGGCTCCGACATCGCGCTGACCATGGCCTATGCGCTGCCGGGCCGCGCGTTGCCCCATGATCTGCCCGATCATGATCTCGCCTTCGTCGCCATCGCCGCGACGCCGAGCAATCGACGTCTGCTCGCCGACCTCGAGGAGCGCCTGCGATTCTGGCCGGCGCCGGTGGTCAATCTGCCGGCGCGCGTGTCGATGCTGGAGCCCGACGATCTCGGCGATCATTTGCGCGATGTGCCGGGGCTGCGCACGCCCTTGTTCGAGCGCCGGCGACGCGACCAGCTCGCCGCGCCCGGCGACAGCTGCTTTCCGCTCGTCGTCAAGCCGGTCGCTCCGGCCGAATGGGAGCCCGAGAAGATCGACGGGCCAGACGCGCTCGGCGCCTTGCTGGCGCGGCGCCACGACCCCCAGTTCCGCGTCGCGCCCTTCATCGACTGCCGCGGCGCCGACGACCGCTATCGCAAGATCCGGGTGATCTTCGTCGATCGCCGCGCCTACGCCTGCCATCTCGCCGTCTCCGACGGCTGGAACGCCTCGCATGTCGACGCGCGCATGCAGGCCGACGCTGCGAGCCGGGCGGAGGAGGAGCAGTTCTTCGCGACCTTCGACACGGAGTTCGCCATACGCCATGCGCAGACGTTCGACGCGCTGATCGATCGCGTCGGCCTCGCTTATTTCGGCGTCGATTGCGCGGAGACCCTTTCGGGCGAGCTCGCGGTGTTTCGCGCCGATCACACGCTGCTCGTCCACGACATGGACCCCGTCGACGTCTTTCCCTACAGGCCGTCGCAGATGCGCAAGATGTTCGACGCCTTTTCGGGCTATCTCTATCAGGCGGCGGGTCGCTCGCGCGCGGAGAGGCGCCGGCCCTGACAAGGATCGAATCGAATGTCCAAAGAGCGAGCCCGAAGGCTCGCTCTTTGGATCCCATCGGCGTCGATGAAGCAGACCTCTAGCCTTAGGGCTCGCTCTCGTTCAACGCGCCGCCGCGCGGTCGCGCGGGCGACAAAAATCTCGCGCCGCGTCGGTCCAGGAGCCGAAGCCGCTCGCCACCATATTGGCGATCACCGCGCATACATAGGTCTTCTGCGCCGGCGCATTGCCGGGACCCGCATGATAGCGCGCGACCGCGCTGGTCCAGCTGCCTTCGCTGGCGCGCAGCGCCTTTAAGAACTTAGCGGCATAGCCGACATTGAGGCGCGGATCGAACATCGCCTCCACCGACGCGAATTTAGCGCCGTGATAATGGTGATTGACCTGCATGCAGCCGATGTCGATCAGCACGGCGCCGCCGCGCCGCGCCATCGCGAAGCGCTCCAGCGCCTCGCGCAGATCGGCGCTGAACACGGCGCGCCCCTGCACATTCATCGCATAGGCGTTGAGCGCGCCTCTCTGGCCGGTCTCGGTCAACGCCACGGCGTAGAGCACGGCGAGCGGCACGGCGTTCTCATTGGCCGCATGGATCATCTCGCGCTCGCAGATGTTCTGTGGCGGCGCGCCGGCGGCGCGCGAGTCAGAGATAGACGCCGCCGCTGCGACGATCGACAGAACGCCGAGCCACGCTCTCCGCCGCGCCGTCGTCGCGCTCGCTCTCGCGTCGTCGTCCGCCGGTCCCCTGGCCATCGCCCGCTCCTTCTCCTGCGACGTCGCGTCGCTCGCTATTCGCGCCATTGGCGGACGAGTCGAAACTCTGTCCAGCGGCCTGCGCTTGCGCGCCGTCCGCGGCCGGCGCAGCGATTTGGATCGTGCAGCCGTCGATGGCGCAGCCGGCCGACCGCATCGCCGCGACCAGAGCGTCGCGCGAGGATTCGAGCTCGTTCAACGCTTCCGACGAGCGCACGCTGATCTTCATCTCGACGCCGGAATGCACGAGCTTCATCTTCACGACGACGGCGCCGAGCGATTCCGGCGCGAGCTCGATCGTCATCGACTTGACGACATTCGACGTTGCGCGCGGCGCGGCGTCGGCGGCGCGCCGCGTCGCTGTCGCCGGCGCTGCCCCGCTTTGATCCTGTGCGAGCAGGCTGCGCGCTTGCGGGACCAGCAGCGCCGCCATCGCCGGAGCGGGTTGCGCGGTCGGCGCCGAGAGATCGACGCGGCCGAGCGGCGTAGCGACGATCTCCTCTTTCGGCGTCGCATCGGGCGAGCTTTCGACCTCCGCGGACGCAGGAACGGACCGCGACGCGGCGAGCGCGGCGGGAAGCGTCCACGCCACGCCAGTCGCTTCGGTCAGCCGGGGCGACGGCGAGGCCGATGGCTGGGATGTCGAGGAGACCGCGGCGAAGTCCGCGGCCTCGAGGGGCGGCGCCGATGTCGTGTCGTCGGCGTCGGGCGCATCGCTGCGCGGCAGATCGAGGACGGGGCTCGCGGCGGAGGACGGCCGTGGCGCGTCGCTGATCAGCGACGGAATCGCCGCGGCGAGGTCGAAGGATCGCGCCGCCTCGCCGGCCGAGCCCGCAGGACGTGCGGAGCGCGAAGCATCCTCCCGGCTCTGCGGTCGCGCGACGGTGGAGGGAGCTGCGAGCCGGCCGGCCGGGATCGAGCGCAGCAGCGCGAGCAGCCCGTCGTCATGGACAGGCTCGGTCGCCGCCGGCGCGCTCGCCGTTGCGGAGGGAGACGAGACCGACGCGGGACTCGCGACAGGGTCGCTCGCTTTGGCCGACGCCGGCGTCGCGGCGGCCTCGACGAGAGGCGCCGCGTTCGCCGTGGCAGGCTCCGTCACCTCGGCCTTCGGCTGGGCAAGAGCGGCGGCGCGCGGTCGAACGGTTTCCGCAGCGACGGGCGACGCCGGTTCGGCGTCGCGGCTCGACTGCGATTGGCTCGGCTGCGCCTGGGGAACCGCCGGGGCGGGGGTCGCCTGGGGAGCCGCCGGGGCGGGCGTGGTGGCGGTTGATCGCTCGGGCGCGGCGGATGGCTGAGCCCCGTCGATGGAAGCGACCTCCGCCGGAGGCGTCGCGGCGGCCGAAGGCTCCGCCTGCTTCGTCACATCGACCTGCGACGACGCAGCCGGCCGTGACGCAATGGCCGGCGGATCGACGCGGCTGGAAGGCGTGCGCGCTGCGGCGATCGTCGCCTCCGCATCCCCGGCCTCGACGGCGGCGGCGGTGGCTGTCGGAGAAACGGCGGCGACAGGTCGCGAGCGATCGACAACGGGCGGCGCGCTCTCAGCCGGCGCGGAAGAAGCGCGGACCTCTACGGAAGGAGGAACGACCGTGGACGACGCGGCGACGGCGCTCGGCGCGGCGCTGTCGATCCCAGGCCGCGCCTCGGCGGTCGCGCGGGACATTGTTGCGGCCGGCTCGGAGGGGCGCGCCTCGGAAATAGTCGAAGGCGCGGCGCTCTGGCGGGGAGTCGACGCCAACACGGTCGAGCCGGTGTGAGCTTCGGGCTCAACGGCCGCAGAAGGCGCCGCGGTCATGGAAGGCCCGGCCGGCGCATTCTGCGACGAGACGGAGGCGGTCGCATTCTGCCACAGTGGCGAGGCCGTGGAACGAGCCGGCAATTCGCTCGCCGGCGCGCTCTCTCCGGACTGCGGCGCGGTTGCGCGCGGCTCCGGGCTCGACACGGAACCGGACAGCGGAGCGCTCGGCGGCGCGACATCGATCGTCGCCTCGCGCGCGGCGGGAGCCGACGCTTCGGTCGTCACATTCGCTGGCGCCCCTGCGGTCGGAGCCGCGGCGACAGCCGGGTTCGCCGCGGGACGAGCGCTCTCCACAACCGTCGCAGGACGGCTCTCGAACGCTGCGCCGGAGTCGACGATGGCAGAGCGATTCACAACTGGAGCCGCCGACTGCCGCGGAACGGCGGCCGCCGCTTCGACGACCGGCTCTGGTAGCGCGGAAGAATCGAGGGGCGCGGAAGAAATCGTCTCCGCCGCACCTTTTGCCTGCGTCTGCGGCGCAGCTGCGGCGGTCTGTTGCGACGTCCTCGAGACGAAGGTCGCCCGCGGCGCCGACGGGACCTCGGCAGCTGGCGGCGAAGCTTCGGCGAGGACGGCCGACTCTGGCGCGGAGGGCGCTCGCATTTCGGCTGGCGCAGCCGCTCGCGTCGCGGCAGGCGTAACATCGACGTTCGGCGTGGCGCTCGCGTCGACCGTCGGCGAAGTCGAGGAACGCGAGGCTGACCGGAAATCGGTGGCGACGGGCCGGTCGGAAAGTCTCGGCTGCTCGCTGGTCGCGGCAGGCGGTTGCGGAAGCTTCGAGTCGATCGAGGCCGCGAGCGGGGTGTCACGCTCGGCCGGAATGCGCGCCGGAGTCGCGCTCGTCTTCGGGGCGTCCTCGTTCGGCGGCATGTCGGACGAGCTCGTGGCCGACGCTCGCGGGCGGCTGGTCTCCGTTCGGATCGGCGGATCGGCGGCCCGAATCGACGATGCGTCGACGGAAGCCGGCGGCTCCTGCGGCGCCTCGGCGGCGTAGCTGGGCTCGGCGGCCGGGGTGATTGCAGCAGTGCGAGCCGTCGATGGCGCTTCGGCGCGATCCGGTCGAGGAGCCTGCGCCGGCGTGCTCGCAGCCTCTCGAACCGCTGCCGGCTGCGCCGCGCTCACAGTCTCGGACCGAACGATGGACACGGAAACAGGACGATCCGCGCCGGAGGGCGACACGCTGGACGACGAAGCCGCGCTCGGCGCGGTGGAGATCGGGGCCTGCCGGACCATGACAGGCTCCACCGTGCTCGGAGGCGCGGCGTCAATCCGAGCCGTCGAGGCGACGGGGACGGTAGCGACGCGTTCCGCGCCGGAGGGCGCGCCGCGGGACGAAGGAACGTCGCTCGCTGCGGTTGCGCGCGGAGCCTCGCTGGCCGCGACCAGCTCCGCCGTGGGCGCCGGGGCGGCGTCGGACCAGGCCGGCGTGGGAGTGGACGCGGAAACGGAACGATCCGCCCCGGAGGGCGCGCCGCGGGACGAAGGAACGTCGCTCGCCACGGTTGTGCGCGGAGCCTCGCTGGCCGCGACCGGCTCCGCCGTGGGCGCCGGGGCGGCGTCGGACCAGGCCGACGTGGGAGTGGACGCGGAAACGGAACGATCCGCCCCGGAGGGCGCGCCGCGGGACGAAGGAACGTCGCTCGCCGCGGTTGTGCGCGGAGCCTCGCTGACCGCGACCGGCTCCGCCGTGGGCGCCGGGGCGGCGTCGGACCAGGCCGGCGCGGAAGTGGATGCGGAAAGGGAACGATCCGTCCCGGGGGGCGCGCCGCGGGACGAAGGAACGTCGCTCGCTGCGGTTGTCCGCGGAGCCTCGCTGACCGCGACCGGCTCCGCCGTGGGCGCCGGGGCGGCGGCGGACCAGGCCGGCGCGGGAGTGGACGCGGAAACGGAACGATCCGCCCCGGAGGGCGCGCCGCGGGACGAAGGAACGTCGCTCGCCGCGGTTGTCCACGGAGCCTCGCTGGCCGCGACCGGCTCCGCCGTGGGCGCCGGGGCGGCGTCGGACCAGGCCGACGTGGGAGTGGACGCGGAAACGGAACGATCCGCCCCGGAGGGCGCGCCGCGGGACGAAGGAACGTCGCTCGCCGCGGTTGTCCGCGGAGCCTCGCTGACCGCGACCGGCTCCGCCGTGGGCGCCGGGGCGGCGTCAGAACCAGCCGTCGAGGCAAGGGACGTGGAGGCCGGACGATCCCCGCCGGCCGGCGGGGCGCTGCGGGATGAAGCGGCGCTCGGCGCGGGCGCGCTCGGAACGTCGCTGATCGCGATAGACCCCGCCGTGGTCGCCGGAGGCGCGTCAGAGCCAGCCGTCGAGGCGAGGGACGTGGAAACCTGACGATCCGCGCCGGCGGGCGGGGCGCTGCGGGAAGTAGCGGCGGCGCTCGGCGCGGGCGCGCTCGGAACGTCGCTGATCGCGACAGGCTCCGCCGTGGTCGCCGGGACCGCGTCGGAGCGAACCGTCGAGGCGAGGGACGTGGAAGCCGGACGGTCCGCGCCGGCGGGCTGGGCGCTGCGGGACGCAGCGGAGGCGCTCGGCGCGGGCGCGCTCGCGCTCGGAACGTCGCTGATCGCGAGAGGCGCCGCCATGGTCGCCGGGGCCGCGTCGGAGCGCGCCGTCGAGGCGAGGGACGTGGAAGCCGGATGGTCCGCGCCGGCCGGCGGGGCGCTGCGGGACGACGCGGCGCTCGGCGCGGGCGCGCTGGCTGGCTCCGACGCGGCCCCGGCGACCACGGCGGAGCCTGTCGCGATCAGCGAATCGAGGGACGTGGAAACCGGACGGTCCGCGCCGGCCTGCAGGGCGCTGAGGGACGAAGCGGCGGCGCTCGGCGCGGTAAGCCGTTCAGCGGGGCGCGTTCCGTTCTCGACCGCCCGCTGCGACTCGACGCGCTGCGTGGCGCTCGCGAATTTGTCCAGCTCCGGCGCAGAGGGCTGCGCCGAGTCCGGCGCCGCGGAGGGCGCGCTCGTTTCGGGAGCCTCGAACGGGACGGGCGGCGACTCGACGGGGGCGCTCGCGCGCGCCGTCTCGTCGATGCTCGATCCCTTTGATGATGCGACCACGGGCGTCCGCTCGGCTCTCTCGTCGCTCGCCACCGTGAGCGGCGGCGTCGGGGATGCTGTCCGGACCTCCGTTTCACGCGGCGCCGACGCCACGACGAGTTCGGGGTTCGCCGATGCGGGAGCGACCGTGGATGTCGAGCGACCCGCTCGCTGCGACGTGGACGGTGCGGCGACGTTCGAGGTTTCGAGGGCGGCCGCGCTCGGCGACGCATTCTCGACGACCGTGACGCCGGGAAGAGTTCGCCCGGCGGAAGATGACGCGCTCGCGGCGAAGCGCTCGGCGACAGGCGCGACGGCCGCGGCCGTCGCCCTGGCGCTCGGCGTCGCCGAGACGGGGCGGGCGGTCGTCTCGGCGAGAGCCGAACGGACGCGCGCAGTGGACGCAGGACGATCCGATTCGACGGCCGGCGTCGCGGCGGCGATCGGAGTCGGGGGGACGCTCTGCTCGACTCGGTTCGGCGCGGAAGCAGCGCTCTGCTTTGGCTTCGCCGCCGACGAAGCGGCGCTGGGCCGCGTCGTGGCCACGGGCGCGGCGGCGGCGCGGGAGCTCGGCGCCGTTTCGGTCGTCGCGCGGCCCTGCGGCGCGGCGGCGACGGCGGAGGCCTCGAGCTTCGCCTGACGCGGCTTCGCCTCGGCGCTCCGGGCCACTGTCGCGCTAGGGACGGAGCGAGCGGCGGGCGGTTCGCCGGTGCTCGGCGTCTCGGATGCGGGCGCCGATGGGTCCGCATGGGTCGCGCGCGCGCCCTCTCGCCGTGAGGGCGGCGCGAAGCGCGCGGGCGCCGTCGAGTCCTCGGCGTCGGCGAGCGGCGTCGGCTCGACGCGGGCGGATGCGAATGTGGATGTGGATGTGGATGCGTACACCGAAGCGTAAGCGGTCTTCTCTGCGGGCGCGGACCGACGGGACGGCGTCTCGGCCGCGGAAGCGGAGGCCGAGGCCGAGGCCGGAGCGTCCCGTTCGGCGGCAGGCGGCGGCGGCGCGAAGGTCGGCGCCAGCACGCTCGAGACAAAAGAGAGATCGCCCGCGCTCTCTAGCGCAAGCGGCGGAGACGTCGGCGCCGCCTCGGCGGCCGGCGGATCGGCGTCCTTTGCGGCGATCGGCTCATCGGAGGCGCCCTCCTCCGTTTCGCCGTCGATCCGTGCGGCGGGCGCCTGCGGCTCGGCGGCGCCCGCCGTCTCATCGAGCCCGGAGAGCACGGCGCCGAAGTCGGATGCGCTCGCTGCGCTGTCGTCGAGAACGCCGCGCGGCGAGCCGGATGCGCGAGCGCGCATGAGCTGATCGGCGGCGACGCTCGACAGCAACGAAGCGAGATTCATTTTTGCACCGTCTTTTGCAGCAGTATTTCGGAATCGTCGAGGGCCTGGCGCGCCGCTCGCTCGACGGGCAGCTCGTCGCGCGCGGACATCGTCTTTTCGGCGGCCTCCGGTGAGAGCCGCAAATGATCGATCGCGCCGGCGACGACCGCGCGCAGCTCCTTGTCGCCGCGCTCGAGAGAGCTGACGTCGAGCGCGGCGAACTCGCTCGCCGCCGCTTCGAAATCGCCGCCGAGCGCCGTCAGCGCCGCGCGGTTGAGCGCGACGCGCGCCTTGGCCTGATGGGTGTCGGCGAGCGTCGCGGCGCGATCGGTCTCGAGAGCCGCGAGCGCAGGGCGTCCATGCAGGATGGCGTTCTGCGCGATGGTCATATGGAGATCGAAGCGTGTCGCAGCCGGCGTCGCGTCGAACAGCGCCAGAAATTCGCCCAGCTGCCGCTCGGGGATGTCCAATGCGACGCGAATCGTCGCCGCGCGCGCCTCGCCCCAGAAATTGCGCGCGAAGGGCGAGCGCGAATATTGCGCCACATATCGGCGCGCCAGCAAAAGGAATTTGGCGGCGTCCTGCAGCGGATCGACGACCGCGACCTCGCGCCGCAGCGCCGCCTCCTCGACGAGCGAGCTCGGCATGAGCAGTCGCGCGAGATCGAGCAGCTCGCGCGCCCGCGCATTGTCGGAGCCGATCAACAACCCGCCGCGCACCAGAGCGAGATGGCCGCCGAGCGTCGCCGGCTGCTCCTTCGGATCGATCTGCGCGAACATCGGCATGGCGTCGCGGCTGCGCCCTTCCGCATAAGCGAGGCTGGCGTCGATGAGCGGCCGGTCCGCATCAGAGAAGAGATTCGCGTCGAAGATCTTGCGAATGGCGCGCGGCGAGCCGCCGCCGAGGAGATAGGTCGCCGCCGCGCGGCCGTTGGCGCGCTCCTTCCAACTGTCGGCCTCGGCCGTCGCGATCGCCGTCTGTATGCGCTCGACCTGCGCCGGTATCGCGGCGCGCGCGGTCGCCGCGCCGCGCGCCATGCCGTCCTGCAGGCCGGTGAGCTTGCGCACCAGATCGACGAACTCGTCGGCCTGCGCGCAGACGACGCCGCTCCACAGCGACAGCGCCGCGGCGAGACCCAACGCGGCGCGCATCACGCCCCGCCTTTGCGCACGAGAATTTCGATGCGTCGATTGACGGCGGCGAGCGGCTCCTTCTGCGCCTTCAGATTGCGGTCGGCGTAGCCGGCGATCTTGACGACGCGCTTCTCGGCGAGGCCGCCGCGCAGCAGCATGTAATAGGCCATGTTGGCGCGATCGGCCGAGAGGCGCCAATTGTCGTAGACCTTGGATTTATAGGATCGCGCGTCCGTATGGCCGCGCAGCTCGACCTCTCCGGGCTGCTTGGCGAGCACGCCGGCGATCTGGCCGACGATGCGCACGAGCTGCGGCTTCGGCTTCACCGAGCCGATCGCGAACATGGAGAAATTCGCGTCGTCGGTGAGGCTGATCAGCAATCCTTCCGCGGTCTCGGTCACCTCGACATGCGGACCCGGCTGCGCATTCGCGCTTTCCGCTTTGGCGATTCTGTCGACCGCGGCGCGCGTCGCGGCGAGCTGCGCGGCTTCCGCCTTGGCCTTCTCCTCGGCTTTGGCCTTCTCGTCGGCCGCGGCTGTCGCCGCCGCCTGCCGCTGCTGGCGCGTCATCGTCTTGGCGCTCGTCGGCGGCGTCGAGGACGCCGGCTTGGCGCGCTCCTCGGCCCGCTCCGTCTCGCTCGCCTTGTCGGGCGAGCCGCTCTCCTCGACATGCGGCTCGACATAGCCGACGCCACGCCCGCTGCGGTCGAAGGGATCGCCGAAGATCGGCGGCGCCTGCTCCGTCTGGCCCTCTTTCGTGTTGCCGGGACCGGCGATCTCGTCGAGCGTCGTGATCGGATCGAAGAGCAACGCCGCCTCGCGCTGCGGCGCGTCCTTGTCGCTCTCGGGGGCGGCCCCCGAATGTTCTTTCTGCGTTGCGGCCGTCGGCTTCTCGCTCTTGCCCTGCCCTCCATCCTTGGGATCGCGCAGTCCCTTGTGCGCGGGATTGGAATCGACGAGCTGCACCGGATTGAAATATTGGACGATCGCCGCCTTGGTCTCCTTCGACGTGGAATTGATGATCCACATCACCAGAAAAAAGGCCATCATCGCGGTCATGAAGTCGGCGAAAGCGATTTTCCAGGCGCCGCCGTGATGTCCCTCTTCATGATCGCCGTGGTTCTTGCGGATGAAGATGATCTCGGCTTCTTTTTCCTCGCTCATTGCGCGCCATCCTCGTCGTGCAGCTCCCGCATCCAATCCTCGAGGCTCGTCTCGATCGTCGTGGCGTCGAGACGCGCGCGGACGTCGACGCCGCCAACATCCTCGATGCGCGTCGCGACGCCTTCGCCGCCGAGCTTCTCGCACAACGAGTCGAGCAGATCGGTCGGCCCGCAGAGGCGCACGACCGGATGTTCGCGGTCGGCGATCATGACGCGCAGGCGATCGACGAGCGCCTCGACCATGCGCTCGCGCACCTCGCCGGTCACGAAGGGCTCGAGCACGCGCCCGACATCGGCGCCGGTCTCCTCGACGAAGCGATCGAAGGCGGACCGGAACTGCTCGCCGAGCCGTTCTCCCTCCTCGCGCGCCCAGCTGCGCCGCTCGGTCTCGAGTCGCAGCAGCGACGCCGCCCGCTCGCGCGCGATCAGCTCCTCGCATTCTTCCTTGGCGGCGGCGCGTCCTTCCTCGACGAGCTGGTCGCGCAGCTCGTCGGTGAGCTCGACGATCGGCTCCCGCGGCTCCGTCTCCTCCGCCTCGATCAGAGGCTCATCGATGACGACGGGCTCGGGCGCGAGCGGCGCGACGACGCGCGGCTCGTCGAAGCGCCTCAGAAAATCGGCGACGGAGCGGGCCATCACACGCTCCCTTCGGCATACATCCATTGCTTCAATATCGCCGCAGCCTGCATCTCATCGGCCTCGATGAGCTGCTCGAGCTTCTTTTGCTGGTTGAATTTCTCACGTCCGCCGATGTCCTCGATGAGGCCTGTGTCCATCTGCCCCGTGAACTGCGGCATCTCCATCGGCGCGAACGGCAGCTCGATGGAGGGCTCGGCGCCGAGCAGCGGCGGCCCGACATCATCGGCGAGCGCCGTCTCCATCGGCGCCGGCGCCTCCGCGAGCAGAGCGCGCGAGGCCGGACGCAGGCCGAAGAAGACGAGAAGAAGCGTGACCAGGATCAGCGCGCCGGCGTTGATCACCGAGCCGAGCTGATGGGTGAGGGCCTCGCTCCACCCCGCCGGCTCGACCGGGGCGAGGTCGTTCTCGTTGATGGCGAAATCGACGGCCGAGACTTTGACCGTGTCGCCGCGGTCCTTGCGCACGCCGGCGGCGGAGGCGACGAGCTGCTCGATCTCCTTGAGCTGGCGCTCGAGCGCCTCCGGCTTCGGCGCATCCTTGCCGGAGCCGGCGAGGCTCCCGCGATTGACGAGAACGGCGATCGACAGATTCTCGAGCGTGTAGCCGCCGCTCACCGTGGTGACCGTCTTCGTGGACAATTCGAAATTGGTGAGCTCCTCGCTCTTCTTGTTCTCGTCGTTCGACTGCTTGCCCTCGCCGCCCGCCTGAGGCTTCTCCTGCGGGACGTTGCGCTCGACGCTGGCGGCCTGGCTCGTGCTGTTGTTCTGCGAGGTGGAGTTCTCCTTCACCACACGCACCGAACGCTCGACGCGCGATTCCGGATCGAAGATCGTCTCATTGGTCTGCTTGCGGTCGGTGTTGATCCGCGCGCGCACGCTGACCTGGAAATTGGCGAGGCGCAGATAAGGGGTGAGGGTGCGGCGGATATTGTCCTGTATGTCCTTGGAGACTGTCTTCTCGAGCGTCAGCGTCTTGGCCGGCGCCGCATCGGTCGCATCGCCATCGGAGGCCGAGAGCAGCATGCCGTCGGTGTTGAGCACCGTCACCTGATCGACCGTCATGCCGGGAATGGAGGCGGCGACGAGATGGCGGATCGCCTGCGCCGCTTTCGAATCGTCGGGGCTCTCGGTGCGAATCACCACCGAGGCGGAGGGCGGCTGGCGCACGCGGCGGAACGAGCCTTCGTCGGGCAGCACGATATGCACGCGCGCAGCCTTGACGCCGCGGATGAGCTGGATGGTGCGCGCGAGCTCGCCCTCGAGCGCGCGCACGCGCGTCACCTCCTGCATGAAGGACGTGAGGCCGAGCGAGCCGACCTTGTCGAACAGCTCATAGCCGGCGTTGGCGCTCTGCGGCAGGCCGCGCTCGGCGAGCAGCATGCGCGCCTGCGCCGTCTGCCCGTAGCGCACGAGCACGGCGTTGCCCTCCGGATTGATGTCGAAGGCGACGCCCGAGGATTTGAGCACGGCGCCGATGCGGCTCACATCCTCGCGGTCGAGCCCTGAATAGAGCACCTCGAAATCGGGCCGCGAGACGTAATAGGCGCCGAGCCCGGTGATCGCCAGGACCAGCGTGAAGATGAGCGCGAGAGCGGAGAGCTTTCTCGGTCCGAGCCCGATCAGATTGTCGCGAAGCTGATTGAAGCGGTCCATGAGCGCATTTCGTCGGAGTGGCGCAGTGCGGAATCCGACTTTTGCGCTCTTGGCTTGTGCGAGCCTCGCGATGGCGAACGTCGGAGCCGAATGCGCGACGGGCCGCGCCTCTCGGCGCGGCCCGTCCGGCGGAAAGGCGAGGCTTTTCGCTTACTGGAACAGCTTGAGAATCATCTGGCTGTTCTGGTTGGCGATCGACAGCGACTGCACGCCGAGCTGCTGCTGCGTCTGCAACGCCTGCAGGCGCGTCGACGCCTCGTTCATATCGGCGTCGACGAGCGAGCTGACGCCATTCGTGAGCGCCTCGTTGAGCGTCTTCATGAAGGTCGCCTGGCCGCTGACGCTGGTCTGCACGGCGCCGATCTGCGCGGAATATTGCGTGAGGTCGGCGATCGCCTTGTCGGCGTTCGACAGCGTGTCGGCGATGCTGGTCGAGCTGGAGACGCTGTTCGCGTCGAGAGCGGTGAAGTCGGTCGCGGCGCTCGCGCCGGTCGCCTGCTCGGTCTCGAGAATGCCGGAGCCCGCCGCCACCGCGGGCGAGGAGCCGCCGCCGCCGATCAACGCGGTCGCGTTCAGGTCGATCGTGTTGAGGCTCGAGCCCACAGAGCCCTTGCCGTCGGAATAGGAGGCGATGGAGTTGAACGTCGCGGACGAGCCGTCGAGCAGGTTGAGGCCGTTGAAATTGGCCGAGGCGACGATGCTGGAGAGCTGGCTGCTGAGGCCTTCGAGCGTCGTGCCGATCTTGGAGAGATCGGCGCCGGGCTGCGCCGCCTGCGCGACCTGCGACTTGATGTTGTTGATGACCGAGATGGTGTTGGTGATCGCGGTCGAGGCGATGTTGAGCACCGAGGAGCTGACGTTCAACGAATCGCTGATCGTCGACAGCACGCCCTGGTCCGACTTCATCGTCTGCGCGATGCCCCAGGTGGAGGCGTTATCGGCGGCGCTGGAGATCTTGAGGCCGGTAGAGATTTCCTTCTGCGTCGTCGCCAGCGACGACTGGGTCGAGCGCAGCGACTGGAGCGCGGTAATGGCGGAGGAGTTCGTCAGAATACTGGACATGACTCATCGATCCCTGGATGGGTGGAACCTGTGACGAATGGCATCCCGGTTTTTCACCGGCTCGACGGAAGCGGCATCATGCCTTGGGCGGCTCGCCCTATCCGAAACGACGCGCTCGGAGCGCCAGCGACACGATTGCTCGACTGGCTGCTGCACGAATAGCGCTGGCGTCAGAGTTAACGGGATAACCTTAACGAAGGGCTAATGCTTGACTCTGTTGGGCGGAAGCCTCTCCACGCGGACCCGCCGAGGGAGATCCGCCCTGCGGCGACGGGGTCCTTGCGACGCTATTGCGAAAAAGAGACGCGAACTCTAGTGTCGATCGCAACGAACGAGCCGGCGGCCGCCCGAGACGACGACGGGGGGAATAGAGCTCGCCTCCGCTTCGCCCGGGCGGGGGGACGACGACGAGGAAACGCGCAGGAAATGAACAAGAACAACAAGGTGATCACCGCCGACGAGGCGATTGCGCTGATCAGCGAGAACGACGTTCTGACCACGACCGGCTTCGTCCAGAGCTGCATTCCCGAGGCGCTGCACGCCGCGCTGGAGAAGCGCTTCGTCGAGACGGGAGGACCCAAGGGCCTCACGCTGATCATGACCGCCGGCGCCGGCGACAGCAAAGGGCTCGGCACCGGCCGCCTGCACCACGAGGGATTGCTGCGCCGCGTCATCGCCGGCAATTTCGGCCGCATGCCCAAGGTCGCCCAGGCCGCGCAGGAAAACAAGATCCTCGGCTACAACCTGCCGCAGGGCGTCATTTCCCAGCTCTACCGCGCCTGCGCCGCCGGCCAGCCGGGCCTCTTCTCCAAGGTGGGCCTCTACACTTACGTGGACCCGCGCTTCGGCGGCGGCCGCGTCAATGAGGTGACCACCGACGACATCGTCAAGCATGTCGTGATCGAGGGCGAGGAGTGGCTGTTCTACACCGCCACCAAGATCGACGTCGCCTTCATCCGCGGCACCAGCGCCGATCCCTCCGGCAATATCAGCATGGAGAAGGAGTCGCTGACGCTCGACGTGCTGGCCCAGGCCATGGCGGCGCACAATAATGGCGGGATCTGCATCGCCCAGGTCGAGCGCATCGTCGATTCCGGCTCGATCCGGCCCAAGGACGTGAAGGTCCCGGGCATTCTCGTCGACTGTGTGGTCGTCGCCGACCCGCCCGAGATGCACCGGATGAATTACGGCGTGATCTATAATCCGGCGCTCGCCGGCGAGATCCGCGTGCCGGTCGAGAGCATGGCCAAAATGCCGCTCGACGCGCGCAAGATCATCGCGCGGCGCGCCGCCTTCGAGCTGCCGCCGAACGGCGTCGTCAATCTCGGCGTCGGCGCGCCGGAGGGCATCGCCGCCGTCGCCAATGAGGAGAAGCTCACGCCCTTCATCACGCTCACCACCGAGGCGGGGGCGATCGGCGGCGTGCTGGCGTCCGGCTCCTCCTTCGGCTCGGCCACCAACGCCGACTCGATCATCGACCAGAACACTCAGTTCGACTTCTACGACGGCGGCGGCCTCGACATGACCTGCCTCGGCATGGCCGAATGCGACGAGCAGGGCAATGTGAACACCAGCCGCTTCGGCGGACGCCTCAACGGCTGCGGCGGCTTCATCAACATCAGCCAGAACGCGCGTAGCGTGGTCTTCGCCGGCACTTTCACCGCCGGCGGGCTGGACGTCGCCATCGAGGACGGCCAGGTGAAGGTCCTCAAGGAAGGCCGGGCGCGCAAATTCCTGAAATTCGTCGAGCAGGTGACCTTCAGCGGCAAATATGCGCAAAAGCGCGAGCAGCCGGTGATCTATGTGACCGAGCGCTGCGTGTTCCAGCTGAAGAAGGACGGACTCGAGCTGATCGAGGTCGCGCCGGGGATCGATATCGAGCGCGACATCCTCGCGCATATGGATTTCAAGCCGATCATCAAAGAGCCGATCCCGATGGACAAGCGGATCTTCATCGACGAGCCCATGGGGCTCATCTCCGATCTGCTCAATCTCGATCTGCAGGATCGCGTCAGCTATGACGCCGATCGCAACATCCAGTTTCTCAATCTCGAGGGCTGGAGCGCGCGGTCGAAGCGCGACATCGATGATCTGCGCAAGATGCTGATCGACGCCTGCCAGACCATCGGCAAGCGCGTCAATCAGGTCGTCAATCTCGACAACTTCCGTATCAGCGAGCATCTCTACGATTACTATGCAGAGATGATCCAATACATGCTGGAGAACTATTATCTAACGACCACGCGCTACACCACCAGCGCCTTCCTGCGGCTGAAGCTGAAGGAGGCGCTGAGCAAGCGCGGCATCGCCCCCCATGTGTTCGAGCGCAAGGAGGACGCGCACACCTTCCTCGAGGTGATCGGGGAGGGTTGATCTTCCGTTATTGCGAGCGCAGCGAAGCAGGGCCGCCGCACGCGGATTGCTTCGCCGCTCGCAATCTCGCCGCCGCTCGCAATGACGACGAAGGCATGACCATCGACGCTCTCGATTCTCCCGCGCATTGCGCTACAATCTGAAAGATGTCCCGCCCGAGCGCCAGCTACGCGATCACACCGCAGATTCTCCTGCGCGCCTATTCGATCGGCCTGTTTCCGATGGCCGAGAGCGCGGAGGAGGACCAGTTGTTCTGGGTCGACCCGCAGGAGCGCGCGATCTTTCCGCTCGACGCATTCAAGATCTCGCGCTCGCTCGCCAAGACGCTCCGCTCCGATCGGTTCGAGGTGCGCATCGACCAGGATTTCGAGGCCGTCATCGACGCCTGCGCGGCCTCGGCGCCCAAGCGCGAAAACACCTGGATCAACGCCGAGATCCGCCGTCTCTACCGTGAGTTATTCAATCTCGGCTTCGTCCATACGGTCGAATGCTGGCGAGAGGGGGCCTTGGTCGGGGGGCTCTATGGCGTCGCCATGCGCGCGGCTTTCTTCGGCGAGAGCATGTTCCACCGCGAGACCGACGCCTCCAAGGTCGCGCTCGCGCATCTCGTCGGGCGGCTGCGCAGCGGCGGCTTCCGCCTGCTCGACACACAATTCATAACGACGCATCTCGCCTCGCTCGGGGCGATCGAGATCAGCCGCGACGCCTATCACGATCTGCTCGAGCACGCGCTCGCTGCGCCGCCCCGCGCCGATCCCTGGCGCGACGAACTGCGCCTCTCCGGCCGCGATATTCTGGAGATTTTGACTTAACAGAGAGCGCGACGCGATCCTTCGGCCGCGCGCGGCGGCTCTGGATTGCTTCGCTTGCGCTCGCACTGACGTCCGCGCTGCGAGCGCCTCAGAACGGAAACAGTGGCGAGGGCGCGTTCTGTCGCGGCTCCGCGGCAGGCGGCGGCTGGTTTCGCGACTTCTTTTTCGATTTCTTCTTTTCGGGCGGCGCCGCCGGCGGCGGCTCGGCGCCGTCCTCGCCGATCGGCGCCTCGGGCGCGACCGAATCGCGCGGACCGATGGGCGCGGCCTCGATCGGCGTCGGCGCAACCGGCTCGACCTTGCGCGAGCGCGAGCGCTTCTTCTCGACCGGGGCGGGCGTGGCGGCGGCGGGATCGGCGGCCGCAGGCTCGGCCGAAGCCGGCGCCTGCACGATCTCCTTGCCGCCCTTGCAGTCGGTCAGCCACACGTCATAGACCGAATGCTCGACGCCATGCAGGCCCGGGCTCGCCGCGAACATCCAGCCGGAGAAAATGCGCTTGGCCTCGTTCTTGGCCGGGTCCTGATCATCGACCTCGACGAAGCTGGTCGTCTGCGGCGCCTCGGTCTGCGGCCGCGTGTTGCAGACGCGCGGCGTGATTTGGAGCGAGCCGAACTGCACGGTCTCGTCGATGGCCACATCGAAATTGATGATGCGGCCGGTGGTCTTGTCGAGCCCGGCGAAGACCGCGGTCGGATGGCGGATCGGATCGGCGGCGGCGCCGGCGCAGAGGCCGAGGGCCGCGGCCCCGGCGAGCGGGAGGCGGCGCAGGATCGCGCGAAGGCTGGAGCGGAACGTCATATCGAGCAAGGCTTCCGATCTCGAAGCCGGGCGAAGCGCCCGACCCTTTTGCGCCCGACAACGAGCATGAGAAGCGTGGCGGATCGATGGTCGCGCGCGATTTGGCCGGCGTCGCGCTCAGCCTTCCGGCGTCCAGGCCTGATAATCGCCGCCGGCCGGCGCGCGCCGTCCCGTGGCGAGAATCGATCCCGGCGGCCGATAGGCCGCGGGCGTGCCGGTCAGATTGGGCATATGCGGCAGCTCCCACTCCCGCGGCTCGTATTTCTCGTCGGTCGGCGGCGTGTCGACCGTGTGATGGAGCCAGCCATACCAGCCGGGCGGCGTCGCCGAGCCCTCGGCATAGCCTTTGTAGATCACCCAGCGGCGCTCGAAGCCGAGCGCCTTGTCCTTCTTGCCGCCCCGACGCCGGTAATAGACATTGCCGAATTCGTCCGAGCCGACGCGCTCGCCATAGAGCAGCGTCCACAGGCCGGTGCTGAGCGTCGCCTTGTTCCACCAGGTGAAGAAGCGAATGATGTAGGACATGTCGCGAGCGTCCTCGAGATTGCGTGGCCCCTTATTGCGTCACTCGCGCGCGATGTCCAGTCGCGAGGCGTTCGGACATGCGCCGGACGCGCGCGTGGACCGTCGCCTGGACTGTCGCGTGGACTTGGCCGCAGGCGAATTTGGGCATAAATCGCTCGAGGAGAAAGGCGCGGCGAGCCGCGAGCAGATGGTCGCGCCGAGGAGCAGAACCCATGTCCGAGGCGCCGTTCGACCTCAGCCTCGCCGCCGACGGCGAGGGCTTCGTCCTCAGCCGCACCGGCGACGACGGCGTGACGACCCGCATTCCTCTCACGCCAGCCGATATTCTCTCGCTGACGCGTTCGGCGCTGGAGCTGCGCGAGAAGAGCCTTTCCGCCCGCCGGCCGGCGAGCGGCGCTGTCGAGGCCGTGCTGGCGTCGCCGGTCCGCGAGGCGACGCTCGCCCGCGAGATGCTCGGCGACCATGTGCTGCTGACGCTGACCGCGCCCGACGGCGATCGCGCGAGCTTCGCTCTGCCGCTCGAGGTCGCCGCCGATGTCTCGACGCGGCTCTCGGCGCTGCTCGAATCGGCGCCGCCGACGCTCTCGCGCCAATAAGAGAGAGTCTTCAGGCACTGCCGCGCCGGGCGGATGCGGCGCGGCGCATCGACGCGGCGGCGCGGGCGGCGGCCTGACGTCCCTTCCGGTTTTTCCTGCCGGCCCGGAAAATCTCTCCCATTGCGCGCCTCGTTCCGGCGGCAGATGCTCGCCCCTCGACCCACTCCGGCCAAGGTCACGAATGTTCGCTCCGAGGCGTTTCGCCCTTCTCTGCTGCTGTCTCCCGCTCATGCTCGGCGCCGCCGCCGCGTCCGAGCTGACGCGCCCGCAGATCGAGCAGCGGCTGGCGCAGGGCAAGAAGGGCGCGGCCGATTTCGCCGATCTCGACCTCTCCGGCGCCGATCTCCATGGCCTCGATATGTCCGGCGCCGATTTCTTCTCGGCGCGGCTCGCCGGCGCCGATCTCTCCGGCGCGCGCCTCGCCGGCGCGAATTTCACCCGCAGCGATCTGCAGAACGCCGATCTCCGCGGCGCCGATCTCCGCGGCGCGACGCTCTATGCGGCGCTGCTCGACAAATGCGATTTCTCCGGCGCCGATCTGACGCGCGCGCGCATCATCGGCGGCGGACGCGGCGTCAAATTCGTGAAGGCGAAGCTCGTCGACGCCGATCTCGGCGCCGACCCGGCCAATCAGGGCATGGTCCCGGTGCGGGCGGAGCTGCCCGAGGCGGATTTCGACGGCGCCGACCTCACCCGCGCCAACCTCACCCACGCCGTGCTCACATCGGCGCGCTTCGGCTCCGCGATCGTGACCGACGCGCGCTTCGATTACGCGGTGCTCGACGGCGCCGACATCGTTTTGACGCGGTGAGCGCCAAGGCTCGCGACACAATCTCGCGGAATGCGGAGAATTCGAAGCTTCCGCTTAAAGGAGGCGCAGGCTCTGCGCCTTAGCCTCCTCGCCTCGACGCGCTCCGCCAGAGGCTTTCGTCATGCTCGCATCCGTCTTGAGAACCGCGATCGGCGCCGTCATCGCGGCGGTCGTCATCGCGCAGCTGTCGATGCAATTCGTCTCCCGCGCTCGCAGCAAGTCCCCGGAGGCGCAGATCGCGCAGCCGATGCGCGCGCCCAGCGCCTCCTACGCCGCGCCGACGCCGTTTCGCGGCGAGGCGACGATCGCCGCCGATCGCCTCGGGCAATATGCGACCGAGGTCGAGGTCAATGGCGCGCCCGTGCACATGCTGGTCGACACCGGCGCGAGCTCGGTGGTGCTCTCCTATGACGACGCCGCGGCCGCCGGCTTCTATCCCGGGCCGGGCGACTTCAAATTCTCGGCGCAGACCGCCAATGGCGTCTCGCGCATGGCGCGCGTGCGGCTGCGCCAGATGCGGCTCGGCGCGATCGCGCTCGACAATGTCGACGCCTATGTCGCCGATCGCGGCGCGCTGGGCGCGAGCCTGCTGGGCATGACCTTCCTCTCGCGCCTGTCGCATTTCGAGGCCGCCTCCGGCCGCATGCTGCTTCGACAGTAGCGAAGCGATGCGAGCCTGAAGGCTCGCCCCCTCGCCCTGTGACGCGAAACATGCGACATGACGGGCATGTCGTTGCGTCGTCAGATCACCGTTTTCGCGCTCGTCGGCGTCGTCGCGACGCTGCTTCATTATGTCGTGCTGATCGCCCTCGTCGAGCTCGCCGAGCGCCCGCCGGTGATGGCGGCTCTCTGCGGCTATGTCGTCGGCGGCATCGTCTCCTATGGCCTCAACCGCCGCCATACTTTCGCGAGCGATCGTCCGCATGAGGAGGCGACATGGCGCTTCGCCCTCGTCGCCTTCGTCGGCTTCTGCCTCACTTATCTCTTCATGGATGTCTTCGTCGCGCGGCTCGGCGCGCCTTATCTGCCGGCGCAAATGGCGACGACCGGCGTCGTCTTCTTCTGGTCCTTCGTCGCCAATCGGCTGTGGACGTTTCGTCCGGCCGAGTAAGCTGCGGACGGCCGTCATTGCGAGCGAAGCGAAGCAATCCAGTGCCGCGGGGCGACTCCTGGATTGCTTCGTCGCTTCGCTCCTCGCAATGACGGACCGCCTACTGCCTACTCCCTGCTGAGCGAATCTATCGCCGCGCGGCCTCGAATCGCGACGGCGGCGATCTATCTGAGACGCAAACGCCAGCGCCGCCGCGACGCCGGCATTGCGATCGGATCTTTTGCAATGCGCCCCAATATCGCCCGCGCCGTTTTCGTTCTGCTGCTGCTGACCAGCATCCTGCTGCTGGCGCTCGGCTGGCTCGCCGCCGGATCGTCGCCGCCGATGCGCGCGACGCTCTACGGCCTGCACGTCTCGCTCGGCGTGCTGGCGTCGGCGGCGCTGCTCGCGGCGATCGTCCTGCGCATCGTTGCGCCGCCTCCTCCCTATCCGGCGCATTGGCCACGCTGGCGGCGCGCCATCGGCGGCTTATCGGAGCTGCTGATCTATCTCGCGCTCATCGGGCTCGTCGCGACCGGGGCGCTGTGGGCGGCCTATAGCGGCGCCGCGCTGCATGTCTTCGGCGCGCCGCTCCCGGTTTCCGATCTCGCCGACCCACCGCTGGCGCAGGCGCTCGGTCCGCTCGGCGACATCGCCCGCGCCTTCGACGTCGGCGCGACGCCGACGTCGGACGCGCTTCTCGCCGGCCATCGCTGGCTGTCTTTCCTACTGGCCGCGGCGATCATCGCGCATCTCGCGGCCGGCGCGCCGAGCCGCTTCCGGGCGCAGCGGGCGGCGCTTTCCGCCGCGCTGGTCGTGACGGACGCTCCCGCGCCGGGCGCCACCGGCCTCGCGAGCCATATGCGCCTGCTCGGCTGGGCGCAGTTCTGGATTCAGATCGCTATCGCGCTCGCGAGCGGCGTGCTGCTGCAATTCTCCACCTCGGGCCGCGCCTTCAGCCCCAGCGTGTCCGGCTTCGGCGACGCGATCTATTGGAGCTTCTACGCCTTCCTGCTGCTCTGCGTCGCGACCGCGCTCGCCTATTGCTACACACGCGCCGCGCGACGGGTCGCGGCGCGCGCCGATTATTTCGATGAGGGGCGCGGACACGCCTCCTGGCTGCTCACCGCCGGGCTCGCGATCGGCCTCGCCGGCACGCTCATCTCCTTCATCGGACTGTCGCTGAGCATTTCTCTGCTGATCGCCAAGACCGTGTCGCAGCCGCCCGGCATCGCCATCACCGACCCGTCGAAGATCATCCGCGCGCTCGACGTCTTCATTCTGCTCGTCAATTTCGCTCTGCTGCTCGCCCATTTCGTCGGCACGGGCGTCGCGGCCTGGCTGGCGGCGGGCGCGTCGCGGGCGCGCTTCCGCTCGATCGCCGCGCGCCTGCCGCTGGCGAAGAGCGCGTGAGCGCGAGCCTCACGCGACGAAATCGGCGCGCCGATAGCCTTGCGCGAACAGCAGAGCGGTGAGATCGGCGCGGTCTATGCGCGCGTGTGCGGCGGCGGCGACCTTCGGCTTCGCATGAAAAGCGACGCCGAGCCCGGCGGCCTCCAGCATGTCGAGATCATTGGCGCCGTCGCCCACGGCGAGCGTCTCCGCCGGCTGCAATCCCAATTGCGCGCGCAGCGCCTCCAGCGCCTCGCGCTTGGCGCTCGCGCCGCGGATCGGCGGCGTCACCGCGCCGGTGAGACGGCCGTCGCGCGTCTCCAGAAGGTTGGCGCGCGCCTCGTTAAAGCCGAGCCGCGCCGCAATGGGCTCGGCGAAACAGGTGAAGCCGCCGGTGACGAGCGCAGCATAGGCGCCGTTTGCGCGCATGGTGGCGAGAAGCGTCCGGGCGCCGGGAGTCGGCGTCACGCGCTCGCGCAGAATGGTCTCGACGATGGCGACGTCGAGCCCGGCGAGCAGGGCCACGCGATCGCGCAGCGCCGATTCGAAATCGAGCTCGCCGCGCATGGCGCGGGCGGTGATCGGCGCGACGCGCTCGCGCAGCCCGGCGTAAGCGGCGAGCTCGTCGACGCATTCCTGCGCGATCATCGTCGAATCCATGTCGGCGACGATGAGTCGCTTGCGCCGTTTCGCCTTCTCCTGCACGACGACGTCGACGCCGGCCGCATCGGCCGCCGCCTGCAGCGCCGCGCGCGCCTGCGGCAGAGCCTGCGGCGCAAGCATAAAGCTCGCATCGGCGGCGACGCCGGGCTCCAGCCAGTCGATCGCGACGGCGCCGACGGCCGCGCACCAGCCCATCACCGCCTCGGCCGAGAGCCTCGGACCGTCCGCGGCGGCGATGAAGGTGGCGACATGGTCGATGAGCGCTTTTGACATTTCGCTCGTTTTGCGTTGCGAAGGGCCCCATGAGGCGCTCCATTCTCATCGCAGGACCGACGGCCAGCGGCAAGTCCGCTCTGGCGCTCGCCATCGCGCAACGCATCGGCGGCGTGATCGTCAACGCGGATTCGATGCAGGTCTATCGCGACCTGCGCATTCTCACCGCCCGCCCGACGCCGGAAGAGGAGGGACGCGTTCGCCATCTCCTGTTCGGCCATGTCGACGCCGGCGTGAATTATTCCGTTGGCCGCTGGCTCGAGGATTTTCGCCGCGTGCTCGACGAGCTGGAGCGCGAGGGCGCGACGCCGATCGTCGCCGGCGGCACCGGCATGTATTTCAAGGCGGCGCTCTACGGCCTCTCCGACATTCCGCCCGTGCCGGACTCCATCCGCGAGAAAATCCGCGCCGAAGCGCAAGGACGCGCGCCGGAGTTTTTGCACGCGCGCCTCGCCGAGCGCGACCCCGAGACGGCGGCGCGGCTGCGCCCGACCGACCCGCAGCGCATTTTGCGCGCGCTCGAGGTGCTGGAGGCGACAGGGCGCCCCCTCGCCTCCTTTCATAACGCGCGCTCGGCGCCGCTGCTGGACGCCGCCGCTTGCCTCGCCTTCTTTCTCGCGCCGCCGCGCGATGCGCTCCATGCGCGGATCGACGCGCGTTTCGACGCGATGCTTCGGCAGGGCGCGCTCGACGAGGTGCGGGCGCTCGGCGCGCGCGCGCTCGATCCCGCACTACCGGCGATGCGCGCGCATGGCGCGCCGCATCTCATGCGCTTCATGCGCGGCGAGATGTCGCTCGAGGCGGCGGCGGCGCAGGGCAAGCTCGACACCCGCCATTATTCGAAGCGGCAATTCACCTTCGCCCGCCATCAGCTGCCGTCGTTCCGCTGGATCGACGCAGGCGAGACGGAAGCGGCGACCCTGGCGGCGGCGCGCTTTTGCGCTTCATCATAGCCGTCCTTGCGCGCCGCGAGGACGAGCTGGACCGCGCCGAGAAGCGAGACGCCGCCGACGAGGGCGTAGAAGAGGCCGAGCGGCGCGAGGGGCGCGAGCGCGCCGAACAGAAAGGACGTCGAGCAGATGCCGAGGTTCAGCAAGCTCGCATGATAGGAGTTGATCGTGCCGCGAAACCGCGCCGACATGCCGCTGAGGCGCGCATGATGTAGCGGGCCGCCGCAGCCATAACCGAAAGCCCAGGGCAATCCGATGAGCGCGAGCTCGACGACGGAATGCGCCGGCAGCGCGAAGGCGAGGACGCCAGCCGAGGCGGTGAAGCAGGCGAGCGGGAGGGCCCGCTCCGCCAGCGCGTCTCGCACGGAGGGGCCGGCGAGATTGCCGGCGATGGTGACGAGGCCGAAGAAGCCAGCCAGGAGGCCGGCGTCGGTGGGCGAGAGCGCGAGCTTGCGCGCCGCCACATCGGCGACGACGACGCCGAAGCCCGCGACCCATCCGAGCCAGAAATAGCTGGCCGAGAGACGCCGCAGCACGCCCGGCGTCGCCAGCGCCGCTCGGTGCGTCGCGGCGAGCGAGCCGGACGCCGCATGGGCGTGGCCGGGTCGAAACGCGGCCGTGACCGCGAGAAAGGCGAGCGCCGCGAGAAGGGCGAGAAGATAATAGGCCCATCGCCAGCCGAAGCGGTCGGCGACGGCGCCGGCGATCGAGGGCGTGATCACGAAGGCCGACATCAGCCCGACGAAGACGCGCGCCGTGAGTCTGTCGACCTCGCGCCCCGAGGCGGAATCGGCGACGAGCGACAGCGCATTGGGCTGAATGACCGCTCCGCAGAGGCCGCAGAGGGCCGAGAGCGCGACCGCCGCGGCGAGATCCGGCGCGTTCGGCAGAGCCGCGGAGAGCGCGGCGAAGCCGAGGAGACCGGCCTGCAACGGCCGTTTGCGCCCGAGCCGGTCGGACAGGGGCCCGGCGAGAATGGCGAAGCCGCCATAAGCGAGGCCATAGGCGGCGGGAAGAAAAGCGATCGCCGCCGGCGCGACGCCGAAATCGGGCGCCATGGCGGTCATCAGCGGCCCGGCGACCACCTCCGCCGAGCCGACGAGGAACAGCGCCGCCGCCAGGATCGCGAGCTGGCCGAGGGTCAAGCGCGCGCTCTCAATGCGCCCGCAGAATGAAGATTTGGAACAGCGACAGCACGATCTCGGCCAGAATGAGCACGATGATCGTCGCCTCGAGCCGGACCGAGCGGTCAACGTCGATGATCTCGGTCAGAGCGCGCGCAGTCTCGCCGATCACCTCGATCTTCGCCTTCAGGGTCTCGCCGCGCGCCTCGAGCTCATATTCGTCCTCGAGGCGCGCGTAGAGGCGCTCGAGATCGGGCCGGTCCCACAGCACATCGGGCTTGTCGTCGACGGCGACGCGCCCGGAGACGCGATGCCGCACCAGCAGCGTCTGGCCGATCAGCTCCAGCATGGCGCGGCGGCCGGAGGGCGGCCGGCCCTTGCTGGCGAGCTCGGCGGCGAAGGGCTCGATCGTGTCGAACACGGCGTTGACGCGCCGCTCGTCGCGGGCCAGCGCCACGCTCTTGGCCAAAGCGTCGGCGACGACCAGCAGCCGCTCGCCCGATGTGTCCTTGACGGCGAGGCGCCCGTTGGCGAGCAGACGATCGTCGCTCTCGGGCGCAATCTCCAGCACCAGCGTCTCGTCGTCGCTCTGCTCGGCGGCGCCGGCGACGCGCGCGCCGACCCTCGCCACGATCTCGTCCTCCTCGAGCGGCGTGAGGCCGAACAGCACCGCGACGCCGAATCGGTAGAGCACGACGAATCCGGACTGGCCGGCGGGAAAGGCCAGCGGCGAGGTGGAGACGAGATCGGCGCGCTCGAGCCCGCCCGTGTCGATTCGGTCGCCGAGCAGCAGCGCGCGCGCCGTCACGCAGCGCAGCGCGGGCGGCGCGGCTAGTTCGGACGTCGGCTGCAAATCCGCCATGAGCGATTCCCTTCCAATCCCCTTAAGGATATCATGCCGCGCGCGCAGGAGGCGAGTGGCCTCGCGCGTGACAGGCCGCTTGCGCAATCGCGGCAAAAACGCTAGCTAGCCCGCGCTGGTCGAGGACGCCCCATGCCTTATGTCGTCACGGAAAACTGCATCAAGTGCAAATATATGGATTGCGTGGAAGTTTGTCCCGTGGACTGCTTCTATGAAGGCGTCAACATGCTGGTCATCCATCCGGACGAATGCATCGACTGCGGCGTGTGCGAGCCCGAATGCCCGGCCGAGGCGATCAAGCCGGACACGGAGCCGGACCTCGAGAAATGGATGGCGCTCAACGCGGAATATGCGCAGGTCTGGCCCAATGTGACGATCAAGCGCGATCCGCCGGCCGACGCCAAGGAATGGGACGGCAAGCCGGGCAAGCTCGAATCGGGCTTCTCGCCAGAGCCCGGCCAGGGCGACTGACGCGCCGGCGAACGAATCGGATTCGTTCGCAATTTCAAGCATGATCGGCCGGGCCAGGGTAACCATGCCGCAAAGCGTCGGCGGGCTCCCTTTGATTTTCGCCGTCCGGCGTGATATACAAAGCATTAACGAATAGCGTTCGGGCGCAGGGGCGCAAAGGTCGCGTTTTGCCGATCGGGAAAACGCGCGAATCGCCGTGGCGTCGGGAACCGATCGGGGACGATGTCCGAGAGCGTCGCGTCGGTTCCGAAGAGTGAAGCGTCGAGCTTTCGCCAGTTCAAAGCATGCGCGGTCGTTGGCGCTATCCTGGCCGGGGCGCGGCTTCGCTTCCTGGCCGCGTGGCTTTCCGTCCCGTCTCCACAGCGGGACAAGATGAGGAGTACCCGCGTATGCCCTCCAGCAAGAAGTCCGCGAAAAATCGCAAGGCGCCGGCGAGCGCGACGCGCGGCGCGAGGGATGCGGAAGCCAAATCGAGCCGGTCCCGGACCGCGAGCGCCGCCGCCAAGAGCGCGGCCACGAAAAGCGTCGGCGGCAAGAGCATCGGCAAGACGAACGCAGGCAAGACGAGCGCAAGCAAGGCAGGGGCCGGCGCCAAATCGAAGGCCGGCGCGGAAAAGCGGACCATGAAGACGGCCGCCGCCAAGACGGCGAAGACCGCCGCCTCCAAGACGTCGGCCAGAACGGAAACGGCCGCCAGAACGGAGACGGTCAAGTCGGCGACGGCTCGGTCCACGGCCAGGACGGCGGCGAAGACCAAGTCGAGCTCCGCGCGCGCGGCGCAGACCACGGAACGGACGCGGACGAGATCGAAGGCCGCTGAGCGAGCGACGGCGCAGCCCGCCGAGCGAACGAGACACGGGACGGCGGCGCCGGCTCGCAGCGCCGCCTCCGCCCACAAGGCGCGCGGCGCATCGGCCGCGATCGAGACGCCGGCGACGGAAAAGATTCGCGTAAAGGCCGAACGCCCGGCGCAGGCGACGACGACGGAAACTCGGCCCGTCGCACAGGCAGAGACGACCGCGCGCAAGAGCGCCGCGGCCAAGTCACGCACGGATACGCGCGCTGCGACGCCGCGCGCGGAGATCCGCGATCAGCTCCCCGCCGCGGCGACGCCCGGCGCAACAGAGGAGGGTTCTCGAACGAAACCCGCGCGGGACAACTCGACCACCCCATCCGTCGTCCAGCCGGCCGCCGTTTCGTCCGTCGCCCCGAGCGGCGTGGAGACGAACGAAAGCGCGGCGGCGGCGACGCCCGTTTCAACTCCAGCTTCGAGCGAAACCATTCCAGTGGCAAAAACGACCCCAGGAAAGGCGATCAACGCCAAAACCTCGCCGGCGCAAAGACCAGCGGCCCCCGCTCCGGCGGTCTCCGCGAGCGCGGCCCTTTCGCCCAAGGCCATGGTCGCGGCGCGCGCCGCAGCCGCCGCCCCCGCCAAGGCCAAGGCGCCCGCCGCCGCCAAGCTGGGATTCAAGACGAATGAATTCATCGTCTATCCGGCCCATGGCGTCGGTCAGATCATGGCCATAGAGACGCAAGAGGTGGCGGGCTTCAGCCTGGAGCTGTTCGTCGTCCATTTCGTCAAGGACAAGATGACGCTGAAGGTGCCGGTCAGCAAGGTCGCGGCCGTCGGCATGCGCAAGCTCGCCGAGCCGGACGTCGTCGAAAAGGCGCTCGGCACGCTGACCGGACGGGCGCGCGTCAAGCGCACCATGTGGTCGCGGCGCGCGCAGGAATATGAGGCCAAGATCAATTCCGGAGATCTCGTCACCATCGCCGAGGTGGTCCGCGACCTCTATCGCTCCGACACGCAGCCCGAGCAGTCCTATTCCGAGCGTCAGCTCTACGAGGCCGCGCTCGACCGCATGGCCCGGGAAGTGGCGGCGGTGCGCAAGCTGATCGACTCCGAATCGCTGAAGCTGATCGAGTCCTTCCTGGCGAAGAGCCCACGCCGTGGCCAGAAGAGCGAGGACGCCTCCGACGAGGCGACCGACGGCGAAGACGGCGACGAGGACGTCGAAGCCGCCGCCTGAGGGCGGAACCGACGGGGAGAAATGAAAAGCGCGGCCCTGACGGGGCTGCGCTTTTTTCGTGCGTCATTCGCGTCCCGATCAGCCGGGGCGAAGCGACAAAGCAAATTATCCAGGTCGCCTCACGGCTCTGGATTGCTTCGCTCCGCTCGCAATGACGGGCGTAAGTGACGGCCTATTCGGCCGGAGCCTGATCCTGCGCGCGCACCAGAGCCTTGCGCAATTTGCACAGGGCGCGATTCTCGATCTGGCGGACCCGCTCCTTGGAAATGCCGAGCCGATCGCCGAGCGATTCCAAAGTGACGAGGCTCTCGCTGAGGCGCCGCTCCTGGACGATACGCAGCTCGCGCTCGGACAAAAGCTTCAGGGCGTCGGCGAGCCAGCGCGCGCGGCGATCGGAGTCGAGCCGATCCTCGACGATCTCGTCGGGCAGCGGCCGGTCGTCGACGAGGAAATCCATGCGCTCCGCCGAACTCGCCGAATCATCCTCGATCAGCTGGCTGTTGAGCGAGACGTCGGAGCCGGCGAGCCGCGAGTTCATGAGCTCGACATCGGCGCGCGAGACGCCGATCGCGCCGGCGATGGCGTCGAAGGCGTCGCCCGATTCGGCCGCCGTCTGCGGAGCGTGGGCGAGCTTGGCGCGCAGCCGGCGCAGATTGAAGAACAGCGCTTTCTGCGAGGAGCTGGTGCCGCCGCGCACGATCGACCAGTTGCGCAGCACATAGTCCTGGATCGAGGCGCGAATCCACCAGGTGGCGTAAGTGGAGAAACGTACGTCGCGCTCGGGCGCGAAGCGGGCCGCCGCCTCGAGCAGGCCGACATGACCTTCCTGAACGAGATCGGCGACGGGCAATCCGTAATGACGGAAGCGCACCGCGAGGGCGATGACGAGACGCATATGCGCCGAGGCGAGCTTGTGGAGCGCGACGCCGTCACGTCGGTCCTTCCAGGCTATCGCCAGCTGCTTTTCTTCCTCGCGCTCGAGAAAAGGCGCTTCCATCGCGGCCTTCACGAGCTCGCGTCCAACTCCGGGCAAATACGCCATCAACGCCTCCGCGGGGCCTGTCGAGGCGCGTCGAAGCAATCGACCGAAAGTCAATCGACCGACGACAATTTCCGCGCTATCGACTTTCGGCTCGAAGAAAATCTCGACGGACGCGCTAGCCCCGAGGCCCGCCCAACCCGTGAGAATTCTAGCGGTTGGACAACGTTTTCCTGGGCGCTGGGGTTCCATCCGCGCCAGCGTTTTTCGCCCCGCAGGCGCTTATTCGGCGACGAGCTTATAGCGCTCGCCGGGAACGAGCCGGTCTTGCGGGTCGAGGCCGTTGAGCAGCAGAAAATATTCGAGCGGCCGATTGGGCGCCACCATGCGGGCGGCGAGCGTGTCGGACGTGTCCTGCGCGCTCGCGGTCACGATGGCGATGCGCAGGCCGCGCACGTCGAGCGTCTCCTCCCAGCCGAGGCGCCGGAAGCTCTGCGCCGACGCCATGAAGCGGCGCTCGGCGTCGTCATTGAGCGCACGCACGGCGAAGATCAGCCGGTAGAGCTCGTCGCCGAGCTGGATCACGGCCAGCTTGAAGTTCCACTCGCCGGCGCGCGCATTGGCGATGACGGCGGGCAGGCCGTTGATCTCGACGCGGCGCACCGACGAGCGCAGCAGCCCGTCGACCCAACCCGATTCGACATAGGCCTCGAGCGTCTTGCCGGCCGGCGCGCGCACGCTGTCGAGCCGCAGCGCCTCGTCGTCGTGCTCCTTCACGCCGAACACCGCCTCGCTCGAATTCTCGAGCAGGAAGCCGTCAGGAGCGGTGAAGGTGAAGCGCAGCCGCGGATGGGTGAATTTGGGTCCGCGCACGAAGCCTTCGTTCGGATCGTCGCCATAGGCGAGACCCGAGATCGCTGCGAGATAGCCGGCGCGGTCGCGCACGCCGACGCCCGGCGCGCCGATCTGCCGCGCCGCCGCCACGGCCTTGGCGATGCGGTCGGGCGTCGAGGGATGCGTCGCCAATATGTCGAAGCCGGCGCTCTGCTTCTTGCCGTAGAGCGCGGCGCGCAGATCGGCGGATTTGCCGAGCGCGGCGAGGAAGCGCGACGCGCCGTAAGGATCGAAGCCGGCCTTGGCGATGACGCGCACGCCGATGGCGTCGGCCTCGAGCTCCTGCTGGCGCGAGAAGCTGGCGAAGGAGAGGCGCTGCGAGGCGCGCACGTCGTCGCTCTTCTGCTTGCTCTGAATGACGGCGGCGGCCTTGCTGATCACCTCCGCCTCGCGCTCGCGCTCGGCGCGCAGCGAGCTGTGGCGGGCGGTCACATGGGCGATCTCATGCGCCATCACCGCCGCCGCCTCGGAGGCGTCGCCGGCCAGCGCCAGCAGGCCGCGGGTGACATAGAGATTGCCGCTCGGCAGCGCGAAGGCGTTGACCACGGGCGTGTTGAGAATGGTGACCTTATAGGCGGCCTGGTTCGGCGTGTCGCTCGCCTGCGCGAGCTTGACCAGAATATCGTCGATGTAGCGCTCGGCCGCGGGAAAGCGATATTCGCCGCCGAACTGCGCCACCAGCTCCTTGTGCTCGACGCTCGACTGGGTCTCGACGCCGACGACGCGCGGCACGGCGGCCGGAAGCCGGCCGAGATTGGCCGCGCCGGCGTTGAGCATCTCGCCCTGGCGCTCGAGCTGCGCGCAGCCGCCGGCGGCGAGCGCGAGCGCCACGGCGAGCGCGGCGCGCGGACCGCGACGGTCAGGGCGCGCCGACGATCTCCATCTGCGCGGGAGCCAGGAGCTCCATGCGCGGTCCGTGAACTGTGTCAATCAAGCCTCGCACGCGCACGCGCCGACCCGAGAGAAGATGCGGGCGGAGCCCCTCCCGCTCGAAAGTCTCGAGATTGCGTTTCCAGATCACGACGGCGAAATCCGCCCATCGTTTCGGTCCGAAATTCAAGTAGAGAGAACCGCCGGCCTCGCCGATCCCCGTGACGACGCCTTCGACGACCACCATGCCCTTGCGCCCCTTCAGCCGGTCGGGCCGTCCGGCGTCGACGACGACATACTCGCCCGCCGACCAAAGTCCAAGCCCGCTCCGACGCGCCTCCGCCTCGGCCGCGAGCAGGCTATTGCGGCAAGGGAATGCGGCCGGATCGGGGCGAAAGCGCGCGAGCCCCTCCCGCAGCAGCGTCTCGGCCAGAAAGACGAGCGCCGCCTCGCCGCCCTCGCCCTCCACATAAAGTCCGCCGGCGAGCCGCCCCCAGCGGTCCGGCGCCGCTGGCGCGGAGAGGAACACGAGACGCCCCGCCGCGAGCCGCGCCTCGAGAAGCGCGCGCAGGCGCGCCCGGAACGGCTCGGCGGGGAGCTCCAGACCCGCGAGCGCGATGCGCCGCCCGTCCTGCGTCAGGAGATCGAGATCGGCCCCGACCGCGGCGATCTCCACCGGCGTCGCCTCCTCCATCGCGCAGGGCGGCTCCGCGCCCCGCGCCGCCGGAGCGAGAAAGACGGCGAACGCCAGAACGGCCGCGACAAGGCCTTTGCGCATGAGAAACGCCTCGCGCGACGAATGAGCGGCGCATAATGCCTCGAGCAGCGCGCGCGGCAAGCGCCGCTGGCGGGCGCGCGCCCAATTTTGGCCGAAACGCCGCCTATGCTAGATTCGTCGGCGCGCGTCGCCCTTTGCTCTCAGCCTGCGGTTTCGATCATGGCCTCTCCGCTCTTGCGCAATTCGCTCGCCTTGGCGGCGCTCGCCGCCGCCCTCTCCGCGACTTCCCTCTCCGCCGGCGCCGCGGCCGCCGCCGAAACCGACGGCGCCGGCCGGCTCGGCCAGGGGCTGCAGTCGCTGGGCCGCCGGCTCGACATCGCCCAGCTTTTCGACCACGGGCCGCGCGACATCGACGAAGAGCCGGCCGGCTCGCGCGAGGCCGCGGCGGCGGGCGTGCGCATGGATCGGCTGGAAGGCCTCGTCCGCTCGCTCAACGGCCAGGTCGAGGAGCTTCAGCATCAGGTCCGCCGTCTCGAAGAGCAGCTGCGCCGTACCGCCGAGGGCGTTCTGCCGCCGCCTCCGCGCGGCGCGGCGGCCGAGCCCTCCGGCCCGCTCGCCGCGCCCGGCCCCGCCACGACCGGCGGCGCGCTGCGCCGCGGCGACGCCTTCGATCCGAGCCGCGATCCGGCGGCGCCGGGGGCGCCGCGCCAGCTCGGAACCACGCCGCCGAGCGCGCCGCTGGCTTCGGATCTGCACTCCCCCGGCGCGCCTCTCGATCTCACGCACGGCTATGCCAATGTCGCGCCGGCTCCGGCCGCGCCGCCTCCCGCCGCCGCGGCGACAGCCGTCCTCCCGACAGCGCCGCAGTCGCCGCGCGACGAGTTCGACGTCGCGCTCTCGCGCCTGCGTCTCGGCGAATATGAAGCGGCCGAGAAGGGCTTCTCCGGCTTTCTCGCGAAGAACGCCAAGAGCAAGCTCGCCCCGCAGGCGACCTTGTACCTCGGCGAGAGCTTCTTCCTGCGCGAGCGCCATCGCGAAGCGGCGGAGAAGTTCCTCGAGATCTCGACCAAATTTCCAAGCTCGCCGCAGGCTCCCGAAGCGATGCTGCGCCTCGGACAATCGCTGCACGCCATCGGCGCCAAGGAGCAGGCCTGCGCCTCCTTCAACGAGATCGCCGTGAAATATCCGGGCGCGCCGGCGCGCGTGAAGGAGGCCGCGCAGCGCGAGAGCCGGAAGGACCAGTGCTGACGGGCGGTCATGCCCGCTGACATTCCCCTTCCCGACGCCGACCACACGCTGGCGCCGCTCGCCGCGCATGACTCCCTCCTGCTCGCCGTCTCCGGAGGACCGGATTCAATGGCGCTGATGCTGCTGGCGGCGCGATGGTCGCTGCGCGAGACGAAGCGCATCGCCGTCGCGACGGTCGATCACGGATTGCGCCCCGAGGCCGCCGAGGAGGCGCGTCGAGTGGGCGAATGGGCGCGCGCTCTCGGCTTCGAGCATCACATTCTGCGCTGGGAGGGCGAGAAGCCGCGCAGCCGCATTCAAGAGCGCGCGCGCGATGCGCGCTATCGCCTGCTCGCGGACTGCGCGCGCACGGTCGGCGCGTCGGCCATCGTCGCCGCGCATCACGCCGACGATCAGGCGGAGACGATCTTGTTCCGACTGACGCGCGGCAGCGGCGTCGCCGGCCTCGCCGGAATGGCGCCGGCGTCGCGCCTCGACGGCCTCGCCCTGCTGCGGCCGCTACTCGGTCTGCGCAAGCAGGCGCTCGAGGCGCTATGTGAAGCGGCCGGCCAACCCTTTTTTCGCGACCCCTCGAACGAAAACCCGGCCTATGCGCGCGTCAGGCTGCGGAGCCTCTCCGCCCTGCTCGCCGAGCAAGGGCTCAGCGTCGATGCGCTGCTGCGTCTCAGCGCCCGCGCCGCGCGCGCCGAAGAGGCGCTCGTCGAGGCCGCCGCGGAGGCCGCCGCCGCTCTGCCGGCGATGCGCGACGCGTCGACGTTTCGCGTGGCCGCGGCGCCGATGGCGGCGCTGCCGCGAGAGCTGCTGCGGCGCGTTGTCGCGGCGGAGGTCATGCGTATCGGCGGAGCGGAGCCGCGGCTCGAGCGGCAGGAGCGCGCCTGCGAGCGCCTCCATGAGGCGCTGGCGGCCGGCGCCTCCTTCAAAACAACGCTCGGCGGCGTGACGATCGCGCTCGCGACACACGCGCTGACGATCCGCCCGGAGCCGCCACGGCGGCGCGGATCGCCGGCCGTAAAAAAGCCATGCGGCGCGGATCCTATGACAAAGCGCTGAAAATGCGCCCCCGAACGGCCGTCTCGCGTGGCCGAAGCGCCCCTCTGGCCGTCCCCTGCCCTTCTCTTGGCAATCGGTCGCGACGCGCCTAGATTACTCGGAACGGCGTCCGTCGCCGAGGATGGCCTCGGACGGTAACGTCTTTCGCAGGTTCGACATGAACGCAAACTTCAGGAACATCGCTCTGTGGGCGATCATCGGGCTGCTCGTCGTGGCGCTCGTCATGCTGTTCCAGCAGCCGGGTCAGCGCACGCCGATCCGCGATATCTCCTTCAGCGAATTGCTCACGCAAATCGATCAGGGACGCGTCCATGACGTGACCATCGCGGGCAATGAGATCACCGGCCATTTCTCGGACAATCGTCCGTTCTCGACTTACGCGCCCAATGATCCCTCGCTGGTGCAGAAGCTCACCGCCAAGAATGTCGCGATCAGCGCGCGGCCGGCGGCGGACGGCAACAGCTGGCTGATGACCTTGCTGATCAATGGCCTGCCGCTCATCGCCTTCCTCGGCGTGTGGATCTTCCTGTCGCGCCAGATGCAGGGCGGCGCCGGCCGCGCCATGGGCTTCGGCAAGTCGAAGGCGAAGCTGCTGACGGAGACGCAGGGGCGCGTGACCTTCGAGGATGTCGCCGGCGTTGACGAAGCGAAGGAGGATTTGCAGGAGATCGTCGAGTTCCTGCGCGATCCCCAAAAATTCCAGCGGCTCGGCGGGCGCATTCCGCGCGGCGTGCTGCTGGTCGGACCGCCCGGCACGGGCAAGACGCTGCTCGCCCGCGCCATCGCCGGCGAGGCCAATGTGCCCTTCTTCACCATCTCGGGCTCGGACTTCGTCGAAATGTTCGTCGGCGTCGGCGCCTCCCGCGTGCGCGACATGTTCGAGCAGGCGAAGAAGAACGCGCCCTGCATCATCTTCGTCGACGAGATCGACGCGGTGGGTCGTCACCGCGGCGCTGGGTTAGGGGGCGGCAATGACGAGCGCGAGCAGACGCTCAATCAGCTGCTCGTCGAGATGGACGGCTTCGAGGCCAATGAGGGCATCATCCTCATCGCCGCGACCAACCGTCCGGACGTGCTCGATCCGGCGCTGATGCGTCCCGGCCGTTTCGATCGCCAGATCAATGTGCCGAACCCCGACTTCATCGGCCGCGAGAAGATCCTGAAGGTCCATGCGCGAAAAGTGCCGCTGGCGCCGGATGTGGATTTGAAGGTGGTCGCGCGCGGCACGCCGGGCTTCTCGGGCGCCGATCTCATGAACTTGGTGAACGAGGCCGCTCTGCTCGCGGCGCGTCGCAGCAAGCGCATCGTGACGCGTCAGGAGTTCGAGGATGCGCGCGACAAGATCATGATGGGCGCGGAGCGTCGCACTCTGGTGATGACGGAGGAGGAGAAGCGCCTCACCGCCTTCCACGAGGGCGGACATGCGCTGGTGCAGCTCAACATGCCGGGGTCGATCCCGATCCATAAGGCGACCATCATTCCGCGCGGCCGCGCGCTGGGCATGGTGCAGGGCCTCCCCGAACGTGATCAGATCTCGCAGAGCTACGAGCAGCTGATAGCGATGCTGGCGCTCGCCATGGGCGGTCGCGTGGCGGAGGAGCTGGTGTTCGGCCACGACAAGGTGACTTCGGGCGCGGCGAGCGACATTCAGCAATGCACGCGCATCGCCCGGGCGATGGTGACGCAGCTGGGGTTCTCGGACAAGCTCGGCACGGTCGCCTATGCGGAGCCGCAGCAGGAGCAGTTCCTCGGCTATTCGATGGGCCGCACGCAGACGCTTTCCGAAGCGACGCAGCAGACGATCGACGCCGAGGTTCGGCGTCTGGTGCAGGAAGGTTATGACGACGCCAAGCGCATCCTGACCGAGAAGCGCGCCGATCTCGATACTCTGGCCAATGGCCTCCTGGAGTTCGAGACGCTGACCGGCGAGGAGCTGATCGGCCTGCTGCAGGGCAAGCGCCCGGTGCGCGAGGATGTGCCGCCGGACGCACCGCCGGCGCGCCCCTCGCCGATCCCGACGACCGGCCGCACGCGCCCGAGCCCCGAGCCCGACGCGGGCGGTCTGGAGCCGCACCCCGTGTGAGGCGAGAAACGAGAGAATTGAAAAGCCCGGCGGCAACCCCGCCGGGCTTTTTTTGCCTGCCGGTGGCCACGGGAGTCATTTGTGAGGAGCCGCCCCACGGCTCTGGATCGCTTCGCTTCGCTCGCGATGACGGGCCGCGTGCAATCTCTGGAGAGCGTGCCTCTGTGGCGATATCGAAATAGCTGTTTGTAAGCCGACTCTCGACGCGCGCCCCTTCTCCCACTCGTGGGAGGTGGCGCTCGCGTTAGCGAGGGTCGGATGAGGGCGCTTCGGTCTCACCCGACTTTCCGCAGCGCTTTGCTTTCGAGCCGGTTTATCCGGGAGGGCCCTCGTCCCGACCCCGCTTCGCGGCGCACGGCTGTCCGGGGAAGTCAGGCATAGTTCAGAACCAGCTGCCTGGGGGACGCCAGCCGCCGGGCGGCCTGATATTTGGACGGCGGCCGATCAAGTCGACTGATCGGCCGTCGCGTGAAAAGGAACCTGCCGGCGAGTTCCGCAAACCGCAGGCACGGCAAGTCGACGTCATGGCGGTGGGCGGCGATGCGCAGCAGCACGAAAGCGATCATCGCCGCGATCAGCTGCAGCCGCACGGCGTTCTCGTTTTCGCCGAGAAACTTGCGGATGTTGAGATGCTGCTTGATCCAGCGGAACAGCAGCTCTATGGCCCAGCGCGCCTTGTAGAGCGCGGCGATCTCGACCGCCGAACGCGTCATGTCGTTGGTGATCACGACGATCAGCTGCGGCTTGCCGTCCTTCAGCGCATCGCGTTGAATATGAAGGCGACGCAGCGGCATGGGCAGTTTCGAGTCGCCCTTGCTGGCGAGCTCGACCTCGCAATCCCTGAGCACGGTGTAGCCTTCGCCGCGCGTCTGCGGCATCTCCCGCTCCGCGACGTCGGCGAGGCGGGTGTTGCTCTTTGGACGCGAGACGAAGAGAGCTCCGGCCTCGTGAATGCCCCTCCACCATTTGAAATCGTAATAACCCTTGTCGAAGACATAGGTCGCGCCGGCCTCGATCGGCGTCTTCTTGCCGATCTCGACATCATTGACATTGGCGGGCGTGACCTCGACGCAGAAGGGGCGATCGATCCCGGGATCGTAGACGACGTGCATCTTCATGCCGTGGATGCGGCCGTTCGAGCGGGCGAAGTCGTGGAACTTGCTCAGAGGAATGGGGGTCGAATCGATGAGGCGCAGGAGTTCTGCGCCGTCGCGCCGGGTTCTGCGGTCGAGTTCGCAGGAGAGGCGCGCGAACAGATCGGCGAAGACGCCGACGGGCCGGCGTGCGTTGGCTTCGGCGAGGGTGGAGCGGGCGAGCCGGCGGGAGCCGAGGTGATAATGGAATCCGCCATTGGCGTTGAAGGCGGTCTCGAGGGCGCGCAGGCTGGTCGCGCCGGCGAGCTGGGCGCAGATCAACACGACGAGGTGATCCCAGCTCTTGAAGGATTTGTCGTAGGCGTCGCCCTTGTGGCGCGCGACGATGCCGGCGAAGGCGCGACGATCGATCGGCTTGAGCAAGTCGACAAAAACGCTATTCTGAAAGCGCATGCTTGGTCCTCTATTTTCCAGTCTCGACAACCGGAAAATACCCCGAAACCCTCGGAAGTACCAGGCATGCGCCCGCGCTCGATCGACTATTTCCCCGGACAGCCGTGCCGCTCGCGGGGCCACCTTCTCCAGATCGTGTCTAGCCCTGCGGGAGAAAGGGAAGCGGTCTTTTCGACAACGGAACGGACAAAGATCGCCTGAGGCTCGCGGTCCAAACCTACAGAATTCAACTTTGTCCCGGCTATAAAAAAGCCCGGCGGGGTTGCCGCCGGGCTTTTCAATTCTCTCGTTTCTCGCCTCACACGGGGTGCGGCTCCAGACCGCCCGCGTCGGGCTCGGGGCTCGGGCGCGTGCGGCCGGTCGTCGGGATCGGCGAGGGGCGCGCCGGCGGTGCGTCCGGCGGCACATCCTCGCGCACCGGGCGCTTGCCCTGCAGCAGGCCGATCAGCTCCTCGCCGGTCAGCGTCTCGAACTCCAGGAGGCCATTGGCCAGAGTATCGAGATCGGCGCGCTTCTCGGTCAGGATGCGCTTGGCGTCGTCATAACCTTCCTGCACCAGACGCCGAACCTCGGCGTCGATCGTCTGCTGCGTCGCTTCGGAAAGCGTCTGCGTGCGGCCCATCGAATAGCCGAGGAACTGCTCCTGCTGCGGCTCCGCATAGGCGACCGTGCCGAGCTTGTCCGAGAACCCCAGCTGCGTCACCATCGCCCGGGCGATGCGCGTGCATTGCTGAATGTCGCTCGCCGCGCCCGAAGTCACCTTGTCGTGGCCGAACACCAGCTCCTCCGCCACGCGACCGCCCATGGCGAGCGCCAGCATCGCTATCAGCTGCTCGTAGCTCTGCGAGATCTGATCGCGTTCGGGGAGGCCCTGCACCATGCCCAGCGCGCGGCCGCGCGGAATGATGGTCGCCTTATGGATCGGGATCGACCCCGGCATGTTGAGCTGCACCAGCGCATGTCCGCCCTCGTGGAAGGCGGTGAGGCGCTTCTCCTCCTCCGTCATCACCAGAGTGCGACGCTCCGCGCCCATCATGATCTTGTCGCGCGCATCCTCGAACTCCTGACGCGTCACGATGCGCTTGCTGCGACGCGCCGCGAGCAGAGCGGCCTCGTTCACCAAGTTCATGAGATCGGCGCCCGAGAAGCCCGGCGTGCCGCGCGCGACCACCTTCAAATCCACATCCGGCGCCAGCGGCACTTTTCGCGCATGGACCTTCAGGATCTTCTCGCGGCCGATGAAGTCGGGGTTCGGCACATTGATCTGGCGATCGAAACGGCCGGGACGCATCAGCGCCGGATCGAGCACGTCCGGACGGTTGGTCGCGGCGATGAGGATGATGCCCTCATTGGCCTCGAAGCCGTCCATCTCGACGAGCAGCTGATTGAGCGTCTGCTCGCGCTCGTCATTGCCGCCCCCTAACCCAGCGCCGCGGTGACGACCCACCGCGTCGATCTCGTCGACGAAGATGATGCAGGGCGCGTTCTTCTTCGCCTGCTCGAACATGTCGCGCACGCGGGAGGCGCCGACGCCGACGAACATTTCGACGAAGTCCGAGCCCGAGATGGTGAAGAAGGGCACATTGGCCTCGCCGGCGATGGCGCGGGCGAGCAGCGTCTTGCCCGTGCCGGGCGGTCCGACCAGCAGCACGCCGCGCGGAATGCGTCCGCCGAGCCGCTGGAATTTTTGGGGATCGCGCAGGAACTCGACGATCTCCTGCAAATCCTCCTTCGCCTCGTCGACGCCGGCGACATCCTCGAAGGTGACACGCCCCTGCGTCTCCGTCAGCAGCTTCGCCTTCGACTTGCCGAAGCCCATGGCGCGGCCGCCGGCGCCGCCCTGCATCTGGCGCGAGAGGAAGATCCACACGCCGATGAAGGCGACGAGCGGCAGCGCATTGAGCAGCAGCGTCATCCACCAGCTGCCGCCCTCGCTCGACGGCTTGGCGCTGATCGACACATTCTTCGCCTGCAGGCGCTGAACGAGCGTCGGATCATTGGGCGCATAGGTGACGAAGGACCGATTGTCCATGAAATGGCCGGTGATTTCGCTACCGGCGATGGTGACGTCATGGACGCGGCCGAGCTCGATCTGCGCGAGGAGCTCGCTGAAGGTTATGTCGCGCCCGGACGTGCGCTGGCTGCGCTGATCGAACAGCATGGCCAAAGCGACGGCGAGCAAAGCGACGATGGCGAAAATGATGAACGGCTTATAATTGATCTTCATCGCCGACCTCCGATGGACCCGCCCCGTCGCGGCCGCCTCTTCTTCCGCGCCGAGGACCTGTGTCGCTTTCGTGACCTTACGACAGCATTTCTCGGTCGCCAAATTAAATACATTAATGCGCGAGCCCCGATTTTCGATACGCCGGCCGGCGATCGGCGCGCCGGCCGCTGGCGCAGGACAAAGCGCCGCAGATTCAATGCGAGCCCGCCTCTTTCCGAGGGCGTCTTCGGCACAAATATCTAAAAGCCGGAGAGGAATAGAGGCTCATGGACGATGCGAGCGTCGGTTTCCGCGCGCGCGGCATGCATTGCCACGGCTGCGAACGCGTCATCGAAACGGCGGCGCGCAAGCTGCCCGGCGTGCGCAGCGTGAAAGCGGACTACCCGACCGAATGGGTCGAGATCTGCTATGATCCGGCCGAGGCGACGCCCGAGCAGATCCGCGCGGCGATCGAACGGCAGGGCTATCGCACGCTGACGCTCGAGCAGTCGCAGCAGCGACGGCGTCTGACCCACATCGCCGGCGCCGTTCTCGGCCTCGCCGGCATCGGCCTGCTGATCTATCTGGACACGCATTGGATCGGCGAGGCCGCCGCGCCCGACGTCTCGCGTCATATGAGCCTCGATCTCATCTTCCTGCTCGGGCTGCTGACGGGATTTCACTGCGTCGGCATGTGCGGCGGCTTCGTGCTCGGCTACACGGCCGAGGACGCGCGGCTGGGTCTCCCCTCGCTTCGCTCGCATCTGCTCTACGGCGCCGGCAAGACGCTCTCCTACACCACGATCGGCGCGCTGTTCGGCCTCGTCGGCGCGATCGTGACCTTCACGCCGCTGCTGCGCGGCGCGGCGGGCGTCGCGGCCGGGCTCTTTCTCCTCGTCTTCGGCCTCAACATGCTGGGCCTGCTCGCGCCGCTGCGGCGCTTTCGCCTCGCTCTGCCCGCGCCTTTGCAGAGGCTGGTCGAAAAGCGCGCGTCGAGCTCGCATCGGCCCTTCGTCATCGGCCTGCTCAACGGCCTGATGATCGCCTGCGGGCCGCTGCAGGCCATGTATGTGATGGCCGCGGGAACCGGCAGCGCGCTCGAGGGCGCCAAAATGCTGCTCGCCTTCGGGCTCGGCACGCTGCCGGTGATGCTGAGCTTCGGCGCGCTGTCGACGCTCGTCTCGGCGTCGCTCACGCATCGGCTGCTGATGGCCTCGGGGGCCATCGTCGTCGCGCTCGGCGCGGTGATGATCAATCGCGGCTTGATCCTCACGGGCTGGGGCTATGATCTGCGCTCCATGCTGGCGATGCATGGAGCGAGCGCGCCGCCTGCCCCGGCGCAAGCAGGCTTTCAGACGATCGAGATGGATGTGCTGGCGACCGGCTTCTCGCCCAATCGCTTCACTGTGACGAAGGATGTTCCCGTCCATTGGGAGATCGACGGCAAGGAGATCACCAATTGCAATCGCCGCATCGTCGTTCCGAGCCTCCACCTCGAATTCGACGTGAAGCCGGGCAAGCAGACGATCGAGTTCACGCCGCGCGAGACCGGGGTCATTCGCTGGAGCTGCTGGATGGGCATGCTGCCCGGCGCGTTCGACGTGATCGACGCGCCCACGCCCGCCGCGCCGCCGAAGATCGCGCAGACGGAGGCGCCTGCGACGAAGCCGATCGAGAGCGCGCGCTCGGCGGCGCCCGACGATCATTATCGCATCGTCGCCGGCGACACGCTGCGCGCCATCGCGAAGAAGCGCTACGGCGACGCCGGCCGGTGGAAGACGATCCTCGACGCCAATCCCGGGCTCGATCCGAGGCGGCTGCGGGCGGGGATGGAGATCGTCACGCCGCGGTGAGAGACCACCAGATTTCCGTCTGAGAGAATCGCTCCATCGGAAAGCGCTCTACTCGGCCCCGATGAGCGCCGGCGGCAGCCCCGCCGACCGCCGGCTCCACATGGATCGGAACAGCCCCTCGAGGTCGCGGGTGTAGGCCGGGACATCGAAGAGCGCGGCGCCGGCGCGGTTGCGCGCGAGCTTCGCCCGCACCGCGGCGAGGCCGGCGGGATCATTGGCCAGCCGCGAGGCGAGATCGAAATAGCCGTCGAGATCCTCAGTGATCAGCTCCGGCATCCCGACCGCGCGCAGCACGCTCCCCGCCACTCGCGACGCGAAGGTCGAGCCGCTGCAGGTGACGATCGGCACGCCCGCCCAGAGCGCGTCGCTCGCGGTCGTATGCGCATTGTAGGGCGCCGTGTCGAGCACGAGATCGGCGAGCTGCAGGCGCGCGAGATGGTCGCCCTGCCCCATGTCCGGCGCGAAAACCAGGCGATTGCCGTTCACGCCCCGCTTCCAAGCCTCATTGCGCAGATTGCCCTCGGCCATGGGCGCGGCGAGCAGCCACAGCACGCTGCCGGGCGCGGCGTCGAGCAGCCGGCACCAGACGTCGAATATCTCCGGCGTGAGCTTATAGGCCTGATTGAAACAACAGAAGACGACGCCCTGCTCCGGCAGCCCGACGCTGGCGCGCAGAGGCTTCGCTCCGATCGGCCCGGCGCGGCCGCGCGGCTGATAGCTGTTGGGCATATAGGCGAAGGATTCCGAATAATCGGCGGCGGAGGCGCGAGGCGTCACATACTCGTCGGTGATGATGTAGTCGCAGAGCTCGGCGCCGAGCGTGCCGGGATAGCCGAGATAGTTCACCTGCAGCGGCGCCGGGCGCAGCATCAGAATGCCGCTGCGCGCATTGAAGGTGAAGCCCTTGAGATCGATGAGGATATCGACCTCGTCGCGGTGGATCGCCCGCGCCGCGTCGCTGTCCGAGAGGGCGGCGATGTCGGTGAAGCTGTCGAAAGTGTCGACGAGGCGTCGGCGCATGGCCTTGCCGTCGTCCGCCCCATAGGAATAGGCGTTGACGCAGAAGCGGCCGCGATCATGCGCCTCCAGCGTCTCGATCAGCAGCAGCGCTGTCGCATGATCGTGGAAGTCATTGGAGAGATAGCCGAGCCTGATCTTGCGCTCGCTCGCGGCGCGAAACCGGAAATCGAGCGTCGTCCGCTCCGCCGTCGCCGCCATGCGCCGGTCGCGCGTCCACAGCTCCGAGCAGCGCCGCTGGTCCTTCCCATCGACGCCCGGCTGTGAGAGCAGCAGAAAAGGCGGCAGGGCGCCGGAGCCGCCGGTGTCGAGCAAACGCTCGAGCGCTGTCGCATCCCCGGCGAAATCGTCCCATTCGCACATGCTGCGGCTGCGTCCGGGCGATCGCATCGCCGCCTCCCAGGTCGAAATCTCGCCTGGACATGAAGACGCGTGTCGCCTTCCGGATCAGACGGCGGGGACAAGCAATAGGCGCGCCAAAATGTGAGATCTCGACGCCGCCTCACTTCCTCCGCGCGCGGCACGGCTGTCCGGGGAAAATCAGGCATAGGCGAGCTCCAGCTGCCTCGGCGATATGCGCCGCCGCGCGGCCTGATATTTGGGCGGCGGCCGTTCGAGTCTGTCGATCGGTCGCCGCTCGAACAGAAACCTGCCGGCGAGCTCCGAGAACCGCAGATGCGCGAGTTCGATATCGTGGCGGTGGGCGGCGATGCGCAGCAGCACGAAAGCGATCATCGCCGCGATCAGCTGCAGCCGCACGGCGTTCTCGTTTTCGCCGAGAAACTTGCGGATGTTGAGATGCTGCTTGATCCAGCGGAACAGCAGCTCTATGGCCCAGCGCGCCTTGTAGAGCGCGGCGATCTCGACCGCCGAACGCGTCATGTCGTTGGTGATCACGACGATCAGCTGCGGCTTGCCGTCCTTCAGCGCATCGCGTTGAATATGAAGGCGACGCAGCGGCATGGGCAGTTTCGAGTCGCCCTTGCTGGCGAGCTCGACCTCGCAATCCCTGAGCACGGTGTAGCCTTCGCCGCGCGTCTGCGGCATCTCCCGATCCGCGAGGTCGGCGAGGCGGGTGTTGCTCTTGGGGCGCGTGACGAACAAGGCTCGGGCCTCGTGAATGTCCCTCCACCATTTGAAATCATAATAGCCCTTGTCGAAGACATAGGTCGCGCCGGCCTCGATCGGCGTCTTCTTGCCGATCTCGACATCGTTGACATTGGCGGGCGTGACCTCGACGCAGAAGGGGCGGTCGACCCCGGGATCGTAGACGACATGCATCTTCATGCCGTGGATGCGGCCGTTCGAGCGGGCGAAGTCGTGGAACTTGCTCAACGGGATAGGCGTCGAATCGATGAGGCGCAGCAGCTCGGCGCCGTCGCGGCGCGTTCTGCGGTCGAGTTCGCAGGAGAGGCGCGCGAAAAGATCGGCGAAGACGCCGACGGGCCGGCGTGCGTTGGCTTCGGCGAGGGTGGAGCGGGCGATCCTGCGGACGCCGAGGTGATAATGGGAGCCGCTGTTGGCGTTGAAGGCGGCCTCGAGGCTGCGCAGGCTCGTTTCGCCGCCGAGCTGAGCGGCGATCAGGACGACGAGATGATCCCAGCTCTTGAAGGATTTGTCGTAGGCGTCGCCCTTGTGGCGCGCGACGATTTGGCCGAACGCGCGACGATCGATCGGCTTGAGCAAGTCGACAAAAACGCTATTCTGGAAGCGCATGTCTGGTCCTTTATTTTCCAGTCTCGACAACCGGAAAATACCCCGAAACCTTCGGAAGTACCAGGCATGCGCCCGCGACTTATCGACTCATTCCCCGGACAGCCGTGACGCGCGCGGGAAAAGGGACGCAGAGAAACCGTCCTAAATCCCCGCGCCGTCGCCCATCGTCTCCTCGGACACCGAGAACACCCGCGCATTGACGAGCGACAGCGGCACGCTGCTGCCGAGCGTCGCGCCGGCGCGGTCGTCGGTGTCGATCTCGACCGTCTGGTCGTAGCCGGGAATGGAGATGGAGGCGCGCAGGCCCGCGGCCGTGCGCCGCACCGACTCGACCCGCCCCTCGAGCGTGCCGATCACGCCGCCGCGCAGCGCGATGTCGGCCGGGCGGAAATAGACGCGCGCCGGGCCGTTGCGCAGATTATCGGCTGCGACATGCAGCTCCTTGCCCTGAAAGATCACCTTGCCGTCCATGACCTGCACCGGCAGCGCCAGCGCCTCGCCGACGAAGGACAGCACAAAGGGCGAGGCCGGCCGGTCATAGAGCTCGTCCGGCGTGCCGATCTGCTCGATACGGCCCTTGTCCAGCACCACCACGCGATCGGCGAGCTCCATCGCCTCGTCCTGGTCATGGGTCACAAAAACAGTGGTGAGGCCGGTCTGGCGATGCACCTCGCGCAGCCAGCGGCGCAAATCCTTGCGCACGCGCGCGTCGAGCGCGCCAAAGGGCTCGTCCAGCAGCAGCACGCGCGGCTCGATGGCGAGCGCCCGGGCCAGCGCCACGCGCTGACGCTGGCCGCCCGAGAGCTGCGCCGGATAACGGCCCCCGAGACCGTCGAGCTGCACGAATTCGAGCAGCTTCGCCGCCCGCGCTGCGATCTCGGCGCGGGAGGGGCGCGTGCGGCGCGGGCGCACCTTCAGCCCATAGGCGATATTATCGGCGACGGTCAGATGCTTGAACAGCGCGTAATTCTGGAACACGAAGCCGACGCGCCGCTCCTGCACCGACAGCGTCGTCGCATCCTCGCCGTCGAACAGGATGCGGCCGCGCTCGGGCGAGGACAGCCCGGCGATGGCGCGCAGCAGCGTCGTCTTGCCCGAGCCGGACGGCCCGAGCAGCGCCACCAGCTCGCCGCGCGCGACGGTGAGATTGACGTCGCGCAGCGCCGGATAATCGCCGAAATCCTTCTCGACCCGCTCGATGCGGATCTCGACGCCATGTGGGCGCGGCGTCTCGTCAGTGGCGACGCCGGCCGGCGATCTGGCCGGCGTAGCGCCATTCGAGGAGCGATTTGACTCCCAGAGTGACGAGAGCCAGTCCCGCCAGGAGGGAGGCGAGCGCGAAGGCCGAGACGATGTCATACTCATTGTAGAGGATCTCCACCTGGAGCGGGATCGTATTGGTCAGTCCGCGAATATGCCCCGATACGACGGACACGGCGCCGAACTCGCCCATGGCGCGGGCGTTCGAGAGCAGCAGGCCGTAGAGCAGGCCCCATTTGATGTTGGGAAGCGTGACGGTGGCGAAGGCGCGCAAGCCGCTCGCTCCGAGCGTCAGCGCCGCCTCCTCCTCCACCGTCCCCTGCTCCTGCATCAGCGGAATGAGCTCGCGCGCGATGAAGGGAAAGGTGACGAAGACCGTCGCCAGCACGATGCCGGGAACGGCGAAGATCACCTCGATCCCATGCGCCGCGAGAAACGGGCCGAGTAGGCCCTGCGCGCCGAAGACGAGCACATAGACGAGGCCGGCGACGACCGGCGAGACCGAGAAGGGCAGATCGATGAGCGTGATCAGCACGCTCTTGCCCGGAAAGGAGAATTTGGCGATCGCCCAGGCGGCGCACAGGCCGAAGACGGCGTTGAGCGGAACGACGATCGCCGCAACGAGCAGAGTGAGCCAGATCGCGGCGCGCGCATCCGGCTCGGCGAAGGCCGCCAGAAAAGTCTCCGCGCCCTTGGAGAACGCCTCGTCGAAGACGACGACCAGCGGCATCAGCAGAAACAGGCCGAGAAAGGCGACGGCGACGCCGATCAGGAGTCGGCGCGTCAGCGGCGTCTCCTCGGTCACGCGCCGCGGCGCGGCGGCGACTGCGGGCGCGGCGTCGGAAAGAGCCGTCTCAGACATGGCCGAACCTCTTCTGGCTCCAGGCCTGTATCAGATTGATGGCGAGCAGCACGGAGAAGGAGATGGCGAGCATGATCGTCGCAACGCCCGTCGCGCCCGTATAGTCGAATTGCTCCAGCTTCACGACGATCAGCAAGGGCGCGATCTCCGAGACATAGGCGATATTGCCGGCGATGAAGATCACCGAGCCATATTCGCCGACGCTGCGCGCGAAGGCGAGCGCGAAGCCCGTCAGCAGCGCCGGCGCCATCGGCGGCAGCAGCACGCGCCAGACCGTCTGCGCCCGGCTCGCGCCGAGCGTCGCCGAAGCCTCCTCGAGCTCGGCGTCGATCTCGGCGATCAGCGGCTGCACCGTCCGCACCACGAAAGGCAGGCCGACGAAGACCAGCGCGACCAGAATGCCCCAGCGGGTGAAGGCGATCTTGATGTCATAGGCGGCGAGCGGCTCGCCGATCCAGCCGTTCGGCGCATAGAGCGCGGCGAGCGAGATGCCGGCGACCGCCGTCGGCAGGGCGAAGGGCAGATCGACGATGGCGTCGAGGAAGCGCCGGCCGAAAAACTCGTAGCGCGACAGCACCCAGGCGGCGACGAGGCCGAAGACGACGTCGATCGCCGCCGCGGCGAAGGAGATGAAGAAGCTGGTGCGCAGCGCCGCGGCGACGCGCGGTTCCGTGGCGACTCCATAGAGCCCGGCGAGCCCGAGCTCGGATGCGCGAAGGATCAGCAGCGACAAAGGGAACAGGACGACGAGGCTCAGATAGAAGATCGTGAAGCCGAAGGTCGCGCGGAATCCAGGGATGACGCTCGGCGCAGCGAAGCGCCACGCTTTGCCTCGAGATGCGGCGAATGCGCTCATGGCCTCACCGCCGCGTCCTGCTTCTGCATCTGGTCGAAGACGCCGCCATCGGCGAAATGCGTCTTCTGCGCCTCGGCCCAGCCGCCGAACACTTCGTCTATGGTGAAGAGATCGAGCTTCGGCAGCCGCTCCAAATCGGCCTCCTCCGCGAATTCCGGATGCGCCGGACGATAATAATGCTTGGCGATGATCGCCTGCGCCGCCGGCGTGTAGAGGAAATTCACATAGGCCTCGGCCGCCTTGCGCGTGCCCTTGGCGTCGACATTGGCGTCGATGACGGCGACCGGCGGCTCGGCGAGGATGGAGGCCGGCGGCGTCACGATCTCGAATTTGTCCTTGCCGAATTCGAGGGCGGCGAGGAACGCCTCATTCTCCCAGGTGATCAGCACGTCGCCGAGGCCGCGGCGGGCGAAGGTGATGGTGGCGCCGCGCGCGCCGGTGTCGAGCACGGGCGCATTTCGGTAGATCGCCCCGACGAGCGCCTTCGTCCGCGCCTCGTCGCCGGCGAATGTCTTCAGCCCATAGCCCCAGGCGGCGAGATAATTCCAGCGCGCGCCGCCGGAGGTCTTGGGATTGGGCGTCACCACGGCGATTCCCGGCCGCGCCAGATCGCCCCAATCGGCGATCTTCTTCGGATTGCCCTTGCGCACCAGAAACACGATCGTCGAGGTATAGGGCGAGGCGTTGTTGGGCAGACGCGCGCGCCAATCGGGCGCGATCTTGCCGGACTTTTTCACGATCGCGTCTATGTCGGCGGCGAGGGCGAGCGTCGCCACATCGGCGCGCAGGCCGTCGATCACCGCGCGCCCCTGCGCGCCGGAGCCGCCATGCGATGACTGGATCTCGATGGCCTCGCCGGTCCTGGCCTTCCAATCGGCGATGAAGGCCGGGTTGATGGCCTTGTACAGCTCGCGCGTCGGGTCATAGGAGGCGTTGAGCAGCGCCGTGCCGGCCTCGGCGCTCGCGGCGACGAGGATCGACGCGCCGACGAGGAGCGCGAGCGCCTTGCCGAGGCGCCGCCGCGACGAGGTTGCGCAGGGCATGCTGTTTCGCCTTTGTCTATAAATCCACTCATGTAATGGACTAATATATTCCACGCCGTCTGTAAACCGGCCGGCGGCGCGCCGGCTGGGGAAACGGGTCGGGGAACATCCCGAGCCCTCCGGCCGCAGGCGACCTCTCGACGGACCGCCTAGAGCCGGTTGATTTTTCGGATAGACGAATGGCCGGGGCCGCGCGCGTCAGCGGCGCGGGCTCGCCCGACGCGCTGTCGCCGAAGGGCCGCCGTGACGACGGGTGACCAACAGCAGCACGGCCAGCAGCGCCGCCGCGCCGATGAGCAGATAAGGCGTCGCCTCGAAATGGCTCATTCCCACGGAGAAAGGGAAACGGGCGGTCCAATGCTCGCCCGCGGAGCCGTCGACGGTGAGAAGCCCGACATATTCGCCCGGCTCGACGAACAAATGCTCGAACGAGAATGTGCCTTTCGGATAGATCTGCGGCGGCGAATAGGCCGCGGTCGCCGCTTCGAGAGCCGCCGGGTCCTCCGTCGCTTCGGCGTCCTTCAAAATGCGGAAGCCGACCTTCATCTCGCGCAATTCCGGCTCGGCGTAATCGAAGACGAAGATGGTGGCGCCGACGGCCGGCGCGTCCTCGCAGAATTTGCGATGCGAGGATGCGGGCTGATAGCCGGCGAAATAGATGAGCTCGGGTCCGGCCTTCAGAACGCAGGCGTCCTTGTCGAGGACGAGATCGCCCCGTCCGATCGCGGGCCCTGCGCCGAAGGCGAGGCCGATCGCCATCACGACGAGCAGAATGGCGCGAGTCGACATGCGCGGTCCTCCGGTCGATGATCGTGGCGGGCGTCTCCGCTCGGCCCGCCTTCAGAGCGCTTTCCGATCGAAGAAGAGAATGCTGGAGCGTCATCCGATCGGGTCACGCCGAATATCGCTCTAGGCGCGCGGCGAGGCGAAGGCAAGCGGCCGAATCGCCGCGCAGACGGCGCGCAGCGTGAATGGATTGTTAAATCGTTCCTGCGCAATATCGCCGCATGACGGATCGAGGCGCGCGTGGCGGCCGCCGCTTCGAAGACATGATGTCGCGCCGTCATGCCGGTTTCGACCCGACCGACCTCGAAGGGCCTTCCGCCGCGCAGGCCCCGAACGCTCCCTTTCCATTCCCCCCGCTCCTCGTGGAGACCTCGAGGGTCCCGCGCGGCCGCGCTCGGAGTCCGCATCATGTCCCTTTCCATTGCTCGCGCCCCGACGATGTTCGCCGTCGTGACGGTTTTGGTTTTTTTCGTGTGCGCCGCCGCCGGCCGCCTCGGCCATGAGGAGCTGCGGATCGGTGGTTCGGCCTATCAGAAGGCCGTCGCGGCGAGAGAGTTCGTCGCCGACCAGAGATCGGCGCCGCTCGATCTCGTGGACGCCTATCGCGATATCGAGCAGGCCTCCGCCGGCAAGCTCGATGCGCAGGAGGCGCAATCGCGCCTGTTGCAGCTGCGCGCCGCCTTCGAAGAGCGCAAGGCGGTCTGGACCCGTCCAGACGCTCTGCCGGGCGAGATCGGAGCGGAGCTTCGTGGACCGGCGTCGCAGGAGGCCGAGGCTTTCTGGCGTGAGGCGCTCGACGCCTATCTTCCGGCTCTGCGGCGCGGCGACGCCGTCGCGGCGAGCGCCGCATTGCAGAAGATCGAGACGAGCTTCACAGCGCATCGCCGCCAGAGCGAGCGGCTCGTCGCTGCGGGCGTCGCCTCCGCGAGAGCGGTGGAGCAGGAGGCCGCGACGCTGCGCTGGCGGATCGACGCGGCGAGCCTCGCAGGCGCCCTTCTGATCATCTCCCTCGTCGCCGGCGAAGCTGTCTTCCTGCGCCGCCGCTTCGCTGCGCCGCTCGGCGCCCTCGCCGATCATATGACGCGCCTCGCCCGGGGCGAGCGGGTCGAGGCGGCGCCGATCGGCGAACGCGACGACGAGATCGGCCGCATCGGAGCCGCCGCCGCCGTGTTTCGCGACGTGATGGAGAAGAGCCGCCTCGCCGAGGCCCGCGCCGTGGAAATGAGCGCGGAAGCGGCCGCCAAATCGAAGGAGAAGGAGGCGGGCGCCAAATGGTATATCGAGAACCGCGACTTCTTCTTTTCCGAATATACCGCCGGCATGGATCGTCTCGCCGCCGGCGACCTCGAGGCGCGCCTCGAGAAGCCGTTCATCAAGGACTATGAGGCGCTGCGCGCCCGCTTCAACTCCGCGGCCGAGCGCATGCAGCAGGCGATGAAGGGCATCGCCGCGACCTCCGGCGCGATCAGCGAGAGCACGCGCGAGATCGCCCGCGCCGCCGAGGATCTCTCGCAGCGCAACGAGCAGCAAGCCGCGACGCTCGCGCAGACGGCCTCGGCCGTCGAAAACATCACCGAGACGGTGAAACGTGCCGCCGACAGCGCCGTCGAGGCGCGCGCGATCGTCGGCGCGACCAAGACCGGCGCGGTCACCAGCGAGAAGATCGTCGGCGACGCCATCGGCGCCATGAGCGGGATCGAGAAATCGTCCTCGCAGATCGGCCAGATCATCGGCGTCATCGACGAGATCGCCTTCCAGACCAATCTCCTCGCGCTCAACGCCGGCGTCGAGGCGGCGCGCGCGGGCGAAGCGGGCAAGGGCTTCGCGGTGGTGGCCACCGAGGTGCGCGCGCTCGCGCAGCGCTCGGCCGAGGCCGCCAAGGAGATCAAGGAGCTCATCGCCGCCTCGGACGCCAAAGTGAAGGATGGCGTCGCGCTCGTCGCCGAGACCGGCTCGTCGCTGCGCCTCATCGTCGAGCAGGTCAACAAGATCGACTTGGTTGTCACCGACATCGCCGTCAGCGCGGAAGCCCAGTCCCGCAGCCTGCGCGAGATCAACACCGCGGTGCAGGAGATCGATCAGGTGACGCAGAAAAACGCGGCGATGTCCGAGGAGACCCACGCCGCGAGCCGCTCGCTCGCCGAGGACAGCGTGGAGCTCACCGCCCTCGTCGCCCGCTTCAGGATCGGCGAGGTGGAGATCGCGCGCCGGGACAGCGCGCGGCCGGCGCGGCCGGCGCCCGTCCGCATCGTGAGCGGCCGGGGCGCTGCAGCGGCCGCGGCCCGCAAGCCGGAAGCGGCCGCCGACGAATGGGCCGAGTTCTGATCCGCGACACAGGCCGTCGGGACGCGCTCGTCGACTCGACGGCCAAAGAAACGCTCGCGCTCGGCGACGAATTTCGGGCGCGCGTCGACACGCCGAAGCGCGGATTGCGTACGGCTTTTACGATTTATTTTCTTAACTGCGAATTTACGAAAGCCGCATCAGCCTGACGTCGATCCTTCTGAACTCGGAGGAACGACTCATGTGGCGATTTTTCAGCGCTCTATGCATCATGTCCATTGTGGCTTTCCTCGGTTTGCAGCGAGGAGAGGCAGGCGCATTGCCCGAGCGGCCGCAATGGCGGTCGCCGTCCGACGCCGCCTTTGCGCAGATCGGCTCCGCGCGCTTCGTCGACGCCGGCCCTATCTCGTCCAACCGTCCGACGCCGCCTCCCGCTGCCTGGGCTCCGCCGGCGGAAATCGCCCGCTCGGCTCCCGCCGTGGAAGTCCGATCCGTGCATGTTCTCGTCTGGCTGCCGCCGGCGGAGATCGCCGCCCTGGCCGATGACGACATCGCCGCCGCGCCGCTGCAGCCGTCCCCGATCTGGGCGCCGCCGCTGGAAATCGCGCCCGCCGCTACGGTGGTGGAAGGCCGATCCGCGGCCGGGAACGACACTCTCGTCTGGCTGCCGCCTGCAGAAATCGCCGCTCCGGCCGTCGTCTTGCCGGTCGCGCCGATCGTCTGGGCTCTGCCGGCGGAGATCGCGCCTGCGGCGGCGGCGCCGAACCCGCGGCTGGTTCAGGGCGTCGCCCTCGTCTGGCTGCCGCCGAAGGAAATCTCCCGGCGCGCCGGCCGAGCCGATCGGGTGTGAATCGAAGACGCCGCGCCGCTCACTTCTGGCAGTCGCGGCAGAAGAAGGTGGATCGCCCGCTCTGGGCGATCCGCGAGACCTGGCCCCGGCAGCCGGGCGTCGGACAGGGCGCGTCCTCGCGATCGTAGACTCGGAAGGAATGCTGGAAATAGCCCAGCGAGCCGTCGGTCTGCCGATGGTCGCGCAGGCTCGATCCGCCCGCCTCGATCGCCTCGCCCAGCACCTCGCGAATGGCGCGGACGAGATCGACGAGGCCGCGCTTCGGCCGGCCCTTGGCGTCGACGAGCCCGCCCGCCGCGCGCAGCGGCGAGAGATGCGCGCGGTGCAGCGCCTCGCAGACATAGATATTGCCGAGGCCGGCGATGGTGCGCTGGTCGAGCAGGGCCGCTTTCAGCGGCGCCTTGCGGCCGGCGAGCTCCGCGGCAAGAGTTTCGGGCGTCAGCTCCGGCCCCAGCGGCTCGACGCCGAGGCCGACGAACAGAGGATGCGCCGCGAGCTCGACGCGCGGAACCAAGAGCATGAAGCCGAAGCGGCGCGGATCGTTGTAAGTGACGCGCGCCCCGCCGGAAAAATGCAGCACGACGTGATCATGCGCCGCCTTCGTGTCGCGGGCGCGGTGAAAAACGCCTTCCGGGTCCGCGGCGTCGATGCGGAAGGAGCCGCTCATGCCGAGATGCATGATGAGCGCGTCGCCGCCGTCGATCTCGCCGATGAGATATTTGGCCCGTCGGCCGAGCGCGAGCACGCGCCGGCCCGCGAGCCGCGCGGCAAAGCCGGGCGGGAAGGGAAAGCGCAGATCGGCGCGCCTCAGCTCGACCCGCTCGATCGGCGATCTGGTGAAGACGGGCTCGAGACCGCGCCGGACCGTCTCGACCTCGGGCAGCTCGGGCATGCTCGAACGCGCCTCTCGGCGGAGAAAAAGCGAAATCATCGACTTCGCGCGTCGAGTGAATCAGACAAGCGGCATGAATTGTCAATCTTGCCGCGCTAGCGGTGTGATCCAGCCGATTCGACGGGGCAGAAAGAGCGAGCCTGAAGGCTCGCGGTCCAAGCGCGGCCCCCGGATCGCGAGCCTTCAGGCTCGCTCTCGAGGCCCTGTCAGATTGGCTGAAGCTAACCGCTAGTCGAGACACATGACCCGTTCGGAACGCTCTTTCGTCACGCTCGATGGCCTGCGCGCGGTCGCCGCCTTTTTCGTGATCACCTTCCACGCGCCTGCTTTTTTCGCGCCCTCGGGCGACGCCAACGGCCCGCACGCGTTCTTCGAGAGCTATCTCGCGGTCGATTTCTTCTTCGCCTTGAGCGGCTTCGTGCTGTGCCACGCCTATGGCCGGCGCATCGGCCGCGACCTCACCCGGCTCGACTTCCTGAAAGCGAGGCTCATCCGCCTCTATCCGCTCTATGCTCTGTCCTTCGTCTTCTCCTCGATCATCCTGCTCCAGCGTTTCGCCGCGGGCGAGATCGGCGCTGCGAGCGCGATCAAGGACATCTTCTTCGGCGTCGCCTTTCTTCCGGCGCCGTCGCTGACGGGCGAAACCTTTCTCTATCCGTTCAACGGCCCCGCATGGTCGCTGTTCGCCGAGCTCGTCGCCAATCTCGTCTTCTGCTTCGTCGCGGAGACCGAGACGATCGGGCTGTTCGCGTTGGCCTCCTCGGCCGGCTGCGCGCTCTGCGCTGCGGTTCTCCTCGGGGTCCTCGGCTTCGGCGACGCGGCCGATCTCGGCGCCTTGAACCACGGATTTCGCTGGAACGCGCTCGGCGCCGGGCTTCTGCGCGCCGCCTATTCGTTTTTCGCGGGCGTTCTCGTCTTTCGCATCTGGAGCCTGCGGCCGCCTGCGGTCGCTCTGCCGCCATGGCTCGTCACCCTCGTCCTGATCCTTGCTCTCGCCGCGACCCCGCCGGCCCGCCTCCAGACCGCCTATGATCTCGTCGTGACCCTCGTGCTGTTCCCCGTCCTGCTGTGGGCGGCGGCGAGCGCCGCATCCTTCGGCGTCACGGCGCGGCTGTTCGCCTTTCTCGGCGCAGCCTCCTATGGAGTCTATGTGCTGCAGGCGCCGCTCTATGACCTGACGATTTTCGTCTTCGGCCGATGGGAGGCGGCGATCGCGAAATCTCCCCTCGCCTTCGGCCTCGTCTTCATCGCCTTCCTGCTCGGCGTCGCCACGCTCGCCGATCGCTGGCTGGACCGGCCGATCCGGGCCGCGCTCACCGCGCGCTTCCTCTCCAGGGGGAGCGCCGTCGCGGCGCCCTCGCCCCAGCGAGAGAGCGATCCCATCGGCGGCGCGCGCTAAATCCGCGCCGCCTTCCACGCCGCGAGAGCGACCGGGACGATGGGCTCGATCAGCCTCTCCATCGCCTCCGCATAGACGCGGATCTCATATTGCGCATGAGCGTCGGCGCGCAGCGACAGGAAGCGGAACAGATTGAGAAGATTGGTCTTGGCGAACATGTGGCTGTAGGTCGAGAGCGGCAGCGCGGTCCGCGCCAGCTCGCGCGGCCAGCCGGCGGCGAGCAGCTCGCGATAAATGGCGAAGGACGCTTCGCAGGCGGCGCGCAGCTTGTCCGCCTCGGCCCGCCGCGCCTCGAGATCGCCGCCCTTCTGGCGGCCCTGCTTATTGGCGACCGCCTGCTCGCCGATGTTTTCCGGATCGGGGATGTAAAACACCTCCGGCAGCTCGCGATAGCGGCCGGAAAGTTCATTATAGACCCATGTGCGGTGCCGGTGCCATTGGCGGATGACGAACAGCGGCGCCATCACCTCGAACTGCAGCTCGACCGCCTCGAACGGGGTCGTATGCTTGTTCTTCCAAAGGTAATCGATGAGGCGGGCGTCCGAGCCCTCGTTCTCGCCGGCCCGCCAGGCGGCGTCATAGGAGACGCGCGCCGCGCGCACGATCGAGAGATCCGAGCCCATATGGTCGACGAGGCGGACATAGCCGTGGTCCAGGACGTTGATACGATTTGTCATTCTCGATCTCGCCGCGCCGCTCGCGCGCCCCCTGCATCGATTGCTCGGCCCGTCGTCGCGAGCGGAGCGAAGCGACCCTTCAGCCGCGGGACGGCCCGGGGATTGCTTCGTCGCTGCGCTCCTCGCAATGACGCGGGCGGAACCGGCTCGTCCCCCATTTCCGCCGCGGCCATAGCCACGGCCGAAAAGGCGCGTTATATCGCCCGGAACGCCCTCTGACGCGAGCACTTTCGGACATGACCTCAGACCATGAGACCTCGACCCATTTCGGCTACTCCGAGGTGGAGCTCGACGAGAAGCAAGGCCTCGTGGACGATGTCTTCCACAAGGTGGCGCGCCGCTACGACATCATGAACGATCTGATGTCGGCGGGGCTGCACCGGCTGTGGAAGGACGAGTTCGCCGCCAAGGTGCGGGCGCGGCGCGAGGGCTTCCGCCATCTCGATGTCGCCGGCGGCACCGGCGACATCGCCTTCCGCATCGCCAAGGCCTCCCCGGCCGACGCCAGCATCGTCGTGCTCGACATCAATGGCGACATGCTGGACGTCGGCCGCGACCGCGCCAATGAGCGGGGCCTCGCCGACAAGCTGGAGTTCGTCCAGGCCAACGCCGAATCCCTGCCCTTCCCGGACGCGCATTTCGACGCCTATACGATCGCCTTCGGCATCCGCAATGTGCCGCGCATAGAGGTGGCGCTGGCCGAGGCTTTCCGCGTGCTGAAGCCGGGCGGGCGGTTCCTCTGCCTCGAATTTTCGCAGGTCGCGGTTCCCGGCCTCGATAAAATCTACGAGGCCTATTCGTTCAACGTCATTCCGGCGATCGGCAAGCTCGTCGCCGGCGATTCCGAGCCCTATCGCTATCTGGTCGAATCGATCCGCCGCTTCCCCCGCGCGGAAGAATTCGAGCGGATGATCCGCCGCGCGGGCTTCCGCCGCACCGGCTTCGAGCGGCTGACCGGCGGCGTCGTCGCCATTCATTCCGGCTGGAAGCTCTGATCCTTAGGACGAACGGCGGCTTCTCGTGATCATCGGCCTCGGGCATTTTTTCCGACTGGCGCGCGCCGGGTTCATCCTGGCGCGCGAAGGCGTGTTCAAGGGCGTCGATCCGGCGCTGCTGCCGGTGGCGCTGCAATTTCCGCTGCGAATCGGCAATCTGCTCGCCAAGCGCGACAGCGGCGGCGCGCCGCAGGCGCTGGTGCGCGCCTTCGCCCAGATCGGCCCCTCTTATGTGAAGCTCGGCCAATTCCTGGCGACACGGCCGGATGTCGTCGGCGGCGAGATCGCCGACGCTCTGACCGCGCTGCAGGACCGCATGGAGCCTTTCGGGCGGGCGGCGGCGGTCGCGATCATCGAAAGCGCCTTCGGCAAGAAGATCGACGAGATTTTCATCAGCTTCGGCGAGCCGGTCGCCGCCGCCTCCATCGCCCAGGTGCATCAGGCCCGCGTCGCTTATCCCGATGGCGAGCGCAAGGTGGCGGTGAAAGTGCTGCGGCCCGATGTCGAGCGCCAGTTCCGCCGCGACTTCGCCGATATGTATATTCTCGCGCGCGCCGCCGAGCGCTTCTCGGCCGAGGGGCGCCGGCTGCGGTTCATCCAGGTGGTCGACACGCTCGCCCGCTCGGTGAAGCTCGAGACCGATTTCCGCCTCGAGGCGGCGGCGGCCTCCGAGTTCCACGAGAATATCGTCGACGATCCCGACATTCGCGCCCCCTCGGTCGATTGGGACCGCACGACGCGCGAGGTGCTGACGCTCGAATGGATCGACGGCGCGCCTCTATCGGACCTTCACCGCGTCGCCAGCATGGGCCATGATCTGAAGGACCTCGGCCGCAAGGTGTTGCAGTCGTTCCTGCGCACGGCGATGCGCGACGGCTTCTTCCATGCCGACATGCATCAGGGCAATTTGTTCGTCGACCGCAAGGGGCGGCTGGTCGCCATCGATTTCGGCATCATGGGCCGGCTCGGCTTCAAGGAGCGGCGCTTCCTCGCGGAAATCCTGTTCGGCTTCATCACCCGCGACTACAAGCGCGTCGCAGAGGTACATTTCGAGGCCGGCTATGTGCCGCCCGTGCATTCGGTGGAGGAGTTCTCGCAGGCGCTGCGCGCCATCGGCGAGCCGCTGCACACGATCAACGCGCAGGATATTTCCATGGCGCGGCTCCTCACCCTGCTGTTCGAGGTGACGGCGCTGTTCGACATGCGCACGCGCACCGAATTGGTGCTGCTGCAGAAGACCATGGTGGTGGCCGAAGGCGTCGCCCGCTCGCTCGATCCGACGCTGAACATCTGGAAGACGTCCGATCCGGTGGTGCGCGGCTGGATCGAGGACAATCTCGGGCCGCAGGCCAAGCTCGAGGACGCCGGCAAGGCGGCGCTGGAAGTCGCCAAATATGCGACGCGCCTGCCCAAGCTGCTCGCCGACGCCGAGGCGGCGGTGGAGACGCTGGCGGCGGCGGGCACGCGCGGCGTGCGCCTGTCGGAAGAGTCGCTCGATGGCCTCGCGCGGGCGCGCCGTTCGGCGGATCGCTGGTTCCTGCTGGCGCTGGCGGTAGCCCTGATGGCCGCGCTGCATATTCTGCGCTGACCGCGTCCTCGGACGCGCTCAGCGCCACTTCCCGCTCACCGATGCGATGACGTCACTTGCCGCCGCGATGAAGCGACGGAAACACGGCCGCGTCGGCCGGTCCTCCCATCGTCGCAGCCACGCCGGCGGTCACGGAGAGAAGGGTGACCGCGACCAGCAGGCGGCGGAGAATGGCGGAATTGATCATGGCGGCGGCTCCCGTTTCTGTGTCGCCGCGACGCTGCGGCGTTGGGAGCATCAATGCCGTGGAAGCCGAGCCGCAGCTGTGCGCTGGCGCACAGAGCGCGCGCCGGGCCGCCGTCATCGCGAGCGCAGCGAAGCGTTCCAGGGGCCGCCCTGCGACTCTGGATCGCTTAAGTTCCTCGCGTGACGGGGCGCGATGACTCAGGCCAGCAGGCCGTGATCCCGGGCGAGCTGGCGCAAATCCTTCTGCGGGCGCGCGCCCACATGCGAGATGACCTCGGCCGCCGCCAGCGCGCCGAGCGAGGCGCCGCCCTCATGCGGCAGGCCGCGCGCGAGGCCGGCGAGGAAGCCGGCGGCGAAGAGATCGCCGGCGCCGGTGGTGTCGACCACCTCCTTCACCGGATAGGCCGGAACGGCGACGCGGCGCTTGCCCTCGATCACGACGACGCCCTGCTCCGAGCGGGTCACGACGCCGAGAAGATTGCTCTCGGCCGCGAGCGCCGCCGCCGCCGTCTCGAAATCGGCGGTCTGATAGAGCGAATGCAATTCGCTCTCATTGGCGAACAGAATGTCGACGAGCCCGTCGCGCACGAGCTTCAAGAACTCGTCGCGATAGCGATCGACGCAGAACGCGTCCGAGAGCGAGAGCGCCACGCGCCGGCCGGCGGCGCGGCTGGCCTTGGCCGCCTTGAGAAAAGCTTCCTTCGCGGCCGGCGGGTCCCAGAGATAGCCCTCAAGATAGAGAATGCCGGCCGAACGCACCAGATCCTCGTCGACATCGGCCGGTCCGAGCGCCTGGCAGGCGCCCAGAAAGGTGCTCATGGTGCGCTGGCCGTCCGGCGTCACCAGAATGAGGCAGCGGGCGGTGGCGGCGCCGTCGGCGGCGAAGGGCGTCGCGAAGGCGACGCCGGCGCCGCGAATGTCATGGGCGAACTCGCGCCCGGCGTCGTCGTCCTTCACCTTGCCGATGAAGCCGGCCGAGCAGCCGAAGCCGGCGACGCCGACCAGCGTATTGGCGGCCGAGCCGCCGGACATCACCGTCGTCGGGCCCATGGCGGCGTAGAGCTGCGCCGCGCGCGCCTCGTCGACGAGCTGCATCGCGCCCTTGTGGAGGTCGAGAGCAAGGAGAGCGTCATCCTCGGCGCGGGCCAGAGTGTCGACGATGGCGTTGCCGATTCCAAGGATGTCGAGTGCGGCGGACATGGATGCAACCTCCGGGAAGGAGCGAAAACGCGAGCGCCCTCTGTAACCGAGGACGCCGCGGCGTCAATCGTCGCCGCGGCGACAAAGGCCGCGCGCCGACCCCGCCCGATATGCGGAAATCATCGCACAACACGTTGACATTATGTGATAAATATCGAAAGGAGCGACCGGCGGCGGAATTTCTCCGCGGCCCCCGCGTTTTTTTTTCGCCGAGGCCGAGCAAAAGCCGACCATTTCTTGTAGGAGAGGGGGCGAGAGGGCGAAGCGAGCGCCCGCGCCCCGCTTCGCGCCATTCGCCCGCGCGAGGCGGCGCGAGACGTTCAAGGATTCGATGAACCCCGCGGTGAGCGCCGCCATGTCGATCAGGCACCCGATCATCTCCATCACCGGCTCCTCGGGGGCCGGCACCAGCTCGGTCAAGCAGACTTTCGAGCAGATTTTTCGGCGCGAGAAGGTGGAGGTCGCCTATGTCGAGGGCGATTCCTTCCATCGCTACGACCGCGAGGAGATGAAAGTGGCGATGGCCGAGGCGCATGCGCATGGCCACGCCCATTTCAGCCATTTCGGCCCCGAGTCCAATCTGCTCGGCGAGCTCGAATCGCTGTTCAAGGAATATGGAGAGACCGGCACGGGCCGCTATCGCCATTATGTCCATGACGAGAACGAGGCCGCCGTGCTCGGCTCGCCGCCCGGAACCTTCACGCCCTGGCAGGAGCTGCCCGCCAACACCGATCTCCTGTTCTATGAAGGCCTGCACGGCGCAGTGGTGACCGAGGAGGTCAATGTCGCGCGCTACGCCGACCTCAAGATCGGCGTGGTGCCGGTCATCAATCTCGAATGGACGCAGAAGCTCCACCGCGACCGCAACATGCGCGGCTACACCACGGAGGCGGTGACAGAGACCATCCTGCGCCGCATGCCGGATTATGTGCATTACATCTGCCCGCAATTCTCCGAGACCGACATCAACTTCCAGCGGGCGGCGACGGTCGACACCTCCAACCCCTTCGTCGCGCGCTCCATTCCGAGCCCGGACGAATCGATCGTCGTGATCCGCTTCCGCGATCCGCGCGGCGTCGATTTCCCCTATCTCGTCGCGATGATCGCCGGCAGCTGGATGTCCCGCGCCAATTCGATCGTCATCCCCGGCAACAAGCTCGATCTCGCCATGCAGCTCATTCTAACGCCGCGCATTCTGGAGCTGATGAAGCGCAAGCGAGGCGCGGCCTGAGGAAGAAGAAGAAATGTCGAATGTGCTAGAGGACATCGCCGCCGTCGCCGCCGCCGGGGAGGAGCGCCGCGCCGCCAACGCCATCCGCGCGCTGGCGATGGATGCGGTGGAGAAGGCCAAATCCGGCCATCCCGGCATGCCGATGGGCATGGCCGATGTCGCGACCGTGCTGTTCAAGGAGGTCATGACCTTCGACGCTTCGGCCCCCGATTGGCCGAACCGCGACCGCTTCGTGCTGTCGGCCGGCCACGGCTCGATGCTGCTGTACGCGTTGCTCTATCTGCTCGGCTATCCGGGGGTCGTCATCGAGGATTTGAAGAGCTTCCGCCAGTTCGGCGCCAAGACGCCGGGCCATCCCGAATACGGCCATACGATCGGCGTCGAGACCACCACCGGCCCGCTCGGCCAGGGCCTCGCCACCGCGGTCGGTTTCGCCATCGCCGAACGACTGCAGGCGGCGCGCTTCAGCGACGATCTCGTCGACCACCGCACCTATGTGCTCGCCGGCGACGGCTGCCTGATGGAGGGCGTGAGCCATGAGGCGATCGATCTCGCCGGCCATCTGCGCCTCGGTCGGCTGATCGTCCTCTGGGACGATAATGGCATTTCCATCGACGGACCGACGACGCTCTCGACCTCGACCGATCAGCTCGCGCGCTTTTCCGCCTCCGGCTGGCATGTCCAACGCGTCGACGGCCATGCCCCGCAAGAGATCGCCGCGGCGCTGGCGGCGGCGCAGCAGGATGCGCGGCCGTCGCTGATCGCCTGCCGCAGCGTCATCGGCTATGGCGCGCCCGGCAAGCAGGGCAAGGAGAGCGTGCATGGCGCGCCGCTCGGCGAAACGGAGATCGAGCTCGCCCGCGCCGAGCTCGGATGGCCCTATGCGCCCTTCGAGGTCCCGGAGGAGGTGCTCGCCGATTGGCGCGCCGCCGGCGCGCGCGGACGCGAGGCGCGGCTCGCTTGGGAGCAGCGGCTCGCAGCGTCGCCGAAGCGCGCCGAGTTCGAGACATTTCTGAGCGGCGACATAGCGAGCGAGATCGCCGCGCCGCTGGCGGCGCTGCGCGCCAAATTCGCGAGCGAGATGCCCAAGATCGCGACGCGCAAATCCTCCGAGACGACGCTCGCCGTCGTCAACGAAGCGACGAGCCGAACCATCGGCGGCTCGGCCGATCTCACCCATTCCAATTTCACCATCACCAAGGGCCTGGGCTCGGTGACGGCGGAGGATTTCTCCGGCCGCTACATTCACTATGGCGTGCGAGAGCATGGCATGGCCGCGGCGATGAACGGCGTTGCGCTGCATGGCGGCTTCGTTCCCTATGGCGGCACCTTCCTCGTCTTCTCCGATTATGCGCGCGGCGCCATGCGCCTGTCGGCGCTGATGAACCAGCGCGTCGTCTATGTGATGACCCATGATTCGATCGGCCTCGGCGAGGACGGGCCGACGCATCAGCCGATCGAGCATCTCGCCAGCCTGCGCGCCATGCCCAATCTCAACGTCTTCCGCCCGGCGGATGCGATCGAGACGGCCGAGTGCTGGGAGATTGCGCTGACGACGCGGCGCACGCCCTCGGTGCTGAGCCTGTCGCGGCAGAATCTGGCGACGCTCGAGCGGCCGATTTCCGAGAATCTCTCGGCCCGCGGAGCCTATGTGCTGCGCGAGCCGAGCTCAGGGCGCCAAGTCACTTTGATCGCCACCGGCTCGGAGGTGGAAATTGCGCTCGCCGCCGCCGATCTATTATGGACGCGCGGCGTGCGCGCCGCTGTGGTCTCGATGCCCTGCTGGGAGCTGTTCGAGGCGCAGTCCGCCGCCTATCGCAACAGGGTGCTGGGCTCGACGCCGCGCGTCGCCGTCGAGGCGGCGTCGCGCTTCGGCTGGGACCGCTGGCTCGGCGATCGTGGCGAGTTCGTCGGCATGAGCGGCTTCGGCGCCAGCGCGCCGGCGGGAACGCTCTACCGGCATTTCGGCGTCACCGCCGAGAATGTGGCGGCCGCGGCCGAAACGCTGCTGCGAGCCTGACGGTTTCGAGAGCGTCATCCGATCCGAGCGGATCGGATGACGCGAGCATTCTTTCGATCGAGCGATTCTGATCGAGCGAACCTTTCCGTTCGATCGGAACGCGCTCCAAGGGGAGGAACGGCCATGGCCCTCATCACATTGCGACAGCTACTCGACCATGCCGCCGAGCACGACTATGGCGTGCCGGCCTTCAACATCAACAATATGGAGCAGGGCCTCGCGGTGATGGAGGCCGCGGCCTCAGTCGACGCGCCGGTCATCATTCAGGCGAGCCGCGGCGCGCGCTCCTACGCCAATGACGTGATGCTCGCGAAGATGATCGAAGCGCTCGCCATCATGTATCCGGACATTCCGCTGGTGATGCATCAGGATCACGGCAATAGCGAAGCGACCTGCGCCAGCGCCATCCGCTACGGCTTCACCTCGGTGATGATGGACGGCTCGCTCGAGGCCGACGGCAAGACGCCGGCGAGCTATGATTACAATGTCGCGGTGACGCGCCGCGTCGTCGATCTCGCCCATTGGGTCGGCGCGTCGGTCGAGGGCGAGCTCGGCGTGCTCGGCTCGCTGGAGACCGGCGAGGGCGAGAAGGAGGACGGCCATGGCGCCGAGGGCAAGCTCAGCCACGACCAGCTGCTGACCGACCCCGACCAGGCCGTCGACTTCGTCGCGCGCACCAAGGTCGACGCTCTCGCCATCGCCATGGGCACCTCGCATGGCGCCTATAAATTCTCGCGCAAGCCCGACGGCGCCATTCTGGCGATGCATGTGATCGAGGAGATCCACAATCGCCTGCCGAACACGCATCTCGTGATGCACGGCTCCTCCTCGGTTCCGCAGGATCTGCAGGACGCGTTCAATGCGGCCGGCGGCGAGATGCCGCAGACATGGGGCGTGCCGGTCGAAGAGATTCAGCGCGGCATCAAATTCGGCGTGCGCAAGATCAACATCGACACCGATTGTCGCATCGCCGTGACGGCGTCGATCCGCTCCACTCTGCTGAAAAACAAGGGCGAATTCGACCCGCGTAAATATCTGAAGCCGGCGCAGGAAGCGATGCGCAAGGTCTGCAAGCAGCGCTATGAGGAGTTCGGCGCCGCCGGCATGGCCTCGAAGATCAAGCCCGTGCCGCTGGCGGAAATGGCCAAGCGCTACGCCTCGGGCGCGCTCGATCCGCAATTCTCGACCAAGAAGGCGGCGGAGTAATTCGACTGCGTCAGGAGAAGCCGCAATGATGGAGCGCCGTCATTGCGAGGAGCGAAGCGACGAAGCAACCCAGGGGCCGCCCCACGGCGCTGGATTGCTTCGCTACGCTCGCAATGACGGACTTGGCTTCCGTTGGAATTGCGGCGAATTGCGAGCCTGAAGGCGCGCGAGTCACTTCGAGCGCGTGACCTTGACGTTGAAGACCGACCCCGACCGGCTCAGCACGTCGACGCGGATTCCATAGGTCGTCGAATTGTAGAATCGCCCGACCGGATATTGCGCATTGAACAGCGCATATTTCGGATAGACGCGACCGCCGGCGTCGCAATTCGGCGCGCCGCGATAATCATTGACGGTGGCGTCCGCCGGCACCGCCCAGCCGCTCGTCGAGTTGAAGAAGCAGGCGTTGCCGACGCCTCGCGGCGCGCGATTGGCGCGAAAATCATGGACGATGATTCCCTCGCCCGGCAAGCCCTTGTCGTAAGCGACGGTCTTCACCCGCGCCTCGACCGTCAGATAATGCGCCGAGGCGCCGTCGCAGGGCTGGCCGACAAGGCAAATCTTGATCATCTTGAGCCGCGAGCCCAAGGGCGAGGCCTCCCCCTCGAGCGCCACCGTCTGCGTCGAAATCTTGTCGACGACGAGCTTGTTGGCCGCCGGAATCCAGCCGAGCTTGTCCTTATGCGCGGAGATGAAGCCGCCGCCGGGCGCTCTGCAGGTGAGCGTCTGCGTCGCATTCGCGCTATTGGCGGAATTGTAGGAGCCGCAGGTGAGGAATTTGGCGGTGGAGCCGGAGCTCATCTCGTCCCAAGGGCTGTCATAGGCGTAATAGACCCAGCCCGAATGCGGCAGGCCGAGGCTGTGCCCCATCTCATGGACATAGGTCGCCGCCTCCTGTCCCCACGGCGGCTCCCAGGTTGCGCCATAGACCTTGTTCTCGAACACGAAGCCGCCGCCCCAGGCGCAGCAGTCGAGATCATTGTTGAGGACGAGATTCACATTGTCATAGCCGGAGACGTCGACGCCCTGCCCCTTGGCGAGCTTCATCGCATCATCGGCGAGGAGATCGAGATCGGCGCAGACGCCGGACCAGCCGCAATCGGCGTATTCCGTCTTGGTGCGCGGCAGCGTCAGCCAATCGGTCGCCGTCAAGCCGCCGACGCCGGCGACATCGCCGCTCCACAGCAGCTTCTTATAGGAGGTCACGCTGTAGAAGCCGTTGATCGTCGCCGGCGTTTTCAGCGCGCTGTCGGGCAGCAGCGGATTGGTGAGGCCGGCGTAGAAAGCCGGCGCATGCGGCTTCTGCGCATCGCCCTTGAAGCGCAGCAGAATGAACAGCACGCGCTTGGTGACGGCGGCGGCAGGCTCCAGCGCTTCCTTCTCGGCCCCGAGAACCGTGATCTTCTCCGCGACGACTGGAGCGCCCGCCATCGCTTGCGCATCATGCGTCTCCACCCGCACAGTCTTGCCGAAGGCCCCGATCGCAAAGGCGCGATCCGCCGGAGCGACCGTGAGCGGCGTGACCGAGCCGTCGGGCCGCGCGAGCGCGAAGCGCATATCACCCCCGGTCTGGCCCGGTCGCGGATCGGCCCAGCGCACCAGCAGGCTTCCTTCGAGCGCGGGCGCGGCGCTCTGCGCCCGCGCGCCGCCCGGCGACGAAACGATCGCTGCGGCCGCGAACGCCGTCGCGGCGACAAATCGGCAAAATGTCATCAACCTACCCCCCTCGCGGCCAGCGGCCGAACAATCGCTCGAAAATGCGTTTCAATGATGCGCCCGGCGCCTTGCCCAATTCTGACGCCGCGCAGCCGACGAAAGCGCCCGATTTCATCGGCCTCGCGGGAACTGCGGCCGATATGATAAGTTCTGTCCGAGGCGTCGTTTCCTCGCCGGCGGGAGCCTGAACGCCTGCGCCGTCGGAGCGACGCGACCACAGTCTACGACGACCGGGCGCATGCGCGCTCGCGCGCCGCCGACGCCCCTCCCCCGGTCGAAGGCTCCTGCATCGGGCCTCGATCCTCCTTCACCGGAGCGCTACGCGTCAATGGCAGAAGTTCTCCTCGCCCCCAGCATCCTCTCCGCCGATTTCGCGCGCCTCGGGGACGAAGCCCGCGCGATGGAGGCGGCCGGCGCGGACTGGCTGCATCTCGACGTGATGGACGGGCATTTCGTGCCCAATATCACTTTCGGCCCCGGCGTCGTGGCGGCGCTTCGGCGCGTGACGAAGCTGCCGCTCGACGCGCATCTGATGATCGCGCCGGCCGATCCCTATATCGGCGCCTTCGCCGAGGCCGGCGCCGACATCATCACCGCCCATGCCGAGGGCGGGCCGCATCTACATCGCACGCTGCAGGCGATCCGCGCGCGCGGCAAGAAGGCGGGCGTCTCGCTCAATCCGGCGACGCACGAGACTGCGCTCGTCCATGTTCTCGACGACGTCGATCTCATTCTGGTGATGACCGTCGACCCCGGCTTCGGCGGCCAGAGCTTCATCCACAGTCAGCTCGCCAAGATCCGCGCCATTCGCGAGATGATCGGGCGGCGCCCCATCCGCCTCCAGGTGGACGGCGGCGTGACGCCGGCGACCACGACGGCGATCGTCGAGGCGGGAGCGGACACGCTCGTCGCCGGCTCGGCGGCCTTCGCCGGCGGCGCCGACGCCTATGCGCACAACCTCGCGACTCTGCGACAGGCGGCGGACGCCGCCGGCGCCATGATCGCATGAGGCGCGGCGTCCTGTCGCGAGCCCTCGAGACGCTATCGTCACAATGGCGGACGAGAGGTCGACACGCAACCCGACGAGCGCCGAACGAATGACCTCACCGACCGCGACGCGAAACGAGCTCGAGGACCTTCTGAGGGCGCTGCGGCTGCTGCGCGAGGAGGTGGTCGCCGACGCCGCCGCGATTCTCCACGGCTGGGGCGAAGAGGTCGCCGGCAGCGGATTCGCGCCGGCGGCGGAGAATCTCGCCCATTATCTCGCGCTGCGGCGGCGCGATCTCAGCGCGCTGCAGACGCGGCTCGCGGCGCTCGGCCTCTCCTCGCTCGGCCGCAGCGAGGCCAAGGTGCTCGCCGCGCTCGACGCCATCATCGCCACTCTGCGGCGGCTCTGCGGCGAAGGCGACGCGCCCTACCCGCCGCCAGCGGCCATGCGCGCCGGCGAGGAGGCGCTGCTCGCCGCGCGCGACCTCATCTTCGGCCCCGTTCCAGCGACGCCGCGCGCCGTGGTGATGGTCACCCTGCCGAGCGAGGCGGCGAGCGACCCCGGCCTCCTTCGCCGGCTGATGGAGGCGGGCATGGGCTGCGCGCGCATAAATTGCGCACATGACGACGCCGACGCCTGGGCCCGAATGGTCGCCCATATACGCGCCGCCGAAACGGAGATGAACCGCTCCTGCCGCGTGCTGATGGACATCGCCGGGCCCAAATGCCGGATCGAGCGCCTGCGCGCGCCGGACAAGCTGCGCCTGTTTCGCGGCGACCGCTTCGCCCTGGTCACGACGCTCGACCCGCGCACGCGCGGGCCGGTGGCGGCGCTTCCGTCCTTTCCGGAAGTCGTCGACCAGCTCGCTCCGGGGGCGGAAGTGTGGATCAATGACGGGAAGATCGGCGCGCGAGTCGTCGGCCGGCGGCCGGACGGGGTGGAGCTCGAAGTCTTCGTCGCGCGCGCCAAGGGCGAGCGGCTGAAGCTCGAGAAGGGGCTGAATTTTCCGACGACCGACCTCCGCCTGCCGCCGCTGACGCCCAAGGATTTCGCCGATCTCGACATCGTCGCCGAGCTCGCCGATCTCGTCGGCTTCTCCTTCGTGCAGGAGCCGGCGGATGTGGAGCTGCTGCAGGATCATCTCGCGGCGCGGCGCGGGGAGCGGCCGCGGCAGGCGCTGGTGCTGAAGATCGAGACGCCGCTCGCGGTGCGCAATCTGCCGCGGCTGATCACGACATCGGCGGCGCATCACCCGACCGCGGTGATGATTGCGCGCGGCGATCTCGCGGTCGAGCTCGGCTTCGCCCGGCTCTCGGAGATGCAGGAGGAGATCCTGTGGCTGTGCGAGGCGGCGCATGTGCCGGTGGTGTGGGCGACGCAGGTGCTGGACCAGTTCATCCGCGACGGCGCGCCGAGCCGCGCCGAGACGACCGACGCGGCGATGGCGCAGCGGGCCGAATGCGTGATGCTGAACAAGGGGCCCTTTCTCCCCGAAGCGGTGATTTTTTTGCGCGACGTGCTGGCGCGGATGGACCGCCATCAATCCAAGAAATTCGCCCGCTTCACCCCGCTGCACGCCTGGGGGTGACCGGCGAGAGGGAGTTGCGGCGGCGGCGAGCCGGCATTATGGGAGAGCGCCCGCCTTCGACGAAGCGGGCTGTTGGGGCGTCGCCAAGTGGTAAGGCAGCGGATTTTGATTCCGCCATACGGAGGTTCGAATCCTCCCGCCCCAGCCAAAATTCTGCAAATCATTGGAATCATTGCCATCTGCAATTGCGGAATCGAGACATTCTGCGACGCTGATTCTGGCCCTGCGAATCAGCGAGCCCACTCGCGCGCGCTTCCTCGCCGGTCAGATTTCCGCGCTGCACGCCCGAGTTGACACCGCAGCCGTCGCCCTATCAAGTTCGGCCGACGCTTTGCTCGGCAAGCAGCCGATTCATTGTCAGTCATAATGGACGGAAATTTCAGCCATCGGGCAAACGAGGTTGGTCTTTCGCTGCTGGGCTGGAAAGTCGGCTTTCAAAATCGGGGAGACTGTTCGCCGTTGGTAACAGTTTAAGATGGAAAAACTACCACGTTGAGTCAAGCTATTCGCAGGTCGAAAATAACTGGACGGATGTCAGTCCGTCCGGGTTTGGAGAAGACAGAATATACGTCGTCAAAACAATTTCAGACGTGGTTCAACGCTGCATCCTCATGACCACCGACCCCGGCGATCTGGTGCTCG